>JAHCAY010000001.1:1502467-1802960 GCA_019634575.1 Candidatus Didemnitutus sp.
ACGATGTGCACGACGCCCTGCTTGCCGCTGGCGCGGTCGAAGAACGTGATGCCGAACTGCGCGCAGTTTTTCCGCAGTTCATCCATCATCGCCTGCGCGAGCGGATCGGCGTAGGGCTCGACGAGCTGGTCGGTCGGCACGATATGGTCCACCGTGGCGAACGTGCGGTGCGGCATCAGCACCGGAAGCCCGAGGTCGCGCAACATGCCGAAGGCCTGCGGCGAGGTGACTTCGTGGATGAGGTGCGTGCCGATGAGCAGCTGCGTCTGGCCGTTGGCCAGTTTTCGGACGGCGTGGGCGTCCCAGACTTTTTCGAAGAGCGATTTCGGGGCGGACATGG
The DNA here is from genome assembly GCA_019634575.1 of Candidatus Didemnitutus sp. Lineage (NCBI taxonomy): Bacteria > Pseudomonadati > Verrucomicrobiota > Opitutia > Opitutales > Opitutaceae > Candidatus Didemnitutus > Candidatus Didemnitutus sp. Next base: position 1,502,808 of record JAHCAY010000001.1, read on the forward strand.
TGGGAAAGGCGCGGAGCTTACCAGCTTCTTGCCATAACCGGAAATACCTCTTTCATCACGATTGATGCCTCGCGAGTATCAATATCCCTTCGAGCTGCGCCACCTCGTCTACTTCCGCGAGGTCGCGCGCCAGCTCCACTACCGCAAGGCCGCCGAGTCGCTCGCCATCGCGCAGCCGGCGCTCTCGCGCACGATTTCACAGCTCGAACTCTCGCTCGGGGTCGATCTCCTCAACCGCACGCAGCGCCGCGTCGAGCTGACGGCGGCCGGCAAGGCCCTGCTTGAGCGCATCGAGCCGCTGCTGCGCGCGCTCGCGGCCGTGCCGGGAGACATCCAGGCGCTCGCGGGCGGCCAGGCCGGCCATGTGCGCGTGGCATTCACGGGCCTGGCCATGGCGACCGTGTTGCCAGGCATCTTGCGCGAGTTTAATCGCCGCTATCCCGGCGTGCGCGTGGAGCTGAACGAATCTCCAACATCCGCGCAGCTCGAGTCATTGAAAGCCGGCGAGATCGCGTGCGGTTTCTTCCACCCCGACGAGCAGACGCCCGCCGGACTGCGCACGAAGGTGCTGCTGCGGGAGAAGAACGGCGTGCTCCTTCCCGGCGACCATCCGCTCGCACGCGCGAAGGCACTCCGGCTGCGAGACCTCGCCGGCACGCCGTTCGTGATGTTCCCGCGCGCGCACAATCCCGGCTTCTACGACCGCGTGCTGGCGGCGTTCCAGCAGGCGAACGTGACGCCGCGCATCGCCGACGAGGTCTGGCCGCGCGCCAACGCCATCGGCCTCGTGCGCGCCGGACTCGGCGCCACCTTCATGTGCCCCTCGGAGGCGCGCCAACTGCCGGGCGAGGTCAGCTTCCGCCCGCTCAGCGGCCCGGCGCCGGAAAGCCGCCTCGTGCTCGGCTGGCGCAAGGACGCCCCGCCTGAGCCGGCACTGAACGCCTTTCTGCTCGTCGCCGGAGCCGAGGTGTCACGGCCGGGGCGAATGCCACCAGGCGCGCCGGAGTGAAATGCCACCACCTTTGAGCGGGGTAGTTTACGCCGAAGGCGAAGTTGTGCTTCGCCGGAGGGGTAATGAACCGCATCAAAGTGAACCTCCAACAGTCGATAATAGTGCTGGCCGAGCGCGGCTGGTCGAAGCGTCGGATCGCCCGAGAGCTGAAGGTGGACCGTCGGACGGTGGATCGGCACGTGGCGGCAAATGCCGCCACGAACCCCGCCCTCGGCTCGGCCGGCGCGGGGCCGCCGGCTGGAGACGACGCTGGGGGTGAGCCAAATGCCGCCACGAACCCCGGCGTCGGCTCCGAGTCGTGGTCAAATGCCGCCAGTAACCCCGGCGTCGGCTCGCGGCCGGGGCCGGCGAGTCGGTGCGCGCCGTATGAGGCGTCCATCCGGGAGGCGGTGGAGGCGGGGCTGACGGCGAAGCGCATCCATCAGGACCTGCGTGAGCGGGGCTTCGCCGGCGGCTACAGTGCGGTCAAGCTGTTCGTCTCGCGGCTGCGGCTGACGGTCGAGTTGCCGCACCGGCGGATGGAGTGCGAGCCGGGCGCGGAGATGCAGTTTGATTTTGGCCAAGGGGCGTGGGTGCGCAGCGAAGTCCGGCGTCGCCGACCGCATCTGTTCCGAGCGGTGCTCTCGCACTCGCGCAAAGGCTACAGCGAAGTGGTCTGGCGACAGGACACCGAGACGGTGATCCGTTGCCTGGAAAACGCCTTCCGCGCCATCGGCGGGGTGCCGGCGACGATCGTGCCGGACAACATGAAGGCCGCGGTGATCGAGGCCGACTGGTTTGATCCGGAACTCAATCCGAAGCTGCGGGAGTTTTGCGCGCATTACGGCACGGCGTTGCTGCCGACGCGGCCGGCGAAGCCGGAGCACAAGGGCAAGGTCGAGGCCGGCGTCAAATATGCCCAGAACAACGCGCTCAAGGGTCGTGAGTTTGAGAGTCTCGCCGCGCAGAACGCGTTCCTCACCGACTGGGAGCGCACAGTCGCCGACACGCGCATCCACGGGACGATCCGCCAACAGGTCGGACGCTACTTCCTAGAAGCCGAGCGCGGCGCGTTGCGGCCGTTGCCGGCGAGCCTGTTCCCGTGCTTCGAGGAGGCGAAGCGCACGGTGCATCGCGACGGACACGTGGCGTTCCGCCAATCGTATTACTCCGCGCCGCCGGAGTATGTCGGCCGCGAGGTGTGGGTGCGGGCGGAGGCGCGATTGGTGCGAGTGTTCAACGTGCGCATGGAGCCGATCGCGGTGCATGCGCGAGCGGAGCCGGGACGCTTCGCGACGGCGGCGGCGCACCTGCACAGCCGCAAACGCTCCGTCGTCGAGCGCGGCGCCGAGTATCTGTTGGAACGCTGTCGGTTGATCGGCCCGCACACCGGCGCGTGGGCCGAGGGCATGTTCCGTAATCGCGGCCCCATCGGATTGCGCATTATGCAGGGATTGCTGGCGCTGGCGCGCGAGCACCCGGTGGCGGAGTTGGAACGCGCATGTGGTCGCGCCGTGCATCTCGGGCGCTGGCGCCTGCGTGAGGTGCGTGAACTCACCCAACCCGACGAGCACGTCGTGCAGATCGACTTCCTGCAATCCCACCCGCTCATCCGCGACCTGCGGCATTACCAGATCGAACCATGAACCAACTCCATCAACTCCTGCATGAACTCCGACTCTCCGGCTTGCGCGAGACGTTGTCCGTGCGGCTGCAAGAAGCCGCCGCCAATCGACTCGCACCCGAAGAGTTTTTGACCCTCGTGCTTCAGGACGAAGTCAACGTGCGCCAGCAGCGCCAGATCCAGCGTCGGGTGAAGCTCGCCGACTTCAACCGGCTCAAGCCGCTCGATGAGTTTGATTGGCGCTTCAATCCTTCGATCTCCCGCAAGCAGATCTACGAACTGGCGGCCGGGCACTTTATCCGCGCGAAAACCGACGTGCTGTTCATCGGACCGCCCGGCGTCGGCAAAAGTCACTTGGCCCAGGCGATCGGCTACGAGGCGATCAAGCAGGGCTTCGTCGTGTGCTATCGCTCGATCTTCGACCTCGTGCGCGACTTCCTCGCCGAGGACGCGCTCGCGCAGCGCGATCGCGTCCTGCGCGGCTACATCAAACCTGATCTGCTCATCATCGACGACATGGGCCTGCGCGCTTTGCCGAAGCACTCCGGCGAGTATCTGCTCGAAGTCATCATGCGCCGCTATGAAACGCGCTCCACGATCATGACCAGCAACCGACCGCTCGAAGACTGGGGCAAGTTGCTCCAGGACGTGCCCACCGCCGGCGCCGTCCTCGACCGCTTCCTGCATCACGCCACCGTCATCGCCATCACCGGCGAGAGTTACCGCTTGAAGGACGCCGCCGCCGGCAAAGTGAAGTCCAAGTGACAACCCAACCCCTCTCACCCCGCGCTCTCCCCAAGGAGAGCGAGCCCCTCCCGCGAACCGTCCCGGTTCGCTCCGCCAGCTCGCGTGCGAGCGCTTTAACCTTGTCCCACCTCACCGATCCTTCATGAGCAATCCACTCGCTTAGGGGTGGTGGCGTTTAACCCCGGCGCGCGTGGCGGCATTTAACCCCGGCGGTGACACCGAGGCGAATTGAGTCAGGTCAGGCGCGCGATGCCATACGCGCGAATGCACCGCGCTGCTTCGCCGCGCGGCATTGCATCCTGCCGCCCAGTCGGACTGACCGACGAAGCACGGACCGCGCATCCTTGAACCGATCGCTTCGCTGCTCTCAAATTGCCTGCCCCTCGCCCCGATGAGTCCGAACCCCGCGCTCCGCATGCTGCTCGTGCTGGTCATGGCCGGCATTGCCGTAGGGGAGATGCGCGGCGACGACCACGTGGTGGTCAGTGCGCGGGCCGACGATAGCTACACGCAACGCAAATTCGGCGGCGACAAAGTGCGCCCCGAGAGCTACGTCTTCGGCGAAGGCAGTTACTTCGGCGGCATCACGGCCGACGGCTCGCTCGACCGCATGAAATTCCGGCAAGTCGTCGAGGCGCTCGCCCCGGAATTGGCGCGACAGCAATACTGGCCCGCGAAGGATCTCGGCGCCGCGGACTTGTTGCTCGTGGTCCACTGGGGTGTCACGACGCCCCATCAATCGCTGCGCGATGCTCAGAACATCACCACCCTATCGTTCGACCCGCGCGACACTCCGCACATCGAATCCACCGCATCCGACCAGCTGTTCAAAGATCCCGCACCAGCCAACGACAACGGCGGGGCAGGCGATCCGTCGCCGGGGGAAATAGCCGCCTCGCTGCGCGAAACCGAAATCTCGCCCAGTTTCGAGACGATCAAGGGTTTCAACGACGAGGCCGCGCGTAACTTCAGCGAGGCGAGCAACGCGCAATTGCTCGGCTACACGAAGTCGCTGCGCCAGCTCGGTGCCAAGGCCTTCGGCAGCGCCGAGGAGGACACGCTGCGCGCCGATCTCACCAGCGAGCGCTACCTCGTCATCGTCTGCGCCTACGATTTGAAGACGCCCCTTCAACCCGGCCAGAAGCGTCGCCCCGTCTGGGTGGCGCACCTGAACATCCGCGCCGCCGGCACCAATTTTTCGATCGCACTGAACCGCATGGGACAGGTGGGCGCCAATTTCTTCGGCCGAACCACAGGTGCCCCGACCACGATGCAAGCCAAGGTCCGCCAAGGCCACGCGACTCCGGGCGAGCTGATCATCCTCGGCATCGAAGAGCCGACGACCAAGCCGGTGAAAAAATAGCCCCGCCGGCTTCGCGCCGGCGGATTCGTTTGCGTCCGCGAGTCCGACGGAAAGCGCGGTCACCACGCAGGCGCCCACGCCCGCCGCCGCAGGCCAGACTGCACGCGCCGGCGCGATGGCGCAAAGAGCCACCGCATTACGGCGCGCCGCTGGCCGCTTCGACCCGCGGATCGCGATCGCCCGGTGGCCCATCGCGAAAGCGCGCCCGTAGGAAATCCACGAAGACGCGCACCTTTTTCGGCAAGTAGTCCTGCGAGGGATGGACGAGCCAGGCCGCGACGTCGCCGAGAGCCGCGGTCACCTCAAACTCCGGGAAAAGGTCGACGAGCCGGCCTTCGCGCAGTTCGCGACCGATCATCCAACGCGCTTGCAGCGTGATGCCCATGCCGCGCAACGCACATTGCTTGAGCGCCATCGCATTCGAGGTTCGCAGGTGTTCGTTGATGCGCACGCGCTTGGTTTTCTCGGTCTGGCGACAGGTGAATTTCCACTGCCCGGCGGCGAAGCCACGCAAGGCGAGCGAGAGACATTTGTGTCCTGCGAGGTCCGTCGGGCCCGTCGGACGACCGTGCTTTTGCAGGTATTCGGGACTGGCGCAGACCACGGGAACGTAGTCGCTCAGGCGGTGGGCAACACTGGTCTTGTCGCGCAGCGCGCCGATGACGATCGCAGCGTCGATGTGCTCCGCCACGAGATCGAGATCGTTGTCCGTGAGCACGAGATCCAGATCGAGATGGGGATATTGCGCGGTGAAATCCGGCAACAACGGCACGAGGTTCACCTCGGCGAAACTCACGGGGGACGCGATCTTCAGGCGTCCACGCGGAGCCTCCATCAGCTGCTCCGCCGCGGAGTTGGCTTGGCGCAAGGCTTCCACCAGCGGCTCGATTCTTTCGAAATACGCCAGACCCGCCTCGGTGGGACGGAGTTGCCGGGTCGTTCGCTGAAAAAGACGCATGCCCAACTCCGTCTCCACGGCCGCGATAAGCCGCGAAACGGTAGCGGGATCCAATTTCCGAGCCTTCGCCACGCCCGAAAAATTCCCCCGCCGCATGACCTCCACGAGTATCTCCAAGCTGCGTAGCTCCATTGATGCGCTTTCTGCAAAGGTGTTATGTAATACGGTTAATTGTTTAAAAATTACGCATGAATTATCGTGGGCGCGAACTCAAAAACAACCCGCTTCAACATCCATCGCACCCTTCATGAGCTCCCGCCGCATTCTCCGCATCGATAGCAGTGCCCGCACCGTCGGTTCGCACTCCCGCGCCCTCGCCGATCATTTCCAGCAGGCCTGGCAGCAGCATTTCCCGCAGGACAACTTCGTCGTCCGCGATCTCGCGAAGACTCCCGTTCCGCACATCGTCGCCGACACGATCACCGGCTTCTACACGCCGGCCCATCAGCTCACGCCCGACCTCACCCAAGCCACCGCGCTCTCGGATTCGCTGATCGCAGAACTCGCCACAGCCGAGATCGTGATCGTGAGCGCGCCGATCTACAATTTCTCCATCCCGTCCGCCCTCAAGGCCTGGATCGACCAGATCGTGCGCATCGGACGCACCTTCGCCTACGACGGCAAGAGCTTCACCGGCCTGCTCAAGACCAAGCGCGTCTACCTGCTCACGTCCTACGGCGCGGGCGGCTACGGCGCCGGTGGCGGGCTCGCGGCCTTCGATCACCTCACGCCCTACCTCAAACTCCTTTTCGGTTTCCTCGGCGTCGCCGACGTCCGCGTGATCCCGGTCGAAGCAACCACGGCCGACGCCGCCACCGTGGAAGCGAACATGAAAGCCGCCCTTCTCGCCGTCGAGCGCGAGGTCGCCGCCGCCTGAAATATTTCTCCCTGCACCCACTCTAATCAAAACATGAAATCCCGCCTCCTCTCCGCCCTCTTGCTGGCCGGCGCCGCCCTGACCGCTCAGGCCGCCCCCTTCGTGCTGGACACCGTCCATACCGAGATCGGCTTCTCCGTCCGGCATTTGATGGTCTCCAACGCCAAGGGCACCTTCAACGACTTCACCGGCACCGTCGACTTCGACGAAGCCACCGGCACGCTCAAGCAACTGGCCGTCGCGATCCAAGTGAAGTCCGTCGACACCAAGGACGCGAAGCGCGACCAGCACGTGCGCAGCGCCGACTTTTTCGACGCCGAGAAATTCCCCACCATCGCCTTCGCGCTCGATCAAGCCGCGGTGAAGATCAACCAACCTGTCACCGTCGACGGCCAGCTCACGATCAAGGGCATCACCAAGACCGTGCCGCTCCAAGTCACCTACTTCGGCGCACGCACCGATCCGTTCAAGGTCCGCCACGCCGGCTTCTCCGCCACCACGAAAATCAACCGCAAGGACTTCGGCGTTTCCTGGAACGTGGCCCTCGACGAGGGCGGCGTCGCGCTCGGCGAGGAAGTCACCATCGACATCTCGGCCGAGATCGTCCCCGCACCCGCGCCCACGCTCGACTCCCAACTGCGCGCCGTGACCGCCAGCGTCCGCGCACAGATCCCCGGTGAAGTCTTCGCCACCATGGAAGCTGCCACCGCCCAACTCGAAGCCTCGGGCCAGCTCGCCCACGCGCTCGCCGTCGGCGACAAGATGCCGGAATTCTCCCTGCCCGACCCGACCGGCAAGCTCGTCAGCAGCCGCGAGCTCCTCCAGCACGGGCCGTTGCTCGTCACCTTCTACCGCGGCAACTGGTGCCCCTATTGCAACCTCGCCCTCCAAGCCCTGCAGGACCACCTCGGCGAGATCAAGGCCCTCGGCGCGAACCTCGTGGCCATCTCCCCGCAGACGCCCGACAACTCCCTCTCCATGCAGGAAAAACACGCCCTGGCCTTCCCGGTTCTCTCCGACTCCGGCCTCGGCATCACCCGCCAGTTCGGCCTGGTCTTCGCCCTGCCCGAGTCCCTGCGCCCGATCTACAAATCCTTCGGCATCGACCTCGTGAAGCAGAACGGCACCGACACTTACGAACTCCCGGTGCCCGCCACCTACCTTGTGGACCAGAACGGCAAGATCCGCGAAGCCTTCGTGCAAATCGATTATCGTCGCCGCCTCGAGCCCGCCACCGCGCTCGAGTGGATCAAGAAATTGAAGTCCGGTTCATGAACCTTGCCTTCCTCGGCCTTGGGGCCATGGGCAGTCGGATGGCCCGCCGCCTCGTCGCGGCGGGCCATTTGGTCACTGTCTACAACCGCTCCGCCGCTCCCGTGGCCGAGTTGGTGGCCTGCGGCGCGCGCCGCGCCCGCACGCCGCGCGAGGCAGTGGCCGCGGCCGAGGTGGTCTTCAGCATGGTGACCGACGACGAGGCGGCCGCCCAAATCTGGCTGCACGAAACCGACGGAGCGCTTGCCGGCATGGTCGCCGGGGCGTTGGCCGTCGAGTGCAGCACGCTCTCGCTCGCCGGACTGGCACGCATCGCCCAAGCTGCCACGGATCGCGGCCTCGCCCTGCTCGATGCTCCCGTCGCCGGCAGCCGCCCCCACGCCGACACGGGGCAACTCGTTTTTCTGGTCGGCGGCGAACACGTCGCGCTCGACCGCATCCGGCCACTGCTCGCGGTGATGGGCCATCTCGTCCATCATGTCGGCCCCGCCGGACAAGGCCTGAAACTGAAGCTGTTGATCAACGCCTTCTTCGGCCTCCAAGCCGTGAGCCTCGGAGAGTTGCTGGGCGCCGCCGAGCAGCTCGGCCTCGAACGCGCACGCGCAGCCGAGTTGCTCGCCACCCTGCCTGTAGCCGGCCCGTCCGCGGTCGGCCTCCTCCGCGCGATGGGCGCGGGCAATCACGCACCGCAAGCCCCCGTCGCCATCCTCGAGAAAGACCTGCGCTACCTGCTCGCCAGCGCGGAGCCCGCCGGCGCCGTGCTGCCGGCCACCCAAGCCGCCCAACGCCAGCTCACTCACGCCCTCGCAGCAGGATTGGGCGGACTCAATATTTCCAGCGTGGAAAATCTTTTCCGCGGCCCCGCCGCCCGCTCGCCGGAGCAGGACCGCGCCACGCTCGCCCAGCTCGTCCACGATTGGAGCGTCGCCATGAACGAAGGCGACCTGTCGTGGATCATGCGCCACATCTTTGCCAACGATGCCGTCTACCTGCCCAAGCAGGGCCCGGTGTGCCGCGGCGCGGAGGCGATCCGCACTCATTGGACGCAACTGCTCGCCACGCCCGGCCTGCGCGTGAGTTTCCAGCCGCACCTCGTCGTGCACTCCGCAGACGACCTCGCCGTCGATTCCGGTCGCTACACCGTCACACAGGCGGCCACAGGACAACCGGTCACCGTCACCGGCAAATACCTCGTGCTCTGGCGTCGGCTCGCCGGCGAGTGGCGCGTCGTGGCGGACATGGACACCGGCGACTGATCGGCGCACCGACGCCAACCGAGCGCGGGGACGATACAACCGGAGCAGCGCCCCACGCCCGCACCATGCGGCGACGGCGCTCGAATTCCTCGCGCGAAACGCGCCCTCCAGAATGTGCGGGCAATTTCTCCGCCGTCTCCCGCTCAGTCCATTTTGCACTGAAAAACTTGGTGCCCGAAGAGGGGGTCGAACCCACACGCCTTTAGAGGGCGACGGATTTTGAGTCCGTTGCGTCTGCCAATTCCGCCATTCGGGCGAGCCAAGGCCGCGAAAGAAACCTCGCCCGCCCGCGAAGTAAACCCTGATTTTTGCGGTCCGCGGTCGCGACGTTGACGATGCCCGCCGCACCCGCGAAGCTCGCGCCATGCCCGACTTTCGCGTCTACGCCCCGGCGGTGTCCGCCACCGCGACGGAAATCCGCCTCGGTGCGGACGAGAGTCACCACCTCGTCGCGGTGAACCGCTGCCAACGCGGCGATCCGGTCATCGCCTTCGACGGCCACGGACGCGAGTGGCAATGCGAGTGCGTCGACCCCGCCAAAGCCGGCGCGGTGCTCCGCGTGCGTTCGACGCACCAAGCCGCCCCCCTGCCCTGCGCGATCACCCTCGCCCAATCGATGCCCAAGGGCGCGACGATGGACGAGATCGTGCGTCAAGCCACCGAGCTCGGCGCCGCCTGCGTCGTGCCGCTGATCACGGAGCGGACCCAAGTGCACCTCGACGCCGATCGCGCCGACAAGAAAATCGAGAAATGGCGCACCGCCGCGATCGAGGCGGCCAAGCAATGCGGCAACCCGTGGGTGCCGGAAATCGCGCCGCTGACCAAACTCGATGCGTTGCTCGCCGGCAGCGCGAAGGATTTCGACCTCAAGCTCGTCGCCAGCCTGCACGCTGGAGCGAAGCCGCTGCGGAGCGTCTTGGAACACTGGCGCACGCACCATGGACGCGCACCGCAGCGCGTGCTCTGGCTCGTGGGGCCGGAGGGAGATTTTTCGGCGGCGGAAATCACCGCCTGCGTCATGGCCGGCTGCGCACCGGTCACACTCGGGCCGCTGGTGCTGCGTTGCGACACGGCCGCCGTCGCGGCGTTGAGCGTGCTCAGTTACGAGCTGAGCGCGCAGTAAGCCGCGGACCGCGAGTTCAGTCACGCCACGCCGCGGCGGGCGCGAGCAAGCTCGCTGCCTCCATAAGTCACCCGTTGCGCGGCAGGGATGCCGGTGAAGCGCCCGTCACTTCCGACTCGCGAGATATTTCGCGACGTCGTCGCCGGACACGCGGCCGCCGGGGCCGGTGGCTTCGATGTCGGAGATCGTCGTCGGATCGAGGCCGGCTTCCTGCGCCATCTTCGTCGCGCGCGGCGTCCAGACGAGCGCCTTGGCCGCGGCCGCCGGCGCGTGGGGCGCGGCCTGCGTCGCCGCCTGCGCATCGTGTTGCGCGGTGGCAATCGCGAGGTGCTGCAGGCTTTGATCGCTCGTCTCCATGCGGAAGAGCGCATCGCCGGAACGTTTCACTTCGCCCTTGTTGCCTTTGACGGCGACGATCGTGCCCTCGGCGGGCGACTCGAAATCGAAGGCGGACTTGTCGCTTTCGAGCTCGGCGAGCTTCTGGCCCTTGGCGACCTTGGCGCCGGGCGCGACGACGATGTTGATGATGGTGAGCTCGCTCACCGTGGCGCCCATCGAGGGCATCGGAACGTCGATCTGGAACGTGGGCATGGGTGTTTCTTTACCGCGAAATTGCGGCGGTGCGCCGCGGCGGTCAATGCCGCGCCCGGCGAGGAAAGTTCGCGTCGGCAGGTATGAAAAAGCCCGCCGGGGTGGCGGGCTGAGACTAATTCACCCGCGCGCGGCGCGCCAGATGGCGAGGCATTGCGCGATGAGCTTCGGCAGCTCCGGCAGCGGAATCATGTTCGGGCCGTCGGAAATCGCATTCGCCGGATCGGGATGCGTCTCGATGAACAGGCCGTCGGCGCCGGCGGCGAGCGCGGCCTTGGCCAGCGGCGGCACGAATTCGCGGCGTCCACCGGATTTGCCGCCGGCGGCGCCGGGCAGTTGCACGCTGTGCGTGGCGTCGAAGATCGCGGGATAGCCGAGCGTCTTCATCATCGCGAAGGAGCGCATGTCGACGACGAGGTTTTGATAGCCGAAGGTCGTGCCGCGCTCGGTTTGCCAGATTTCGGCGGCTTGGCCGTCGCGGAGTTTGGCGACAACGAACTCCATTTCCTGCGGCGAAAGGAACTGCCCCTTCTTCACGTTGACCGTCTTGCCGGTCGCGGCGGCAGCGAGGAGCAGGTCGGTCTGCCGGCACATGAAGGCGGGAATCTGCAGCACGTCGCACACGGCGGCGACGGGCGCGGCTTGCTGGCGCTCGTGGATGTCGGTGAGCACCGGGAATCCGAACTCGCGCTTGATGAGCGCGAGGAGCTTCAGGCCTTCCTCCATGCCGGTGCCGCGATCGCCGCCGAGCGAGGTGCGGTTGGCTTTGTCGAACGAGCCTTTGAAGATGATGTTCAGCTCACGGTGTTCCGCGGCGAGCTGCTTCAGCGTTGTCGCGACGGCGCGGCAGACGGTCTCGTTCTCGAGCGAGCACGGGCCGGCGATAAGGAGGAGCTTATTCGGATCGAAAATCATGAGGACGGAAAACTAACCACGAATGGACACGAACTCACACGAATGAGTGAAACGCGACGAATGCCGTGCCCACATTCGTGTCCATTCGTGTTCATTTGTGGTTTCAAACTCACTTCTTCGCGTCGTGCCGCTTGATCGCGGCGGCGATGAAGGACGCGAAGAGCGGGTGAGCCTTGTTGGGCTTCGACTGGAATTCCGGATGTGCCTGCGTGCCGACGAACCACGGGTGGTCCTTCAACTCGATGACCTCGACGAGGCCGCGCTTCGGATTCCAGCCGGAGATGACCATGCCCTTTTTCTCGAGGCGCTCGAGGTAGTCGTTGTTCACCTCGTAGCGGTGGCGATGGCGCTCGGTGACGGTGTCCTGGCCGTAGGCGCGGCGGGCGAGCGTGCCGGCCTTGAGCTGGCAGGCGTAGGCGCCGAGGCGCATCGTGCCACCCTTCTGGACGACGTTGCGCTGCTCGTCCATGAGCGCGATGACCGGGTCCGGCGTCTTCTCGTCGAACTCCATCGAGTTCGCCTTCTTCAGGCCGAGGACGTTGCGGGTGAACTCGATCACGGCGACCTGCATGCCGAGGCAGAGGCCCCAATAGGGAATCTTGTTTTCGCGCGCGAATTTCGCGGCGGCGATCTTGCCCTCGATGCCGCGGTCACCAAAGCCGCCGGGCACGAGGATGCCGTCGAGCTTCTTGAGCGCGGCGAGGCCGGACTTGTTCTCGAGGTCCTCGGCGTCGACGCGAATGATGTTCACGCGGCAATGGTTCGCGATGCCGGCGTGCGCGAGCGATTCGTAGACGGATTTGTAGGCGTCCTGGAGCTCGATGTATTTGCCGACGACGCCGATGTTCACCGTGTGCTTCGGCGACTTGATGCGATGGACGATGTCGACCCAGATGTTTTTCGCGGGCGCCTTGTTTTTGATGCCGAGCAGATCGCACACGATCTGGTCCATGCCCTGTTTCTGGAGCATGAGCGGCAGCTCGTAGATCGACGACTCGACGTCCTCGGCGGCGATGACGGCCTTCACCGGGACGTTGCAGAACATCGAAATCTTCTCGCGCATCTCGAGCGGCAACGGGTGGTCGCAACGGCACACGACCATGTGCGGCTGGATGCCGATCTCGCGCAGCTTCGCGACGGACTGCTGCGTGGGCTTCGTCTTCATCTCGCCCGCGGCGTTCACCCAAGGCACGAGCGTGACGTGAATGAAGCAGCACTCGCGTGGACCGACTTCGAGCGCGAACTGACGCAGCGCCTCGATGAACGGCAGGCCTTCGATGTCACCCGTCGTGCCGCCGATCTCGGTGATGAGCACGTCGACGCCCTTGCCGCCCTTGTAGATGCGCTCCTTGATCTCGTTCGTGACGTGCGGGATCACCTGCACGGTTTTGCCGAGGTAGTCGCCGCGACGCTCCTTCGCGATCACGGCCTCGTAGATTTGGCCGGACGAAAGCGAGTTCGCACGGCTGAGTTTGCCGCTCGTGAAGCGCTCGTAGTGACCGAGGTCGAGGTCGGTCTCCGCGCCGTCGTCGAGCACGTAGACTTCGCCGTGCTGATACGGGCTCATCGTGCCCGGATCGACGTTGAGATAAGGGTCGAATTTTTGGATTCGCACCGAGAGTCCGCGCGTCTCGAGCAACGCGCCGAGCGAGCCCGCCGTGAGACCCTTGCCCAAGGATGAAACCACACCGCCTGTGACGAAAATATACTTCACGGGCTTTACGGTATTGGTGGGGCGGAGTCGTGACACAAGAAAAAGCTTGGACGTGACTGCTTTTATCGCGCCGCCGCCCGAGAAATTGCTTTGCCAGTTCAGCTGCGGGCCCGGATTTTGCCGCACTGTGCAGGCCAAACCTCAGCTCCTCGTCTGGTTGACGTGCGACGGCGTCCATATCGACCCCGCCACCGGCAAACACACCATCCTCGGCGTCTTCTCTAACATCAAGGGCCGCGCCTTCCCGCTCACCCACCCCTACATGGTGTGGTTCATGACGCTCACCGACGTGCAGCCCGGCAAGCACCGCGTGAAAATCTCCATGGGCCTCGACCCCACGCGCCTTAGCGAGCTCATCCACCGCGAGTTCGAGTCCGGCAGCCCGCTCCATCGCATCAACCTGATCAACGAGCTGAGCAACCTCACCTTCTCGCAACCGGGCGACTACTCGATCCTCATTGAGGTCGACGAGGAACCGATCCTAGCCACGAGCATGACCGTCACGCTGTGACGCCCGTCATCCCTCCTCGCTCCTAGCTCCCCTCTTCTCGCCCATGGCCAAGCACACCGCATCGCACAAATTCGAACTCATCGGCGTCGGCAACCCGATCATGGATCTGCTCGCTCACGTCGACGACGCGTTCCTCAAGCAACACGTCGCCGGCGACAAAGGCGGCATGGTGCTCGTCGACGATGCCGACATCGTCTCTCTGCTCCACCGTCTCGGCGATCGCATCGCCATGATGCCCGGCGGCTCCGCGGCCAACACCACGCTCGGCGCCACCAAGCTCGGCCTGAAAACCACCTTCCTCGGCAAAATCGGCGGCGACATCACCGCGGAGCATTATTTTGAAAACTTCGTCGCCGCCGGCGGCGACGGCTCGCGCTTCAAACGCGCCGTGCTCCCCAACGGTCGTTGCCTCTCGATGGTCACGCCCGACGGCCAGCGCACCATGCGCACGCACCTCGGCGCCGCCATGACGCTCAGCCCCGACGAGATTACCCTCGCCGATTTCAAGGGCTGCCGCCACGCGCACATCGAAGGCTACCTGCTCTTCAACCCCGCGCTCGCCCAGAAGGTCGTCGACACCGCGCGCGCCGCCGGCTGCACAATCAGCCTCGATCTCGCGTCGTTCGAGGTCGTCAACGTCGCCCGCGATTGGATCTTCGAACAACTCCGCGCTGGCCTCGACGTCGTCATCGGCAACGAGGACGAAGCCAAGGCCCTCTTCCGCCGCGAGGACTCCTACGACGCCTACGCCCGCGAGCTCGCCCAATTCGGCGGCATCGCCGCGGTGAAGATGGGCAAGGACGGCGCGTGGGTCGCGCAGGGCAGCGAGCTCCACCGCATCTTCCCCGTGAGTGTCAAACACGTCGTCGACACGACCGGCGCCGGCGACGCCTGGGCCGCCGGCTTCCTCTACGGCTACTTGCGCAGCAAATCGCTCGCCCTCGCCGGCGCGATCGGCTCCCGCCTGGGCGCCGAAACCGTGCAACACCTCGGCGCCTCGATCCCCGACATCCACTGGCCGCGCCTCCGAGCCCACGCGGAGGATTTCGGGAAGCCGTGACCCGCGGTTCCGTGTTTCGCTATCTCGAGCTTCACGATTCCGTTCTGGCGGAAATGAAGCACCACGACAACGAATGCGTGCTCGTGCTGCGTCCCGCTTACATCCACGCCTCCTCGGGACAAGTGGGAGTGGATGCAGGCGAAGGCTACTGGCAGGATTTGGAGATTTCGCTGAAGGGCGTTCGGCGCGTCCACCACACCTTCCCTCTGCCTATGCGTATCCATGACGGGAGCCTTTCTGTCGCTTCGCTCATTCATTCGAATCTGGTCCCGGTCGACCTACGTGAGAACGAAGTCGTTCAGTTGCGGATTTCGCCCGCCGCACCAGGTGGCATCCTTGAAATCGACGCCGATGGAATCGAGGTCATTCCGATTGGGCCGGCAAGCGAAACTGAGATTTTTCCCGGCAAGCGTTGAGCGTCCCCGCGGAGGCGGCACCATGACTCAGCGCCGTCCAGATTTGACCGAACATAACAAGAAACGCATTGTCGGTTCATCGATGCGCCAGACCCGACGCTACCTCGTGCTCTTCACGGTCCTCGGTTGCGCGATCCCCGCGCTCAAGGCCGATCCGCAGCCCGCAACACCCACGACCTCCGTCCGCACCAACGAGGCGCTCCTTTCCCGTCTGCCCAAATTCAACGCCGCCAAGAGCGACGCCGCGCGCAAAGCCGCCGCCGAGGAAGCCGCCCGCAAGGCCGCCGCCGCACCCTCCGGCAACACCGAGACCACCGAAAAGGACGGCGTCGTCCACCTGCCTGACTACAAGGTCGTGGAGAAAAAGCAGCAGGAACTCCGCGGCGACGACGCGCTCAGCCAGCAGGAGATCACGAAAAAGGCCATCCGCCTCGCCGAGGCCAACATGAACGCCTTGGACATGGCGCTGAACCGCTGGCACATCCCTTTCCTCTCGCCCTCGTTCGCCGACCGCGCGCGCGCCGCCTACGAGGCACAGAAGAACGCCGAGGAAAACGAGCGCCTCCAGCACGTGATCGACGTCTCCAACGGCGCGAAAAAATAGCGCCGCCGCATGCGCCGTCTGCCGCTTGCCACGGCGCGCGCGTCGCACCAACTTTTCCGCCGTGCCTGAGTCCGACACCGACGTCGTCATCCTCCGCGAATTCCTCGCCCACCCCGGCGAACTCGTCCCCGGCACCCGGCTCGCCAAGCAGCTCGGCATTACCCGCGTCGCCGTCTTCTTTCACCTCAAGCGGCTGATCGAGGAGGGCTTCGTCATCGAGTCCGAGCCGCGCAAGGGCTACCGCCTGATCGCGCCGCCGGACAAATTGCACGAAGCACTCATCCGCACGCACCTCGGCCGCACGCGCGCGCCGCACCTCGTGTGCCTCGACACCGTCGACAGCACCAACAGCGAAGCCGAGCGCCGCCTCGCCGCCGACGAACCGCTGCCGCTCGCCATCCTCGCGCGCGAGCAGACCCGTGGCCGCGGCCGCCGCGGGCGCACTTGGCACAGCGCCGCCAACGGCAACCTCTACGTCACCTTCGTCTGGCGCCCGCAACTCGAGCCGGCGCGCCTGCAGGACTTCACGCTCTGGGCCGGCGTCAGCGTCTGCGAGCTGGTGGAAAATTTCTGCCGCCTCGCGCCCCAGCTCAAATGGCCGAACGACCTCATGATCGACGGCCGCAAAGCCGGCGGCATGCTCACCGAAGCGCGCATCGACGCCGACCAAGTGCGCGATCTCGTCTTCGGCCTCGGCCTGAACGTCAACGGCCGCCACGCCGACCTGCCCGCCGACCTGCGCCGCATCGCCACCTCGCTCGCCGAGGCGCGTGGCGAGCCGTTCGATCTCAATCGCTTCGCCGCCGCGCTGATCGGTCGCATCGCGCAAGCCTACGCGCAGTTCGTCGACGGCTCGTATCGCGCCCGCTTCGCCGACCTCTGGAACCGATACGACCTCCTCCGTGGCAGGCCCGTCACGGTGATCCAAGGCAACCGCACCGTGCGCGGCACCGCCATGGGCATCGACGACGAAGGCTCGCTCATCGTGCGCACCGACACGGGCCCGACGGAACGCTTCCGCGCCGGCGAGGTCACGTTGGGCAAGGATGCGACCTGACGCGTGGTTTTATTGGTAGCCCGGGCTCTCCGAGCACGGGATTCCGCGCCCGGAAATCGCGTGGCACCGACCTCCGACTCGACGCTTGCGATGCGGGGGCAAAGCCCGTGTTAATGGCGCAGCGTCTGCAATTTGCCGCATGGCAGAACCCAACGACATCACCATCGAGGTCGAGCACCTCGCCAAGAATTACGGCTCCCTCACCGCCGTGAACGACATCAGCTTCTCCGTGAAGCGCGGCGAGATCGTGGGCCTGCTCGGACCGAACGGCGCGGGCAAGAGCACCACGATGCGCATCCTCACGGGTTACCTGCCCGCCACGTCCGGCTCCGTGCGCATCTGCGGTCATCCCGTCGCCAGTCATCCGGAGATCACCAAGCGCCACCTCGGCTACATGCCGGAAAACAATCCGCTGCCCGAGGACCTGCGCGTGTCGGAATATCTCTGGTTCCGCGGTCGTCTGAAGGAGATGCCGCGCTCCAAACTCCGCGCCCGCATCGACGAAGTCCTCGAACTCTGCGACCTGAAGCGCAACCGCCACAAGATCATCGGCCGCCTCTCCAAGGGCAACAAACAGCGCGTCGGCATCGCCGAGGCGATCCTCGCCGAACCGGACGTCATCATCATGGACGAGCCGACGATCGGTCTCGATCCGCACCAGATCCTCATCGTCCGCGACCTCATCGCCAGCCTCCGCGGCCGCATGAGCGTGATCATTTCCTCGCACATCCTGCCCGAGATCGAGGTCACCTGCGACCGCGTGCTCATCATCAACGGCGGCCGCATCGTCGCCCAAGGCTCGCCCGCGCACCTGCGCCAGGAAATCTTCGGCCACTCGACTTACCGCCTCGAACTCAGCGGCGACAGCGCCGCGCTCCCCGTGTTGCTCGCCGACATCGACGGCACACTGAAGGTCGCCAGCGTCAGCGATTGCGCGCCCGACGGCTTCTGCGTCGTGATGCTCACCACGAACTCCGAAGCCGACCTCGGCGAAAAACTCCTGCAAGCGCTCCCGACGCGCGGCTACCGCCTGCGCGCACTGAGCCGCTCGTTGCCGACGCTCGAAGACGTTTTCCTCGCCGCCACCCGCCGCAGCTGGGACGCCCGCGCGCCCGACACCGCCGGCCCCGCCCCCAGCCGCCCGCCGCTGCCAAAGATATGAAGCCGTCCGCGATCAGCTCTCAGCCGTCAGCTTCCGGCCGACGATTGCGGTTGCCTGAACATCCGCACTTGGCCGCGGCCGACCGCACTGCACCGCTCTTCCGAGCTGAAAGCTGACCGCTGATCGCTGACTGCTCCCGCTCAACCATGCGCCACTTCCTCACCATCCTCGCCCACGAGATCCGCGCGCTGCTCTTCAACCCGAGCACCTATGTCGCCGCGGTGCTCTTCCTCGGCGTGATGGGTTTCATCTTCGCCGGCATCCTCAACAACTACAGCACGCACCCGCAGGAGCAGCAGCCCGCGCAGCAGTTCTTCCAGTATTTCATCATCCCGGTCTACTTCATGGTGCCGCTGCTCACCATGCGCAGCCTCGCCGAAGAGCGCCGCCTCGGCACGCTCGAGACCCTGCTCACCACACCGGTTACGACGACCGAAGTCGTGCTCGGGAAATTCGGCGCCGCCTACCTCCTTTACCTGCTGCTCTGGGCTTCGACCGGCGGTTTCCATTACATCCTGCACCACTACTCGCGCGACGCGCGCCTGCTCGAGTGGGGCCCGCTCGTCGGCGGTTACACCTTCATCGCCGTCAGCGGCCTGCTCTTCGTGGCCATCGGCATCCTCGCGAGCGCGCTGACCCGCAGCCAGGCCGTCGCGGGCATCTTGAGTTTCACGGCGCTCTTCGCGCTCACCGCCGGCGTCTACTTCCTCGGCAACACCCCGCTCCTGCAACAGGAGGGTTTCGCCTCCGTGCGCACGACGGTGGAAAACCTGCAAACCTTCACGCACCTCGAGGATTTCAGCCACGGCGTGATCGATACGCGCCAGGTGTTTTTCTACCTCACCGGTTCCGTGCTCGCGCTGATCTTCAGCATCCTCGGCGTCGAGGCGAAGCTCCTCCAAGGCTGACCGCATGCACTTCGCCGACAGCTTCCGCGCCGCGCGCTGGGTCCGCATCATCAACCTGCTGCTGCAGGCCGCGCTCTTCCTCTCGCTCTTCGCCGGCCTGAATTACGTCGCGCAAAACCACTTCGGCCGCTTCGACCTCACCAACTCACGCCGCTACTCGCTCTCCGCCGAAACCCGCTCCTACCTCGAGCGCCTCGACCAGCCCGTCCGCATCTACGTCACCTTCCGCGACGACAAGGACAGCGCGGAGATCGCCCAAGCCTACCTCGATCTCCGCGGCCTGCTGCGCGAATACGTCTTCGCCTCGCGCAACAACGAGCGCGCGCCGATCACCGCCAGCTTCATCGACATCTACCAAAGCCCGAAAGAGGCGCAGAAGCAGGGCGTCGAGGGCATGGATGCCGTCGTCGTGGTTGCCTCCGGGGAAAAACGGCGGCTCGTCACGATCGACGAACTCTACCGCCTCAAGGACCGCGCCACGGTCCGCGACGCCTTCCGCGGCGAGTCCGCGCTGACCGCCGCGATCCTCGACGTCACCTCCACCGCACCGAAGAAAATCTATTTCGTCCAAGGCCACGGCGAGGCCCAGCCCGACGTGGTGACCGACCGCGGACTGTCGCAACTCCGCGACGCGCTCCGCCAGCGCAACTACCAGCTCGACGCCCTCGACCTCACGCGCAACCGCAAGATCCCCGCCGACGCCGCGCTGCTCCTCATCGTCGGTCCTTCCACCGCGCGCTTCCAGCGCTTCGAGGAGGAATTGCTGCGCGACTACCTCCAGACCCGCGCCGGCGGCATCATCCTCATGCTCGACCCCGGCAAGCAGCACGGTCTCGACGTGCTGTTGTTCGACTGGGGCATCATCGCCTACGACGACGTCATCAACGACAACAGCGGCGATTTCAGCGCCGAGACCGGCGAGATGCTGCTCCGCGGCTATCCGTTCCCCCAGCATCCGATCGTCCAGACGCTCGCCAACAACCAGACGCCTATCCTCGTCGGCTTGGCGCGCACCGTCGCCGCCGACCCCGGTGCCCCCGTCGCCGACGGTATCAAGGTCCAAACTCTCGTCACCACCAGCAACACCGCTTGGGGCGAACGCGGATATCGGCTCCCCGCCCCGCACTTCTACACGCCCGGGCAGGATCTCCGCGGCCCGCTCGGCGTGCTGACCGTCGCCGAGCGCGTCAAACCCGCCAAACTCGAATTCAGCGTGCCCGGTGGCCGCCTCGCCGTCTTCGGCACCTCCGACCTCGTCACGAACAACCGCATCGCCGCCATCGGCAATCTCCCGCTTTTCATCGCCACCGTGAACTGGGCCTCCGATCGCGATCCGAATCTCAACATCCCCGCGCGCCCCGTTGAGCGCTTCCAACTCGCCCTCTCCACTGAGGAACTCAATCGCCTGCGCCTCGGTCTCCTCGTGGTCGTCCCCGGCGCCGTCGCCCTCCTCGGCCTCATCGTCTACTGGACCCGGCGCAGCTAGCGATTAGCGCTCAGCTTTCAGCCATCAGCTCCCGAACCTCCCCTTCCGTTGCACGCCTCCCTCGCCGCCATCGCCCTCGTTCCACCTTGTCTCTCGCTGACAGCTGACTGCTGAAAGCTGACCGCTGATCGCTCCCTCGCCATGCGCTCCAAAGTCACCGTCGTCCTCCTTTTCCTGAACGTCGTTCTGTTCTTCTACATCTTCCGCTACGAGGAACAGTGGCGCGCGGAAAAGGCGCAGCTCGAGACCCGCCGCCGCGTGCTCGGCTCCGAGACGTCCAACATCGAGAAGTTCACCCGCACCAGCCGCAACGCCCCCACCATCTCCGTCGAAAAGAACAAGGAAGGCGCCTGGATCGTCACCCAGCCGTTCGCCTGGCCCGCCAATCCCCACGCCGTCGCCCGCATCCTCAACGAACTCCAGCTCCTCGAAAACGAAACCAGCTTCGCCGTCGCCGACCTCGACAAGAGCGGCCGCTCCCTCGCCGACTACGATCTCACCGACCCGGTGATGACCTTCACCTTCACCTCCGCCGGCAAGGACTACGCGCTCAAGATCGGCAAAGGCACCGAGACCGCCAACCGCCTCTACGTCCTCTCCCCCGACGGCACGCGCATCCATGTCGTCAGCCGCGCGCTCGCCGACAGCCTCGGCCTCTCCGCCGAACAACTCCGCTCCGAAGCCATCTTCACCGTTCCCGTCTTCGAAGTGCGCGCCCTCGTCGTCCAAACCTCCAGCGCCAAGGTCCGCATCCGCCGCGACCCGAAACACTGGACCTTCGAGACGCCCATCAACACCCGCGGCAACAAACCGGAAACCGAGACCACCATCGCCGCCCTCACCGGCCTCCAAGTCAGCCGCTTCCTCGAAGCCCGCGACGCCGACCCCGCCAAGACCGGCCTCGGCTCCCCGCAACTCCGCCTCACACTCGACGGCAACGCCCGCCGCGAAACCCTCCTCCTCGGCAACCTCGTCTCCGCCGCCCCCGCCCCCGGCACCATCGGCACCGTCGAAGTCTACGCCAAACTCGAGGACAAGCCCGCCGTTTTCGTCACCCGCCTCACCGCCGGCCAGAGCCAGAGCAACAAGGAACAGATGGGCCTCCTCGACCGCCTCGCCCGCGCCCAGGAAACCCTCCGCGACCGCCACGTCCTCGATTTCGATTTCGTCGACGTCACCTCGCTCACTCTCGCTGCGCCCGACCGCCCCGAACTCACCCTCCAACGCCTCGACGCCACCGAAGCCTGGCAAGTCGTCGTCCGCGGTGCCACCGGCCAAGCCCCGCAAACCATCCCCGCCGACACCGCCATCGTGCAGGACTTTCTCCAGCGCTTGAAACTCCTCTCCGCGACCCAATTCCTCAGCGACGCCCCTTCCGCCGCCGACCTCGAGAGCTTCGGCTTCAATCGCCCCGACCGCGAAATCACCCTCAACCTCCGCACCGGCGGCGGCCCCAAGGGCGACGAAGCCTCCACCGCCACGCTCCAGATCGGCACCAAACCCGCCGCACCCGGCGTCGCCTACGCCCGCGTCGCCAACGCCCCCTACGTCTACGAAATCGACACCGACCTCCTCGAAGACGTCCCCGTCACCGCGCTGAATTTCCGCCAACGCATCCTCCGCGAGCTCCCCGAAGGCACCCACGTCGTCGGCCTCACCCTCACCGATCTCTCCCCCAACACCGTCGTCCTCGCCCTCAACGCCGCGCCCGGCGGCGAGCTCACCGCCGCCAGCATCGCCGCCTCCGATGCCCCCGAAGCCAAGCGCCCGCACCTCGCCACGCTCCTCGCCGAGATGCGCAAGCTCCGCGCCAAACGCTTCGTCACCGACACCTTCGATCCCGCACGCGCCACCTACAACGGCACCAACCCCGCCTGGCGCTACCGGCTCGACGTCGCGCTCATCCTCGCCGGCGGCAACGCGCAGACCGTCACCTCCAAGCTCTACCTGACCGAGCGCCTCGGCGGCACCACCCAGCTCGCCGGCACCGAGGAATTCGGCGGCGTCACCTACGAAGCGCCCCAGGAACTCGTCGACGCGCTCTTCGCCCTGACTTACGCCGAAAAGCACGACCCCGGCCCACCCGCGGCGCCCGCCCCGACCGAAAAGCCCAAGGGCTGATTCCGCTTCGCCGCCACCGCGAGACGCCTCCCTCGTCTCGCCGCCGCGCCCGCGCTCCGTCCTCCGTCCCTCGTCCGCCGCCTTGCCCAACCAACGCCCAGGTCACGTCGCTTCCGCCACGCGCTTCTGCCTCTCCTGCGCGGCGACGATTGCGTGCTGGGCGCTGTGGATCATCCTGAGCCTGACGCTCGCCGCGCAGATCTGGATCGCCCTCGCCCACGAGCTGCCGGTCCCGACCTTCGTCACGCGCACCATCGACACGCGCCTCGCCGACGCCAACCTCGCCGCCACCTTCACCCGCGCGCAGTTCGACCCGACCGGCAAAATCCTCCTCGAAGGCATCCGCCTCCGCTCGCGCCAATTCGACGACCCGCTGCTCACCGGCCGCACCCTCTACGTGCGCAAAGGCATTTGGGCCTATCTCTCCGGCCAGCGCGCCCCCGAGGAAATCCGCCTCGACGGCGGCACGCTCCAACTCCCCGCCCTGCTCTCGCCCAGCGGCACCGCCGAGCCCGTGCTCCGCGAGATCTGCGCCACACTCCGCCTCGAGCAAAACCTGCTCCACCTCGACCAGCTCAACTTCCGCGCCGGCAACCTCCTCGTCACCGCCCGCGGCGACATCCAACTGCCACCGCGCACCGGCACGCCGCCCGACCCCGCGAAAATCATCGGCGAAGCGCTCCGCTACGGCCAACGCCTCGTCCGTGAGCTTCCCCAGCTCGAACAGCTCGAACACCCGCACCTCTCCGCGACGATCGAGTTCCGCCCCGGCGTCGGTCACGTCGCCGCGCTCGATCTCACCGCCGACGCCGTGCGCGCCACCGGCGACTGGCCGCTCGTCGCGACCGCGTTCCACGCCCGCAGCACCCTGCGCCTCGACGGCGCCGACGCCCGGCCGCTCCGCATCCGCTTCCACGCCGACCGCGCGACCGTGCGCGACCACATCGTGATCGAGCAGCCCCGCGGCCTCGTCACGACGGAAATCACCCCGCTCGCTCCCACGCGGCCGCACGCCGCCGTCGTGCGCTTCGCCGCCGACCGCATCGCCGCCTACGACGAACAGGTCGAGCAACCCGTGCTCCAGCTCAACTGGGCCCAGGACCAACCCCTCCGCGCCAACCTCGCGCTCCGCGCGCACCAAGTCGCCTTCGCGCTTGCCACCGAGATCGACCTCGCCCACGCCACCGCGCAACTCCACTTCGACGGCCGCGTGCCGCCGTCGCTCGTCGACGCCGTGCTCCCCGTCCGCACGCCGAAGCTCGCCCCGTATTTCGTGTTCGGCGATCCCGTCGCCGTGCACGCCGACGTGCGGTTCAACGAGGGCTGGAAATTCGAGACCCTGCAATCCCGCGTGCGCGTGCAGCGCCTCGATTCGCGCGGCGTGAAGGTCACGCACGCCCGCGGCCGCATCGACGTGGACCGCGAAGGCAACTTCCTCGCCTACGACGCCCTCGCGCGCATCGGCGAGAATTACGGCCGCGGCAGCTACTTCATGAATTTCCGCACGTGGGACTACCGCTTCCTGCTGAGCGGCGCCCTGCATCCCGAATCGATCTCCGGCTGGTTCCGTTCCGATTGGTGGCCGAAATTCTGGGAGACCAACTTCGGCTTCGCCAGCGCGCCGCCCCGCGCCGACGTCGACGTGCTCGGCAACTGGCACAACGTCACCAAGGTCGCCTACTACGGCAGCACCGACGCCGTCGACGCCCAGGTCCTCGGCGCCGATTTCGAGCGCGCGCACGCCATCGTTTTCCTCCGGCCGCAATTCGTCCACGCCTTCGACCTCCGCGTCGAACGCGCCGGCGGCGCCCAGCGCGCGAGCGGCTGGTTCAAGCGCTTCGCCGATCCTGCGACGCGCGAGCAGCGCCGCCTCGAGTTCGACCTCGCCGGCAACCTCGAGCCCGCGACCCTGCACCACCTCGGCAAGGAGACGGCCGACACGCTGCTGAAACCGTGGATCTTCAGCCGGCCCGCCGACGTGCATTTCTGGGGCGCGACGGATTTCGCCAACGGCAGGAGCTCGCCCGAGCTGCGCTTCACCGGTTCCGCCAACGGCGGGTTGCGCTACGAAGGTTTCCCCCTCGACAGCATCGAGGCCGAAGGCGGCGCCAGCGGCACCGAGGTGCGCCTCGATCGCATCCTCATCGGCGTGGCCGGCGGCCGCGGCACCGCCAAGGCCTCCTACTCCGGCGCGGCCGACGGGCGAAAGCTCGGCTTCGATTTCTACATCGAGAACGCCGACATGGTGCGTGCGATCCGCGCGATGCACGAATACGAGGCGACACGCGGCAGCACCGACGCCAACACCTCGCCGAACAAGGAACTCCTCAAACGCGCCAGCGGCGGCAAACTCCAGTTCGCCATCTCGGCACAGGGCAATCCCGACGACCTGAAGTCCTTCATCGGCAGCGGCAACGTCCAGCTCGCCGGCGCCGAGCTCGGCGAAGTGCATCTCTTCGGCCTGCTGTCGCAGGTGCTCAGCAGCCTGTCCCTGAATTTCTCGTCGCTGAAACTCGATACCCTGCGCGCCAGCTACAAACTCGCGAACGGCCTCGTCACTGTGCCCGACGTCCGCGTCACCGGCCCGACCGCCCTCATCGAAGGCAAGGGCGACTACCGCCTCAGCGACCGCACGCTCAACTTCACCGCCAAGTTCAAGCCCTACGAAGAGAACCGCAACCCGCTCACCTTCGTCGTCGGCATGGTCGTCAATCCCCTCGCCAGCATCCTCGACCTCCGCCTCACCGGACCGATCCAGAAACCGAGTTGGTCCGTCACGATCCTCGGTGCCGGCGGCACCGGCCGCGCCCCCGAAAAACCCGCCGCGCCGCCTCCAGTTCCCGAGAAAAAACCCGAGCCCGAAGCCAAATCGACCGGCGGGCGATAAGGCCTCAGCTGCCGCGCCCGAAGACTGAAGCCGTTGCTAGGGATAAACACCTATTTCATTGCTAACCGCGCCGGGCTCCACGTAGCTTCTGGGGCTCGATGTCGAAGGTCACCTCGACCACTTTGCTGCGCAACCTGCACCTGCTGCCCTTCCTGGCGCTGGCGTTCTTGGGCGGACTGGTTCTGCTCGGCTGGTGGACCGGTCAGGTGAACTGGGTGCAACCGCGCGCCTACGATCTGCCGCTGCCCGCCAACGCCGCCTTCTGCTTCTTCGCGCTCGGCCTCTCGCCCTTCCTTTTCGCCGTGCTGCCGGGCCGGCGCCTCTCCGCGCTTCCCGCGCTGGTCGCCACACTGCTGGCGCTGCTCGCACTCGCGAGCTCCGGCCTGCGCTGGTGGCCCGAAGTGGATAACCTGCTGACGCACCACGACCAGTTGATCGAGGGCAACAACATCGGCCGCGTCCCGCTGTTTCTCGGCGTCATCCTCGTCGCCACCGGCGCGCTCCTCGCGTGGCTCGGCACCGTGCGCATCGACCCGCGCCGCCCGCTCTTGCTCGCGCTCGTGGGCTCGCTCGCCGGCGCCTACGGCTTCACCGCCGTGCTCGCCGGCCGGATCGGCCTCACCCAAATCGATCTCTGGTCCACGCACGCCCACATCGGCCCCCAAGCCGCCCTCGCGCTCCAACTCCTCGGCGCCGCCCTCGTGCTGCTCGCTGCGCGCGACGCCGCCGACACCACCGACGAAGCCGGCCCGCGCTGGCTCTGGCTCCCCGTCGTCACCGCGAGCGCGACCATCACGATCCTCTTCTGGGTGTCGCTCCGCGGCCAGCAGACCGCCTACCTCAACACCACCACCAATCTCACGATCAACACCGTTGCCTCCGCCTTCAAGGCCGAGACCGAAGCCCAGATCAACAACCTCCGCCGCATGGCCGAGCGCTGGACCGACTCCGGCGGCACGCCCCTCGCCAGCTGGGAAAAGGACGCCCGCGCCCACGCCGCCGACTTCCCCGCCTACCGCTCCATCAGCTGGGTCGACGCCAATTTCCGCACCCGCTGGTTCTGGCCGCGCGAAGGCAACGAGGACGCCGCGTCCTTCGATCACCGCCGCGACCCGCTGCGCCTCCAGGCGCTCACCTCCGCACGCGAGACGCTCGCCTTCGCCATCGCCGCGCCGATCGTCTCCCCGGTCCAACCTCCCTCGCTCGCCGTCTACGCCACCGTGCTGAGCGGCGGCACCTTCGACGGCTTCATCGTCGGCGAACTCGGCCTGCCCAAGGTCTTTGACGCCATCGACGACCGCCTCAACATCTCCTCGCGCTACGAATTCACCGCGCGCTTCCTCAACCCGCAGGCCGCGCAACCCACCGCCCGCGACGTCATCGTCTTCCAATCCGCCGAACACGTCGCGACTCCCAACGAGCGCCTGCGCCAATCCGCAACCTTCAACCTCCTCGGCCAGCGCGTCGTGCTCGAACTCCTGCCCCGGCCGGAATTCATCGCGCCCAACCGCCAGTATCTCCCCGAGGTCGCGCTCGCCTCCGGTCTCGGCGTTTCCCTGCTGCTCGGCCTCGTCGTCAACCTCGCCCAATCCGCCCGCAACCGCCAACGCGCCGCCGAATCCACCTCCGAACAACTCCGCGCCGAGAACGAGGAACGCCGCCGCATCGAGGCCCGCCTCAAGGTCACCGACGAACGCCTCAACCTCGCCCTCGACGCCACGCACATCGGCGTCATCGAGTGGAATCTCAACGACGGCCGCGCCATCTACAGCGCCGGCTTCTGGAACTCGCTCGGCTATGACGCCGGGTTCATGCCCGCGATCCACGAGTCCCTCCTCCGCCTCGTGCACCCGGACGACCTCAAAGGCTACCACGCCGCCCTCGACGCCCACCTCACCGGCAAGGCGGAGCTCTTCGAATCCGAGTTCCGCGTGAAACACCAGAACGGCAACTGGGAGTGGTTCGTCCTCCGCGCCAAATGCGTCGGCACCGACCGCATCGGCCGCCCGCTCCGCATCGCCGGCACCTGCCAGAACATCACCTCGCGCAAATCCCAGCAGGAAGCCCTCCGCGCCTCGCAGGCCGCCACGCGCAAACTCTCCCTCGTCGCCAGCCGCACCGACAACGCCGTCGTCATCACCCGTTCCGACGGCCGCGTCGAATGGGTCAACGAGAGCTTCAGCCGCCTCGCCGAGCACACCCTCGAGGACATCGGCGGCCGTCCATTCGTCGAACTCCTCTCCAGCCCCGAGGACGATCTCACCGCCGTCGAACGCGTCACCCGCGCCTTCGCCCGCCGCGAAGCCATCACCACCGACGTCATCCACCACGCCCGCAGCGGCAAGCGCTACCACGTGCACTTGGAGCTCCAGCCGGTGCTCAACGACGAGGGCGCAGTCGAGAACTTCATCGTCATCGAGACCGACATCACCTCGCGCGTTGAAGTCGAGCAACAGCTCCGCCGCGCCAAGGCCGAAGCCGACTCCGCCTCGCGCGCCAAGTCCGAGTTCCTCGCCTCGATGTCGCACGAGATCCGCACGCCGATGAACGGCGTCATCGGCATGACGAGTCTGCTGATGGAGACGACGCTCACGCCCGAGCAACGCGATTACGTCCAGACGATCCGCACCTCCGGCGACGCACTCCTCTCGATCATCAACGAGATTCTCGACTTCTCGAAGATCGAGTCCGGCCGCATGGAGCTCGAGCGCCACCCATTCGAGCTCTCGCAATGCGTCGAGGAGACACTCGACATCTTCGCGTTGCAGGCCGCCGCCAAGGGCATCGAGCTCGCCTACGCCATCGACCCCGCCGTGCCGACCTGGATCGTCGGCGACATCACGCGCCTGCGCCAGGTGCTCGTGAACCTCGTCAACAACGCCGTGAAGTTCACCCCCAGCGGCTTCATCACCATCGAGGTGAAACTCGCCGCCGAGGCCGGCACGCCGGGCGACGGCGCGCTGCTGCTCGACTTCATCGTCACCGACACCGGCATCGGCATTCCTGCCGACCGCCAGAGCGCACTGTTCAAGCCGTTCAGCCAGGTCGACTCGTCCACCACACGCAAATACGGCGGCACCGGCCTCGGCCTCGCCATCTGCGACCGCCTCGTGCAGCTCATGGGCGGCACCGTCGACGTCACCAGCCAGCTCGGCCACGGCTCGCGCTTCCGTTTCAACATTCAGACCGAACGCGCCGAAGTCCCCACCGGCGGCCGCGTGCTGAACTTCGCCGGCGTCGCCGTGCTCGCCGTCGACGATCACGCCGTGAACCGCCACGCGCTCGGCACCTGCCTGCACCAATGGGGCTGCACGCCCGTCCTCGCCGAAAACGCCGCCCAAGCCCTCGCCGCCGCCGCGGACCGCCGCCCCGCTATCGCGATCGTCGATCACGATCTGGCCGGCACCGCCGGCGACGAACTCGTGAAGCAGCTCCACGCGCTCCAGCCGGGCCTGCCCATCGTCCTGCTCACCGCCGCATCGGACGGCGTTCGCCAAGGCCAGAGCGCCGAGCCGTTCATTATGCGGCTGCCCAAGCCGATCAAGCCGACCTTCCTCGGCGAATGCCTCTCGCGCCTGATGAAAGGCGGCGCCCTGGCGCCCCCGCCCACGCCCACCGCCGTCGCACCGCACAGCGAACTCGCCCGCAGCATCCCGCTCGACATCCTCCTCGTGGAGGACAATCCGGTTAACCAGAAAGTCGCCCTCCACCTGCTCAACCGCCTCGGCTACCAGTCCGACGCCGTCAGCAACGGTCTCGAAGCCATCCGCGCGATCGAGCAACGCGACTACGACCTGGTTTTCATGGACGTCCAGATGCCCGAAATGGACGGCCTGACCGCCACGCGCGAGATTCGCAACCGCCTCCCCAAACCGCGCCAACCCATCGTCGTCGCCCTCACCGCCAACGCCGTGCAAGGCGACCGCGAACGCTGCCTCGCCGCCGGCATGGACGACTATCTGCCGAAACCCGTGAAGCTCGACGACCTTCACGCCATGGTGCGGAAATACTTCGCCGAAAAGACCTGAGCTCATTCAGTGGGTGGGCGTCGGCGTCCCTGCCGACGCCAGTCGTCGTCAGGACCGGCAACGACGACTTTTCAGTGCGGATCGCTAGAGTCGAGAAGCGC
The DNA here is from genome assembly GCA_019634575.1 of Candidatus Didemnitutus sp. Classification (NCBI taxonomy): domain Bacteria; kingdom Pseudomonadati; phylum Verrucomicrobiota; class Opitutia; order Opitutales; family Opitutaceae; genus Candidatus Didemnitutus; species Candidatus Didemnitutus sp. The sequence continues at coordinate 1,532,580 of JAHCAY010000001.1, forward strand.
GCCCAACTGCCTGAGTCCGGCTGAACCCGCGACGCACTCCTCGTCACCTCAGAGCCAGCGCAGCAGCTCGCGCATTTCCTCAGACCTTGCCGGCTCGTCGGCGAGGTTTCTCATTTCCAGCGGGTCGCGCGCGAGGTCGAAAAAAAGCCACGGCAACTCGCGTCCGTCCGGCGCGCGGCGCAGCACGAGCTTGTGCCGCGCGGTGCGGAAACCGCGCCAAGCGTGCGGACACTGCAACGGAATTTCCGTCGCGCTCGGCATCGAGATCGCCGCGCTGTCGCGTTTGCACACCCACTCGCGCCCTTCCGCCCACGCCACCGCCATGTGCGGCAAATCGACCAGACTCACGGGCGCATCGTCGCTTCGTCCTCGGTTCTCCGCTCTCAGTCCTCTGATCAACAGCGGCACGCGCACGCTTTCCTCGTGCGGCCACGCCTTGCGAAACAAACCGTGGCTGCCGTGCATGTCGCCGTGCACCGACGTGAACGCCACGATCGTCCCGCTCAGGTCAACCTCCGCCAGCAAGCGCCCGATCGCCCGGTCCGTGGCCTCGATGTGCGCGTAGTAGCCCGCGAGCTCGTCGCGCGCCTTTTTCTCCGCGTCGCCGCCCAATGGGACGTTCGCCCGCAATTCGATCTCGTCCGGTCGCACCTCACGCACATGCGGCGCGGGCGCGTGATACGGCGGATGCGGCGCCTCGAGGCTCACGACGCAAAATGCCGGCGCGTCGTGCGGCTCGCGCAGCCAATCCGCCGCACGCTGCACCAACACATCCGCCTGGTAACCCTTGAAGTGCTTCGGCTCTGGCAGGCGCGTGCCGTGGAGCCACGGATCGTTGAGCAGGAATCCGCCCTCGAACCCTTCCCAGAGCGCAAAACCGCCGCGCGCTTCCGGCGGCACGAGCTGCTTCGCGTGCGCCTCGCCCACGAATGGTGCCGTGCGATCGCGCGCACTCAAATGCCATTTGCCGAACCACGCCGTGCGATAACCGCGATCGCCCAGCGCGTGCGCGACGGTGCGCGATGTGCCCGGCAACGCGTCCCAGTAGTCGCTCACTCCGCTCTCCGGACAGAGTTTTCCCGTCAACAGCGCCGCGCGCGCCTGCGGACCGAGCGGGTGCGGCGTGACCGCTTGCGCGAAGTCCACCGCTTCGCTCGCGAATCCGTCGAGCCACGGTGTGCGCGCGTTCGCATCTCCGGTCCGGCCGAACGCCTGCGCGCGCCACTGGGTGGTCACGATCCAAAGGATGTTCGGCTGTTGCGGCACGAGGGGGAACTTGGCCACAAAACGCGGAAAAGGCGCACAAAAAAGCCGGACCGCAATCGCTGCGGAGCCACGCGCGCGCCGACCCGCTAAGCTGGCGGCATGTGGTGGAAAGCGTTGGCGATTTTCGCGCTGATCGCGCTGGCGGAGACCGTGCACGGCAGCTTGCGCGTGCGTTATCTGAACCGCCCGCTCGGCGACCTTCGCGCGCGACAGGTCGGCGTCTTCACCGGATCGGCGCTCATCCTCGCCATCGCCTGGCTTACCGCGCCGTGGCTCGCCGCTCCGAGCGCCGCGTCCGCATGGGCCGTCGGCGCCTTGTGGTTCGGGCTCATGTTCGTGTTCGAGGTGTGGGTCGGCCGCGGACTGTTTCACGCCTCGTGGCCGCGCGTCTTCGCGGAGTTCGATCTCCGCCGCGGCGGACTGCTCGGCTTCGGCATGCTCGTGTTGGCGGCGGCCCCGTGGCTCGCCGGCATGGCACGCGGCCTTTTTTAGGCCGGAAGGCGGAACGGAAAATCTTTGCCGCCGGACCGGCTTCGGCTTCATCGTCCGCCCATGCGCCTCCGTGTCATCACCGCCGGTGGAACCATCGACAAGGTCTACTTCGACGCCGCCAGCACCTACGAAGTCGGCGAGCCCCAGATCGGCCCGTTGCTGCGGGACTCGAACGTCACCTTCGACTTCGTCGTCGAGTCGGTGCTGCAAAAAGACAGCCTCGCGATGACCGATGAGGACCGCGCCTTGATCCGCGCCCGCGTGGAAGCGGCCCCGGAGAAGCTCATCCTCATCACGCACGGCACCGACACGATGACGGCCACCGCAGCCAAGCTGCAGGACATCGTCGACAAGACGGTTGTTTTTACAGGCGCCATGCAACCGGCCCGCTTTCGCGACAGCGACGCGGTCTTCAATGTCGGCTGCGCGATCGGCGCTCTGCAAGTGCTGCCGCCGGGCGTTTACATCGCCATGAACGGCGTCGTCGCCGCCGCTGATACGGTGCGCAAGAACCGCGCTGCGAGCCGTTTCGAGCCAAAAAGCTAGCGCCGAGCCACCGAGAACCGGCCTTATTTGCCTGCTGCTCAGGAGGGAAATAACCCGGTTACGGGGAATCCCCTAAAGTTGGCCCGACGGGAGCCGAACCACAGTGAGCCGGCAATTGCGCCCGGCGCCCATGCTTTTTCCCGTTACCAACGCGCCCGCAAGCCGCCCTTTCCGCGACGTGCCCGCCTGACCTATGGCCGGCTCTCCCACAGTCGCTTCGCTGTTTGCCCAACGCGTCGTCATCGGCGTCGGGGACATGGCCGTCTCGAACAACTCGCAGGTCATCCTCAGCACCTATGCGTTGGGATCCTGCATCGGCGTGATCGCTTACGATCCGGCGGTAAAGGCCGCCGGCATCCTGCATCTGATGTTGCCGGAGTCCTCGATCTCGCCCGACAAGGCCGCGCGCCAACCGGCGATGTTCGCCGACACGGGATTGCCTGCCTTCTTCAAGGCCCTCGCCGGCCTGCGCGCCGAGCGCTCGCGACTGAGAATTTTCGTCGCCGGTGGCGCCAGCGTCATCGCGGGCACGGACCCGTTCCGCATCGGCGAGCGCAATTCGCGGGTGACACTCGATTATCTTTCGAAGCAAGGATACCTCGTTCGCCGCACGGAAACCGGCGGCAACATCAACCGCACGGTTCACCTCGAGGTCAGCTCCGGCCAGGTGTCGATGAAGACGCCGACGGAGAACATCCAGCATTCCCTGAACTCGTAGTTGGCGCAGCGCCGGAAGCGGCTAGCCTGCCGCCATGCGCGCACGTTCAGGGCTGGTCTTACTCGGGTTTCTCGTTGTGACGTTTACGGCCGCCGGCATCGGCGGTGCCGCGACAAGCAGCAGCGTCGTCACGTGGTATCCAACGCTGCACAAGCCGATGTGGAATCCGCCGAGCTGGTTGTTCGCGCCGGTGTGGTCGGCGCTCTACACGTTGATGGCGATCGCCGCGTGGCGCGTCTAGCGGTGCGCTGAATCGGCGGTGCGGCGCTCAGCGCTGACATGGTATTTCGTGCAGCTCGCCTTGAACGCGCTGTGGGCGTGCCTGTTTTTCGGACTGCGGAATCCCGGTCTCGCGTTCGCCGAGGTGATCGCGCTCTGGATTGCGCTCGTGATCACGGGGCTGAAATTCGCGCACCTCGACCGCTTCGCCGGCGCGTTGTGGGTGCCGTATCTCGCTTGGGTGTCGTTCGCGTCGGTGCTGAACGGCACCGTGTGGTGGCTCAACCGCTGAGCGCGGTTACGGCAGCGCCGCGCGTGGCACGACGTAGCCGAACACGGCCACCCAATGGCACACGCTGCCGGCGAGCACCCACAGGTGCCAGACCGCGTGATTGAACGGCAGTTTTTCCCAGAGGTAGAAGATCGTGCCGAAGCTGTAGCACAGCCCGCCCGCGAGCAGGAACCAGATGCCGCCGGCGGGCAGCGCGGCGAACAGAGGCTTGGCCGCGATGATCACGAGCCAGCCCATCGCGAGATAGATGACGGTCGACAGCACATCGAAGCGGCCGGCGAAGAAAAATTTCAGGATCACGCCCGCGACCGCGCAGCCCCAGACGACGCCGAAGAGGCTCCAGCCCCAGCCGCCGCGGAGCGGTCCGAGCACGAACGGCGTGTAGGTGCCGGCGATGAGCAGAAAGATCGCCGCGTGGTCGAAACGCTGACAGCGACGGCGCCATTTCTCCGATTTCACCGAGTGATAAAGCGTGGAAGCGCTGTAGAGCAGCACAAGCGTGGCGCCGTAGATCGCAGTGCTCGTGACGTGCCACGCGTTACCGTAGAGCGAAGAGTAGACCACGAGGAACACGAGGCCCGCAATGGAGAGCAGCGCGCCGACTCCGTGCGTGAGGCGGTTCGCCAGCTCCTCGAGCGGCGGATAACTGTCGGGAACGTGTTTGGCGGAGGCGGACATTTCAGGCGGAGATTTTTTCGGCCTTCCCACGCGAGGCGAATTCGGTCGCGAGGTGGTCGACGAAATTCATCACCAGCGGGCCGGCCTCGGCCTTGGGCCACGTGACGGCGTGCCACGTGCGGTGCCAGCCCTTGCGCGTGATGCGCTTGGCCACGAGCTGGCCGTCGGCGAGCGCGGGCTTCACGGCCCACTCGGCGAGCGCGGCGACGCCCATGCCGGCCTTCACGAGCTCAAGGATCGCTTCGGTAAGTTGCACGCAGGTGAAACGGCGCGGCCACTCGCCGGCGGGGCGAAGTATGTCGATGCAGAGCGACGACTCCTCAGGGCGGGCGGCATACATGAGCAGGTGCTCGCGCGCGATTTCGCCGGGCTCGAGCCAGGGCTTGCGGGCCAACGCATGATCGTGCGGCACGAGCAGGCGCACCTCGTCGCGCAACACGGCGCGGGCGAGCATGCCGGTGCGCTCGGGCTTTTCGGTCGTGATCGAGAGGTCGATTTCGCGGTTGTAGAGCGCCTCGAGCGAGCGGTGCGTGACCTCGCCGACAACACGCACGTCGGCCTCGGGATGCTCGGCGCGGAAGGAGCGGATCACGGCCGGCAACCAGTGGTAGCCGGTGTAGCAATGCGTGCTGAGGCGCACGGTGCCGGCGCGGCCTTGCTTGAGTTTGGCGAGGCGGTCCTCGGCGTCCGCGACGGCGCCGAGCACGCGCACGGCGGCGTCGAGGAGCACGTCGCCGGCGGGCGTGAGGCGCATGGTCTTGCCTTCACGATGGAAGATGGGACCGCCGACGATCTCCTCCAGCACACGGAGCTGATGGCTGAGCGCGGAGGGCGTGAGGTTGAGGCGCTCGCTCGCGCGGGTGAGACTGCGTTCCTCCGCGACGGTCCAGACGAGGCGCAGGTGCCGCAGCTCCACCCCGGTGTAGCGGGTGAAGGGATCGCTCGCAGCGCCTTGAGCAGATTTCACGTTAGTGAGGCGTAACGTTAATTTCGTTCAGGTCGAGCCTGCGTTGTGGCGCCGAGCAAAGGACGCGGGAAAGCAAAAGGCCGCCCTCGCGGGCGGCCTTGAAAAGCGGGAGCAGTTCCAGTGCTTACGGCGTCTTCAGCAGTTCCTCGACGGTCCACGGGCCGCGCGCGCCGAGTTCGGCGCGGATCGCGGCGACCTGCTCGGGCTTGATCTCGGGAGCGTTGTTGCCCCACTCGGAGCGAACGTAGGTGAGCACTTGCGCGATCTGCTCGTCCTTCAGGAGGCTGCCGAAGGGTGTCATCGCGTTGTTGAAATTCGCGCCCTTGACGGTGATCGGGCCGTTGAGGCCGAAGAGGACGATCTTGATGATGTGCTTTTCGTGTTCGGGCTTGAGCACGAATTCCGAGCCGGCGAGCGGCGGGTAAACGCCGGGGACGCCCTGACCGGTGGCCTGGTGACAGGCCATGCAGTTCGCGGTGAACACGCGTTTGCCGAACATCGCGGGCGTGAGCGTCGGACCGGCCGCGGCTTGCAGGGAAGGCTTCTGATGCTCGTTGTAGATCGAGGGATCGAAGTGGCCCGAATAGTTGACCAGGTAGATCGCGCCGAGATAGATCGCGATGCACATGACGCCGATCAGCGTGAGCGAGAAGCTGCCGTGCCACGCCGTGGAGGATTGCTCGCGGGCATGAACCTGCTGGATCGACTCGTCGGACGCGCCGGACTGCTCGAGGTGAGAGTGTTTTTCGTCGCTCATCTTATTTGCCCTCCTCCTTGGCGGTCGTGGGGACGAAGGGCTTGGCTTCGGGATACTCGTAGGAGTCGTTCAGGCTGCGGAGATACGCGACGAGGGCGCGAGCGCGGTGCGTCGGGACGATCTCGGCGCCGGCCGGAGCGGCAGCTTTGCCGGAGAGCTTCAACGCATACGCGGAAGCCTGGCCGGGCCGAGCCGGGCGGACGTCGAAGAGAAAGTCGTAGCTCGGCATGTTCGTGCCGGGGGCGACGGCGTGCGGCGCGTAGAGGATCGTGTAGAGGTAGGTCTCGTCGGCGTAGGCGCGCGCGGCGACGTTGCGGAGATCGGGACCGAGGCGGCTGTTGCCGAGGAACACCGTCTTCTCGCGGATGTAGTCGCGGGCGACGCTCTGGCGCGTGCCCCATTGGCGGGTGGTGTCGCCGCCGAAGCCTTCGCGGCGCACCTGCTGCGTGTGGCAGGAGGCGCAACCGAGATCCTGATAAACGGCGCGGCCTTGATCGGCGAGACCGGTGAGCGGCGCGGGGTGGAGCGCCTCGTCGACGGGGTCCTTGTATTGCGTCAGCGAGCCGAGCTGCTGGTGCGCGGAATAGAGGACGGCGCCGGTCGAGAGCGCGAGGATGGCGAAGGCGCCGAAGAAGAGGGCGAGACCGTTTTTCATGCGTGCTGCCCCTCCGAGGCGGTCGTGGCGGCCATGGCGGGCGGGTTGGCGAACTCGGCCTTCGGTCCCGTCTCGATGACGGAGTTGAAGGCGGTCCAGAAGAAGTTGATTGCGAAGGCGACGTGGCCGACGAGCAGTGCCATCAGGGTGACGGTGCGGAACGCGAGCCAGGGTTTGAGCATCGCGGTGATGTCCGCGAAGGGCACGTTGGTGTTCAGCATGCGACCCTGCTCGGAACCGGCGTAACCTACGCCGACCACGATGCCGACGATGCCGACGAGCGTGAGCCAGTAGTGGATGCCGACCAACGCCGAGGAGTGCCACGGACGGCCCGCGAGCCGCGGGATGATGAAGTAGGCGGCGCCAAACATCGCGGTGGAGAAGCACGCGTAGGCGATCACCCAATCGCGCAACTCGGGGATGAGCGTGAACTGCATTTCGGCGGCGAGCGGACGGTTCGCGAGCACGAGGTTGAGGCCCGCCGCGAAGAAGAAGGCGACGATGCTCAGCACGATGAACTTGAAGGAGACACTGCCCTTCGCGGTCTCGAAGCCGGAGGCGAGCGGGCGGAAGAAATTCACGAAGATGATCACGAGAGCGGGCACGAGCAGGAAGTTGGCGGTCGTGCCGACGGTCGACACCCACGCGGGAACCGGACCGCCGAGCAGGCGAGAGCCACCGGCAAACGCGGTCGTGACGATGAACCACCAGAACGAAACACCGGTGAGGTAGTAATGGTTGATCGGCCGGCCGGTGATCTTCGGCACGAAGTAGTAGGCGCACGCCAAAGCGAGCGGCGTGAACCACAGCCCATAGATGCCGTTCACATACCACGCGCCGACGATCGCCTGCACGACGCCGTGCGTCGGGAGGTTGAAGAGCATCGTCTGCGCGACGGCGAAGAGCCACGGGAACCAGAGGACGGCACCGAAGATATACCACTGCGCGGCGAACACGTTGTCGGTGTTGCGCACGCTGAAGGTCGTGATCGCCCACACGCCCATGGCGGCGTAGCAGACGAGCATCATGACGGTGATCCAGCGCGGCATCTCGAGGAGATCGAAGGATGTCGTGCCGCCCATGAGGATGCCGAGCATGCCGAGGCCGAGGGTGATGTTCCACGCCTTGCAGGCGACGATGAGCCAGCCGCCGTGGCGGAGCGCGGCGGCGGAAAGGCGGGCCATCAGCCAAAGGGCGACGCCGAGGCCGGCGTTGAAGCCCCATCCGTAGGCGAGGAGGAAATTTGCGGCGGCGTTGACGCGGCCGTAGGTGAACCACTCGCAGCCGGACAGGAAGCCGAGGAAGTTCGGCGTGTGCAGCTGCGTGGCGGCGATGAGTTGGAGCGCGCCGCCGATGATCAACCAGGCGATGGCCTGGCTGAAGAACACGAGAACGGGCCACTTGGCGGAGGCGTCGATCTCCTGCTGCTCGGCGCGAGCGTTGGGGACGGTGGAATTCATCGGCAAATTACTTCCGGGCGTGCTCCTGGACGGTGAGCTCGATGGCGCGGTCGACCGGGAGGCGGACGACGCCCTTCGGCTGGTCGACCCACCCGTAGGTGGTCGCGTCGGCCTGTGCCTTCTGCTGGAGATCGGCGAGGGCCTTGGCGCGGCCTTCGGCGGTGAATTTCCAGCGCGTGGCCTCGTCGAAATCGGCGGGGTTGACGGTGCCGCGATTGTCGAAGGCCGGCGCGGGCGAATAGTAGCGGTTCACGAGCCAGCCGCAGAGGACGGCGACGAGAATCACCACGACGGCGGTGAACACCGGCGTGCGCTGCGGGAAGGCGTAGGCTTGCGGGTTGTCGCTCATGTTAGTGGGCGGTGGAGGCGGCGCCGGCTTCCGGGGCGGTGGCGTCGTGATGCGTGAGGGATTCGACGATACGCGGGTCGCGGATCGGGATGAGTTTCGCGTCGGCGGTGGCGAAGCTGCGCAGGTAAGCCCAGACGCCGAAGCCGCCCACGCCGACCACAGTGCTGAGCACCCAGAGGAGGTTCAGCGAGAGGAACGGCAGCGGGTCGCCGTGCTCGTTCTTGAGCGCGGGAAGAATGTTGTAGCAGAGGTCGATCAGGATCGTCGTGAGGATCGCGACGCTGATGAACCGGAGGCCGCGCGGCGTGCTCTTCAAGCGATAGCTGAGGAGATAGAGGAACGGCAGGAAGAAGTGACCGAAGAGGATCACCATGCCGACATACTTCCACTGATTTGGGAGGCCGTCGCTGTTGTTAATTTCGCGGAGGTTATACCAGAAGGTTTCCTCGGGGACGTTGGCGTTCCAGATCAGGAAGTATTGAGAGAAGGTGACGTAGGCCCAGAAGATCGTGAACGCGTGCGAGAGCGTGCCGACGCAGTGCCAGTGGTTGGTGTTCACGACGCCCTTGTAGTCGCCGCGGTTGAGCAGCCAGATCATGATGAACACGAGCACGGCGAGCGCGCCGCGCATGCAGTTCGCGAAGAACCACACGCCATACATCGTGGAGAACCAGTGATACTCGAGGCTCTTCATCCAGAAGATCGCCGCGAAGGTGAGCGCGAGAGCGTTTAGCGGAATGCCCATGGCGGCGGTGACGCGGCTCTTGAGCGTCCACTTCACGTCGCCATCCTTGTCCTGCGCGAACGAGGCCTTGCGGAGGCGGGCCGACAGCCAGATCCAGATCGCGAAGAACGCGACGGACATGCCGGTGAACATGTTCCGGCTGAGGAAGCCGGCCTTCTTCACGTAGAGCGGGTCATCGGCGACGGTGCCGTGGCCGCCGTGCAGCGGATGGCTGAGGTCCATCCACGACCAGATGAGGCCAGGCTTCACCCATGCCGAGATGAGCAACGGAAGGAAGAGAACGGCGAGCGGCACGAACGCGGCGAGGCCGTGCTCGAGCTGGCGGCGCGGGACGACGGACCAGCCGGCGTCGAAGATGTGGTGGATGAGCACCCACATCAGCATGCCGATGGCGATGGCCGTGCAGAAAGCGAAGCCGACGAGGTAGGACGTGGCGACGTGCTGGACCGGCGAGACGGCGAGGCCGAGCGCGGTGACCGCGAGGCCGGCGACACCGACGACGAGCGCGGTGCCGGTCTGGGGAGCGACGGGAGTGGACGAAGTGGCCATGTTATTTCAGCTCCCCTCGGTTCGCGAGCGGGACGTCGTCGAGCTTCGCATTGTGGGCGCGTTGGAGAGCGCGGACGTAGGCGATGACGGCCCAGCGCTCGTCGGGCGAGAGCTTGTCGGCGTAGGGCGACATCGTGTTCTTGCCGTTGGTGATCGTGTTGAAGATTTCGCCTTCGGCCATGTTGCGGAGGCGGTCGTCGTGGTAGGTCGGCGTGGCGACCATGCCGTAGGCTTTGGTGATGCCCTGGCCGTCGCCGTTCACGCCGTGACACGGCGCGCAGTAGATGTTGAAGCGGTTCTGGCCGCGGCGGATCATCGTCTCGGTGACGGGGATCGGGAAGCCCTTCACGAAGGAGCCGTCGGCGGCCTTGCCGAGGTAGTGCGCGTCGTCGGCGCGGAGGAAATCCGGGTCGGCGGCAGTGCTGCGGCCGCGCGGCACAGTGCCGGCGGGAGCAGGGCGATCGGCGCGGCCGTCGGCGAAGAATTTCGAGGCGGCCTGCGGCTTGTATTTCGCCTGAAAATCCATGTCGGGGAACACGATGATCGGCGGCTGCGTGGAGCGCATGCCGCGGAAGCCCGCGATGGAGATCGTCAGGGCGACGGCGAAGAGGAGCGTGTAGTAGGCGTAACGCATGGGTTATTCCTCCAGCTCCGCGATGTCCTGACCGCCGATCTTCGCGAGCAGCTCGCGAGTGGCGGAGGCGTTGAATTTCGGGTCGTTGGCCTCGATCACGATGAAGAAGCGGTCGTCGAGCGCGCGCACGAATTGCGGCGCTTTCATCACCGGGTGGTAGTGCATCGGCAGACCGTTGAGGAGGAACATGCCGATGATGGTCGCGAACGCGGTGAAGAGAATCGTCAGCTCGTAGCTCACCGGGAAGGCGAACATGGGCGAGAAGTAGGGCTTGCCGCCGACGATGAGGGGATAGTCGAACGCGCCGGTGAACCAGATGAGGCTCATGCCGGTGCAGAAGCCAGTGATGCCGCCGGCGAGCGAGAAGCGCGGCACGCGCGAGCGGCGCATGCCCATGGCGGCGTCGAGGCCGTGCACAGGGAACGGCGTGAGCGAGTCCCACTTGGAGTAGCCCGCGTCGCGCACGTGCTCGCACGCATGGTAGAGCGCGGGCACGGTGTCGAAGGCGGCGATGAGTCCGTAAGTCTTTTTCATGGTCGTGGCCTCCGATTAGTGGCCCGCGCCGTGCGGGTCGGCTTGCGGGATGACCGCCTTCACTTCCGACATCGGCATGATGGGCACAAAGCGGATGAAGAGGAGGAACAGGAACGAGAAGACGCCGAAGGTGCCGAAGAACGTGAAGATCTCGACGATCGACGGAGAGTAGTAACCCCACGAGGACGGCAGGAAGTCGCGGGCGAGCGAGGTGACGATGATCACGAAGCGCTCGAACCACATGCCGACGTTGACGAAGATCGAGAGGATCCAGACGAGCGTCGTGTTCTGGCGGATGGATTTGAACCAGAAGAACTGCGGCGTGATGACGTTGCAGCCGATCATGATCCAGTAGGCCCAGGCGTAGTGGCCGAACGCGCGGTTGATGAACGCGAAGCCTTCATACGGATTGGCACCATACCACGCGATGAAGAACTCCATCGAGTAGGCGTAGCCGACCATCGTGCCGGTGGCCAAAGTGATCTTGGTCATGCAGTCGATGTGATACTGCGTGATCAGGTCCTCGAGGCCGTAGATGGCGCGGAGCGGCAGCATGAGCGTGAGCACCATGCCGAAGCCCGAGAAGATCGCGCCCGCCACGAAGTAGGGCGGGAAGATCGTCGTGTGCCAGCCGGGGAGCAGCGAGACAGCGAAGTCGAACGAAACGATCGTGTGCACCGAGAGCACGAGCGGCGTGGCGATACCCGCGAGGATGAGGTAAGCCATTTCGTAGTTGCTCCAGTGGCGGTTGGAACCGCGCCAGCCCATCGCGAAGAAACCGTAGATGCGCGCCTTCAGCAGATTGCCGGCCGCGGTGAAGCGGTCGCGCAGCGTGCCGAGGTCGGGGATCAGACCGATATACCAGAACAGCACCGAAACCGTGCCGTAGGTCGAGACCGCGAACACGTCCCACTCGAGCGGCGAACGGAAGTTCTGCCAGATGTAGTTGGCGTTCGGGATCGGGAAGAGATACCAGGCCATCCACACGCGACCGACGTGGAACACGGGGAAGATCGCGGCGCAAACGACGGCGAAGATCGTCATCGCCTCGGCGGCGCGGTTGACCGACGTGCGCCACTTCTGACGCAGCAGGCACAAGATCGCGGAGATGAGCGTGCCGGCGTGGCCGATACCGATCCAGAAGACGAAGTTGACGATGTCCCACGCCCAGTTGACCGGATTGGCGTGACCCCAGACACCGACGCCGGTGCCGACGAGGTAGATCAGGCCGGCGACGGTGAACGACGCGACGAAGGCGGCGATGCCGAAGCACCACCACCACCACGCGGGCGTGGTGCCTTCGACCATGCCGCAGATCTTGTCGGTGATCCACTTGAAGTCGCGATGGTGCTCGACGAGCTCGGCGCGCGGGAGGATCGCGGGCTTGACCTCGGCGAGGATCGGGTGAGCAGCGTGCTCAGCGGAGTGTGCGCCCATTAGATCGACCCTCCGTGATGAGCTTCACCCGCCGCGTGCTCGCCGTGCGAGGCGCCGTGGCCTTCGCTGCCGCCGTGCGACGGGTGATTCTTGCTGTTGTATTCCACCCGGCTGAACGGGAGGGCCTGATAGTCCGGCATGTGCGGGTTGGGATTACGAATCTTGCCCAGGTAGGTGAGACGCGGGCGAACGTTGAGGTAACCGAGCACCGCGTAGTCGCGTTCCTGCGCCTTGAGTTGCGAAACCTGGCTGTGCGGGTCCTTGATGTTGCCGAACACGATGGCGTCGACCGCGCAGACCTGCTGGCAGGCGGTGCGGATCGTGCCGTCCGGCACTTCGACATCGCCGCTGGCGCCGGCTTTGCGCTTCTGGGCGATCTTGCCCTGATTGATGCGCTGGATGCAGAAGGTGCACTTCTCCATCACACCGCGCATGCGGATCGAGACGTCCGGGTTCTTCACCATCTTGACCAGCTCCGGCATCTCCTTCTGGTGGCCGAGCGGGCCCATGTAGAGGGCGTCGGTCGCGCGCTTGTTGAAATCGAAATAATTAAAGCGGCGGACCTTGTAGGGACAGTTGTTGGCGCAGTAACGCGTGCCGATGCAGCGGTTGTAAGCCATCGTGTTGATGCCTTCGTCGTCGTGCACGGTGGCGTTGACGGGGCACACGGTTTCGCACGGCGCGGTTTCGCAGTGCTGGCAGGTCATGGGCTGCACGACCGCCTGCGGATCTTCCGGAATCTCCTTGTTGCCCTCGCCGCCGAACGCTGCGGCGTCGGCCTTGCCGTCGCTGTAGTAACGGTCGAGGCGGATCCAGTGCATCTCGCGGCCGCGCATGACCTGGTCCTTGCCGACGATCGGAATATTGTTTTCCGCCTGGCAGGCGATGACGCAGGCGTTGCAGCCGATGCAGGTGTTGAGGTCGATCGACATGCCCCATTGGTGGATGCCGTCGAAGTTGGGCTGCTCGTAGAGCGAGTTGCCGCGCGGCGTGTTCGTCGCCTTGAAGGCGAGCGGCTGGTCCTTGTCCTTGCCGTAAACGGCAGGCGTGTGGGACTCCATGCCGATGCCGGCGACGAACGCGGGATTGGAGCTGAACTCGTCGAGGTTGGCTTCGCGCACGATGTCGCGGCCTTCCATCGACCAGTGCTCCTGCGTGTTCGCGAGCTTCTGCTTCGTGCCGGTGACCGTGAGCTTCGCACCGGTCGCGAACGACATCGCGGCACTGGTGCGGACCGAGTAGGCGTTGAAGCCGCCGCCGTTGCCGACGTGGCCCACATGCGTGCGGCCGTAGCCGAGCGGAAGGATGATCGTGTAATTCGCCAGACCGGGCTGGATGTGGATCGGGCCGGAGACCTTGCGGCCGTCCGCCATCGCCACTTCGCCAATGTAGGCGAGTTCCTTGCCCTGCGGGAAATCGGCATTCTCGACACGCGCGACCTGCGGGTTGCTGCCGTGCGGGTAAACCTTCAGCTCCTTCGCGAGACGCGGGGAGATGAGAATGGCGTTGTCCCAGGAGATCTTGGTGATCGGGTCCGGGCACTCTTGCAGCCAACCGTTATTGGCGAAGCGGCCGTCATCGAGCTTGTGGTCGGTGGCGAAGCGGACTTCGAGGTTGCCGGAGGCCGGCGCCGTGGTGGCGGAGGCTTTCGCGACGAGCGCGTCGGCGGTGCCGGCGTTGAACGTGACCGACACCGGCTTGTAAGCCGAGTTGGCGAGCACGCCGTCGTGGAGGAATTTCTCGAAGGCCTTCTTGTCGCCGCCGGTGACGCCACCGATCGTCGCGAAGACTTGCGCGTAGGCCTCGGGGTTTTGTTCGCCGGCGAGGCGCGCGAGCAGCTCGACTTCCATCAGACCGCCGAAGAGCGGGAGGATCATCGGCTGGATCGGCACGATCGTGCCGTCGAGCGTGCGGGCGTCGGACCACGATTCGAGGTAATGCGTCGCCGCGAGCGTCGTGCCCGCGAGTGCGGCGGTCTCGTCGGCGTGATAACCGAAGCGGATGACGTCGGGGACCGACTTCAGCAGCGCGCCGAACTCGAGGTCGGCGGGCGCGTTGTAGGCGGGGTTGCCGTTGAGGACGAAGAGGGTCTTGACCGAGCCGGCCTTGATCGCGGCGGCGAGCGCCTGGATCGTGGAGGCCGTGCGCGGCTCGGCGGCGACGAACTCGACGGTCGAGCCGATGTTGCCGAGGTGCGCGTTGATCGCGTTGACGAGGACGTGAACGGCGGCGGGCTGGTGCGCGCCGGCGATGACGATCGACTCGCCGCGGTGTTCGGCGAGGTCCTTGGCGCACTCCTCAATCCACTTCGGGTTCACGTCGCCGAGGCCTTGCGCGAGCGCGGCGTGGGCATCGCTGCCCGTGACGTGGCCGGCGAGTGCGGCGGCGAACGCGAGCATCTGCGAGCTGCCGAGGCGGAGGCGGTGATCCGCCATCGAGCCGGTCAGCGTGAACGCGCTCTCCACGACGTAGAGGCGGTTCATCGGGTCGTCCTTCTTCACGACGCGACGGGCCTTCGAGAACGCGCGAGCGTATTCGAGCGCGCCGCCTTCAGCGTGGAAGAAATCGGCGTCGAGCGAGAGGACGCGCTTGGCCTTCGCGAAGCGGTAGATCGGCTTCACGTTCTGGCCGAAGGAGGCGAGCGCGGCATCGGCCGGCGCTTCGTCGGCGACGGGCTCGTATTCGGCCCAGATGGCGCGCGGGAACTTGGCCTTCAGCGCGGCGACGAGGCGGGCGCGGGTCGGCGAGGCGGATTCGTCGGCGAGGAACGCGAGGCCTTCGCCGTTGCCGGCATATTGCTTCGCGATCGAGGCGAGCAGGTCGTTGACCGCCGCGGTGTCGATGGCGTTGCCCTGGCGGACGTGCTGCGTGGCGCGGTCCGGATCGTAGAGATCGAGAACGGACGCCTGGGCCATCAGCGAGCTGGCGCCGCCGGTCGGGTCGTAGCTCGGGTTGCCCTCGAGCTTGGTCGGACGGCCTTGGTGCGTCTCGGCGAGGAGCGGCTGCGCGTGACGACGCAGCGGCATCGCGGTGGCGTAGTAGAGCGGGAGGCCCGGGACGATATATTCGGACGACTTGCCGTAGGGCAGGATGTTCGTCTCGGGGCGGCGGCAGCCGGCGAGGCCGATGCCGCCGAGCGCGAACGACGCCGCCATGATCTTCATGAACTGACGGCGGTCGACGCCCTCGATGGAGGACGCGCCCTCGGGGAACTCGCGGGCGAGCTGCTCGCGGAAACCGGGCGTGTTGGCGAGCTCGTCGAGGCTGCGCCAGTAGCGTTGGCCGTTCGCGGGAGCGGCGGGATGGTCAAATTTGCGTTTCATCAGCGGTGGCAGCCGGAGCAGCTTTGCGGGGGCTTAACCTTCCAATCGGCAATCATCTTGTGGGCCTCTTCGAGTCCGGCTTGTTCGGCCACGGTCTTCGAGTTGAGGTTGAAAACGTCGGCGGGCTTGCGGACGAATTTTTCCGGGTTGCGGTGGCAATCCAGGCAGAAGCCCATCGAGTGGGACTTGTCATGCCAGACCGTCGACATCTCGTTCACCTTGCCGTGGCACTCGACGCAGCTCATGCCGCGGTTCACGTGCACGGAGTGGTTGAAGTAGACGTAGTCGGGCGCCTGATGAATCTTCACCCACGGCACGGGCTCGCCCGTCTCGAAGCTCTTGCGCACCGGCTCGAGGAGCGGGCTCTGGGGCTTGATGATCGAGTGGCAGTTCATGCACGTCTGCGCCGTGGGGACGCTGGACGTGGCCGACTTTTCCACGGAGGCGTGGCAATAGCGGCAGTCGATCGCGAGGTTGCCCGCGTGGAGCGAGTGGTCGAAGGGGACCGGCTGGATCGGCTGGTAGCCGACGCGGAGGTATTTCGGCGTCGAGTAGTAGGTGACGGCGGCGGTCGCGACGCTGCCGAGCACGAACAAAAAGATCACGATCTGCAGCGGCAGAGCGTTCGCGGATTTCGGGAAGATTTTCGACATGGGTCGACGGAGACGCGGGACGGTTTAGAAGCTGCCTTCCTGGCGGGGCACGGCGCGCTGCTCAGGGCGCAGCGCGATGGTGGTCGGGACCGTGGGAGCGGCAGCGCGCGTCTCGGACTTCGCGAGGACCTTGGGAAGGATGCCAACAGCGGCGATGAGGCCGCCCAACTTGGCAAAAAACGATTTGCGCGAACAGTTTGGGCTCACGGTGTGTGTGGTTCGTAAGCGGCGAGAAAAGGAAGGCCCTTCTGGGAAGTAAAACAAAATTTCCACGGGCATTTTGCCGCGGGCGACTATTAGCACACGGGGCGAATCGCACGAACCGGACTAATCCGCGCGCACGGTGCGGGCGGGACCGTTTTTCAGAGGGAAAATCCCAGCGGCGCGCCATCGACGACGCGCCGCGCGCGACAGGTCAGATGCGGGAAAAGGACCGCAAGATTCGTCGTCATAAGCGCCGCGCAGGCACTTCCCTTCCCTATTCCGGCCGGCTCAGCGGACGAACTCGCCGTCGCGCATCGGCCGGATTTCATCGCAGCGGTTCGCGATGTCCGGGTTGTGCGTGACGAGCACGACGGCCTGGCCGTTTTCCTTGGCGAGGCGGGTCAGGAGATCGAAGACCATGGCGGAGTTTTTCTGGTCCAAGTTGCCGGTCGGCTCGTCGGCGAGGATGATCGCGGGCTGGTTGGCGAGGGCGCGGGCGATGGCGACGCGCTGTTGTTCGCCGCCGGAGAGCTGCGTGGCGAGGCGGTGCGTCTTTTCACCAAGACCGACGTCGCCGAGGAGCACCTTCGCGCGCGCGACCATTTCGTCTTCCGACAATTTGCCGAGCTTGCGCATGGGCATCATGACGTTCTCCAGTGCGGAGAATTCCTGCATCAGGAAGTGGAACTGGAAAACGAAGCCGATGTGCTCACCGCGCGCGGCGGTGCGCTCGACGTCACCGCTGTTCGACATCAACTGCTCGCGAATCCAGATCGAACCGTCGTCCGGCTTGTCGAGGAGGCCGAGCAGGTAGAGTAGCGTGGACTTGCCGCAGCCGGAAGGGCCGACGATCGCGGTGACGCGGCCGGGATGCGCCTCGAACGATACGCCGCGCAACACATGCACGCGACCATCGCCCTGGCCGAGGTAGCGGTGCAGATTCTCGCAGCGGAGCGCGACTTGGGTTGCCGTGGCCATGTTACTGCGAGGTGCCGCGGATGATATCGCCGGGCTCGAGCTTGGCCGCGCGCTGCGCGGGGATGAGCGAGGCAGTCATGACGACAACTGCGGCGGTGACGGTCGCCGCCACGTAGTGCCAGATCGACCAGGCGACGACAAAGCTGTCGGTCGAGAAAATGCCGCGAATGCGGATGGGCAGCTTGGAAACGCCGTAAGTGACACTCGCCCCAAACACCCAGCCGAGGATAGTGCCGACCAACAGCACAATGGTGCCCTGCCAGATGAAGATGTGCGAGATGTCGCGCCGCGTGTAGCCCATGGAACGCAGGATCGCGATCTCCTTGGTCTTCTCCATGACGATCATCGCGAGGGTATTGAACATACCGAGGCCGGAGATGAGGATGATCGTGGAAACCGTGAGCGCCGACGAGACGCGCAGCGCGCGGAAAACCTCGAGCCACGTTTTCTCGCGTTCCTGCCAGCCTTGCGCGCCGTGGCGGAAAACGTTTTCCATCTGCACCGCGTCCTGCGGGGCGCGGTCCTTGTCGAAGAGCGCGACCTGGATGAAGGAGGCGCCGACGGTCTTCTTCAACAGCGAGCGCGCCTCGCCGAGATGCATGTAGATGCGGACCTTGTCGATGTCACTGACGCCGGTTTCGTAGAGCGCGCAGACGCGATAGCGGCGCTGCTGGTCGCCCGCCCGGAGGATCAGCGTGTCGCCGATGCTGACTTGCAGGCGGCTCGCGAGCACTGTGCCGAGGATCACGCCGCTCGGCGTGCTACGGTATTCCTCGAGCGTGCCGCGCACAATCTGGTGTTCGAGATCGGACACCGCGAGGTGATCCTCGAGCTTGATGCCGAAGACCTGCGCGGTGTCGTTCTTGAAGGAGCTGTCGGCCACGACGGAGCCGCGCACCACCATCGAGGCGCCGGAGACGTTTTGAAATTCCTTCAGCGCGCGCATGAGCAACTCGGGATTCTCAACCCCTTCGATATAGCGCCGGCCTTCGCGGGCGGAGACGAGGAATTTGCTCGCGTCCTTGTCATGCCCGGCGGCGGACATCGCGTAAATGGTGTCCTGGAACTTGTCCTCGATGCGAATGGCGCCGTTGGTGCCGAGGATCGTCTTGATGAAGAAGTCCTCGAAGCCGCTCGTCTGCGCCTGCGTGACGATGAAGAAGCCGACGCCGAACACGATGCCGGCGAGGCTCATGAGCATCGAGCGCTTCTTGGCGGTCAGGAAGCGGACGGCGATGCGAAGATTCGTCGAGACGGCGGCCACGCGAGTCGTTACTGCTGCGCCTTGGCCAGCTCGGTGCGGACGCGGTCGCCGTCGCGGAAGCGGTCCTGCTCCTCCACAACCACGTTTTCGTCGACGTTGAGACCTTTGAGGATCTCGACTTGATTCAACCCTTCGAAGCCCTTCTCCACCTTGCGGCGTTCGAGTTTGCTGCCATTGGCAACGTAGACGTAGTCGCCGACCAGCGCACGGCGCGGAATCAGGATGGAATTCTTGCGCTCGGAAATGATGATGCTCACTTCGCCGGTCAGGCCGGGCACGAGAACGCGGCCTTCAGGCAGGGACACGTCGAGGAACACGGTGTAACGTTGGGTCGCGGAATCGGCCGAGGGAAGGATCTTGGAGATGACCGCGTAGTATTGATCGGCGCCGTAAGTCAGAAAGCGAACCGAGGCTTTCTGCCCGACTTTGACCGTGGCGAATTTCTCTTCGCTGAGCTTGGCCTCGACCGTGCGCGTGGTGGCCATGGCTGTAGCGATGGGAGTGTTTTCGCCGATGAGGTCGCCCACGCGAGCGAAGACCGCCGTAACGACGCCGTCGGCCGGCGCGATCACCGTCATCTTGGCGCGCTCGCGCTCCTTGGCCCGCAAGCTGTTTTCGAGTGTCTGCAGGGCGAGCTTCAGATTCACCTCGTCGAGTTCCATCTTCTGCTCGAGCTGCTGGAGGGAGCGGCGTTGTTTCTCGAGCTCGGCCTGCGGATAGGCACCGGCTTCGGCCTGACGCGTGAGGTTGGCGACGGTGTCACGCATGTTGAGGACGTCCGCCCGCATGGTGGATCCGACCTCGACCTTGCGGCGGGCGGCAACGATGTCGTTCTTGATCCGTTCGATCTCGATATCGACGTCGCCGGTGTCGAGTTGCACCAGCACGTCGCCGCGGAAGACGCGTTTGCCGACATCCAGCGAGCTGTCGATCACACGACCGCGGACTTCGCTCTTCAATTCGTTGGCGAACTCGGCCTTGACCTCGACGGTGCCCTGCACGGTGTTCACGGCCGATCCGCGGATCGCGGGGGCCACGATGGCGACCGGGCGCAGCAGGAAACCGATCAGCCAAACGATGATTGCGAAAATGGCGGCGGCGGCGGCGAGGCGCACCACCCAGGTTTTGCCAGCTGTGCGGTTGCTCATTTTTTCGGAAGGAGTGCGACCACCGGATCCTGGTTCAAGGTTCCCAGGAATTCGCCGATTTTGAGCATCAGATCGAGCCGGGCGCTATAGGCGGAAATTCTCACATCAAAGAGCGCCAATTCTGCGAGCGAAACGTCCGACTCGGAAGCGATGCCACGCTTGAATTCACCCTCCTTCGCACGGAGCGCACCGCGACCGGAGTCGAGACCGCGGTCGGAAATAGCCACCGAACGAGCCGCGAAGTTTATATAGCGCGCTTGCGTTTGCGCCTGGCGCTGCATGCGTTCGGAAACTTCTGCGAGCTCGTTCTCCGCCTGGCGGCGGCGGGCGAGCGAGCTGCGCGTCGCCGCATAGCTGGCAAAGCCGTCGAAGATATTCCATGTAACCTGCACACCGATATAGCGCGAGTCGACGCGGTATTTTTGCGAGGCGTTGATCGAATAAGCCTGTTCGTCCTGGCTCGCACCCATCACCGCGGAGATCTTCGGACGCAGACGGGTCTGCTGGTTGCGAAAGGTGAGTTGATTGATTTCAACCTGACGACGCTGATTGATTACATTGACGTTCGGGCTCTCCTTGGCGCCAAGAAACGTGGCGAGCAGTTGCTCGAACACCTCGGGCGAATACGGCACCAGGGGAATCTCGTCGGGAATCTGACTATCTGCGATCGCCGGGATGCCTGCGAGCCGTGCGAACGACTGTTTGGCGTTCTCAAAATCGAACGCCGATTGCTCAAGTGCGATTTGGCCCCTTTCGGCGGCAAGGCGCACCGGGAAAGCATCGAGATCGGAGATCTCCTTTTTGGCCAGACGTGCCTCGGCAATCGACACCTGCTGCTGCGCGTAAGTCATGTAGCGCTGAGCACGGGCCAAAGCAACTTTCTGAATGATCAGATTGCCAAAACCTGAGCGCAATTGCTGCGCCAGCTGGCGATAGGCCTCGCGGTAATTACCTTCCGCCATCTGCTTGGCGATGACACCAATGCGGGCGTTGTTGCGGCGCTCACCCCAGAAGAACAGCGGCTGATAGAGCGAAAGATCGTAATAGACCTTTTTCACCCGTAAAACCTCGGTCTGATCGGCGCGATCGTCCTGCGTTTCAGTCATCCGATAGCTGCCACCCAGCGTGGGCAGCAAACCTGCGCGCGCTTCGATGCGACTATTTTCCGCTATCTCGAGATCAAGCGCATGGTTCAACATCTGCGGCGATTGCTGCACCGCATCGTGGAGAATCGGATCCAAGCCAGGCAGTGCCCGCTCAGGCAGGGTCAAAGTGTCGACGGAGGCAGCCGCCAACACGCCACCGCCAATCACCACGCAAGCCAGGATCGAATAACGCAATTTCATAGGCAATCTCGCCAAGGCGCAGCAAATGCCGAACCTTGGCAATCCGAAACGACAACCGAGCGCCGCCGACCCGCCTGCGAAAAACTAGCCTTGCGCGATTTCCGCCCGACTGGAGACTCACCCTTTCATGTTGCGCCGCATCGCGCCATTCGCCGCCGATCTCATCAGCCATCGCGAACTGCTGTGGCAGTTCACGCTGCGTAACGTCGAGATGCGGCACAAGGGTTCCTACCTCGGCATTGTGTGGTCGATCTTGAATCCGCTGCTGATGCTCGCGCTCTATGTGCTCGTGTTCGGCTACATTTTCAGCGGCACATTCGGTCGGGCTGGCGAAACTCGGCTCGAATACGGCCTGACCATCTTCCTCGGACTAACCCTGTTCCATTTCGTCACCGAGACGTTTGTCACGGCCCCGATCGTGATCGTGGGCAACCCGAACTTCGTCAAGAAGGTCGTCTTCCCGCTCGAAATCCTGCCCGCCGCCAACGTCGGCGGTGCCGCGATCCACCTGCTCATCGGCCTCGCCCTCGTGCTGCTTGGCGTCGTCACCCTCGGCGATGGACTCACCCTCTCCGCCCTCTGGTTGCCGGTGATTCTGTTCCCGTTGCTGTTGACCTGCCTCGGCCTCAACTGGCTGTTCTCCGCCCTCGGGGTCTTCCTGCGCGATCTCGCCCAACTGATCCAGTTTCTCTCGCTCGCGCTGCTGTTCGCCAGCGCCGTCTTCTACCCCAGCTCCCGGATCCCGCCGGACGTATGGCCGGTCATGCGCTTTAATCCCGCGCTCATCGCCATCGATCTCTCCCGCCACACGGTCCTCTGGCACGAGCCGATCCGCGGCACTCACCTCGCCTATCTCTATGCCGTGGGCCTCCTATCCTGCTACGTCGGCTACGCCATCTTTCGCCGGCTGAAACCGGCCTTCGCCGATGTCCTCTGAGGCACCTCCTGTCTTGCCGCCTCCCGGTTTGGTCTTCTGGCTTTTCGGCCTCTCCGGCGCCGGCAAATCCACCCTGGCGGGCGCATTGGCCGCGTCGCTGCGCGCCGACGGCCGCGCCGTGCTGACGCTCGACGGCGACCGGTTGCGCGAGGGCTTGTGCGCCGGCCTCGGCTTCAGCGACACCGACCGCGCCGAGAACCTCCGGCGCGCCGCCGAGGTTGCGCGCCTCGCCAGCGAATCGGGTCTGACCGTCGTCGCCTCGTTCATCACGCCGCGCGAGGCCAACCGCGCCGACGTCGACCGGATCGTCGGCGCCGCTCGCGTGCGCTGGATTCACGTTTCGGCACCGCTGGATGTCTGCCGTGCCCGCGACGTCAAAGGCCTCTACGCTCGCCAGGCCGCGGGCAAGGTGCCGCAGTTCACGGGCATCTCGTCCGCCTTCGAGCCGCCCACACAAGCCCACCTCTCGCTCGACACGCTGGCCGAAACCCCGGCCGACTCCGCCGCCCGGCTGCTGGCCTTCGCCCGCGCCGCGCTCCGCTGACATGTCGCAACTCCACCTCGATCACCTCGACGCCCTCGAACACGAAGCCGTGCACATCCTGCGCGAGGCGGCGGTGCAGTTCCCGCGCGCCGCGATCCTGTTCTCCGGCGGCAAGGATTCGCTCGTGCTCGCCGCGCTCGCGCGCAAGGCCTTCGCGCCGTCGCGCCCGCCGTTCGCGCTGCTGCACGTCGACACCGGCCACAACTTCCCCGAGACGCTCGCCTTCCGCGACGCCTTCGCGCGCGACTTCGGCTTCAAGCTCCTCGTCCGCCGCGTGCAAGACACCATCGACGCCGGCCGCGCCATCGAGGAGACCGGCCCGCAGGCCAGCCGCAACGCGCTCCAGACGATCACGCTGCTCGACGCCATCGCCGAGCTCCAGCTCGACGCCGCGCTCGGCGGCGGGCGCCGCGACGAGGAAAAGGCGCGCGCCAAGGAACGCATCTTTTCCCACCGCGACGACTTCGGCCAGTGGGATCCAAAGAACCAGCGTCCCGAGCTCTGGAATCTCTACAACGGCCGCAAGCGCCCCGGGGAGCACTTCCGCGTCTTCCCGCTCAGCAACTGGACCGAGCTCGACGTCTGGTGCTACATCCAGCGCGAGCAGTTGCCCCTGCCCTCGCTCTACTTCGCCCACGAGCGCGAGGTGTTCCTCCGCCACGGCTCGCTGCTCGCCGCCTCGCCCGTCCTCCCGCTCCTGCCCGGCGAGACGCCCCGCCGCGAGCGCGTGCGCTTCCGCACCGTCGGCGATATGACCTGCACCGGCGCCGTGCGCTCCACCGCCGCCACCCTCGACGAGATCATCGCCGAGGTCGCCGCCGCGCGCCAGACCGAGCGCGGCACGCGCCACGACGACCGCCGCTCCGAGACCGCCATGGAGGACCGCAAGCGCGCGGGCTATTTCTGATGGACCTCCTCCGCCTCATCACCTGCGGCAACGTCGACGACGGCAAGAGCACGCTGCTCGGCCGCCTGCTGCACGACACCAAATCCATCTTCGAGGACCAGTGGGACGCCGTGCAGCGCGCCAGCGAGCGCCGCGGCGACGCCTACACCGACCTCGCCCTCCTCACCGACGGCCTCCGGGCCGAGCGCGAGCAGGGCATCACCATCGACGTCGCCTACCGCTACTTCGCCACGCCGCAGCGCAAGTTCATCCTCGCGGACTGCCCCGGCCATTTCCAATACACGCGCAACATGGTCACCGGCGCGTCGTCGGCCCAGCTCGCGCTCCTCCTCATCGACGTGCGCCGCGGCGTCACCGAGCAGACCTGCCGCCACGCCTTCCTCTGCACGCTGCTCCGCATCAAGCACCTCGTCGTCTGCGTGAACAAGATGGACCTCGTCGGCTACCGCCGCGAGGAGTTCGAGCGCGTGCGCGAGCAGTTCATGGCCTACGCCGAGCGCCTCGACGCCGCCGACATCCAGTTCGTGCCGATGGCCGCGCTGCCCGGCGACAACGTCGTCGAAAAATCCCCGCACATGCCGTGGTATGAGGGCACGCCCCTCCTCTACCTGCTCGAGAACGTCTTCGTCCGCAACGACGCCAACCACCAGGATCCGCGCTTCCCCGTGCAGTTGGTCATCCGCCCGCAGGACCCCGCCGCGCCCGATTTCCGCGGCCTCGCCGGCCAGGTCGCCAGCGGAGTGTTCCGCCCCGGCGACGAGGTCACGCACCTGCCGACCGGCTTCACCGCGAAAATCAAAAGCATCCGCGACCCTAACGGCACCGTCGCCCAAGCCTTTCACCCGATGTCCGTCGTGATCGAGCTCGACCGCGACCTCGACGTCAGCCGCGGCGAGATGCTCGCCCGGCCCAACAACTACCCGACCGCTTCGCACGAGATCGACGTCATGCTCTGCTGGTTCTCCGACAAGCCGCTCGACCCGACGCGCCGCTACGTCCTCCAGCACACCACCCGCGAGGCGAAATGCCTGATCAAGGAAGTGCGCTACAAGCTCGACGTCACCAGTCTCCACCGCACCAGCGAGCCCGGCCCGATCGGCATGAACGACCTCGCGCGCGTCACTCTCCGCTCGCAGGCCCCGCTGTTCTGGGACAACTACAAGAAAAACCGCCAGACCGGCAGCGTGCTCCTCGTGGACGAAGCGACGCACGCCACCGTCGGTGCCGGCATGATCCTGTGATGGACAGCGAAACCCTCATCTCCGCGCGCAATCTCTCCAAGGCCTACCGCATTTGGAGCGATCCCGCACAGCGCCTGCTCGGTCCGCTGCTCGCCGAGGCCGCGCGCTGGGTGCCCGGCTCGGCCGGCGAGTCGTTGCGCAAAAAAGCCCACGCCGCCTACCGCGACTTCTACGCGCTGCACGACGTTTCGTTCGAGCTCCGCCGCGGCGAAGCCATCGGCATCGTCGGCCGTAACGGCGCGGGCAAGTCGACCCTGCTCCAGCTCATCGCCGGCACATTGCAGCCCTCCGCCGGCGAAATCCAAGTGCGCGGCCGCGTCGCCGCACTCCTCGAACTCGGTGCCGGCTTCAACCCCGACTTCACCGGCCGGGAGAACGTCTTCCTCAGCGGCGCGGTCCTCGGCCTGTCCAAAGCCGAGATGGAAAAGCGCTTCGATTCTGTCGCCGCTTTCGCCGACATCGGCGAGTTCATCGAGCAACCGGTGAAAACCTATTCGAGCGGCATGATGATGCGCCTCGCCTTCGCGGTGAACACCTGCGTCGACCCGGAGATTCTCATCGTCGACGAGGCGCTCAGCGTCGGCGACGCGCCGTTTCAGGCGAAATGCTTCCGCCGTCTCCGGCAACTCATCGAAAACGGCGTCAGCCTGCTCTTCGTCTCGCACGACCTCGGCACCGTCCGTTCGATCTGCTCGCGCGCCCTCTGGCTGAAAAACGGTCGCGCCGAAATGTGGGGCGAAGCGAAAGAAGTGGCCAAAGCCTACGAGAAATTTTGCTGGGCCGAGCAAGGAGTCACCTTGGGCGAGCCTCTCACGGCCGCGGAAAAAGCCCCGACGTCGGCAGCTCCTTCAGGCGGAGAACTCGCCCTCCCGCCGGGAGCCGGGGAGGGCCGCTATGGCACGCACCAGATGGAGATTCGCGGCGTCGCGTTGGAACTATGCAACGGCACACCGGTGCCCGACCACAAATTCGATTTCGGAGCGGAAGTCCGATTGCGCTTCGCCATCGAAGCGCGAACCGCCTTCAAAGGTAAGATACGTGTCGGTGTGCGTGTGAAGACGGCACGGCAGGACGTCGTGCTCACGATCAGCAACCTCGACGGCTCCGCGTCCGTCAACCTGCAGTCCGGTCACCGGCTGGAGGCCCGTTATGAGTTCAAGCTTCCGCTCGCGCACGGACACTACACGCTCATGGCCGCGCTTTTCGCGATTACACCGCTCTCCGAGGAACATGCGGAAGTTTATACGTTCTCCAATGCGACGATCCTCGACTGCATGGAGAATCTCATCGCTTTCGAAATGCGCCCGCGTCACCCGATACCCGCGGTGGGTCCCGTGCACACGAACTGCCCTTTGGAAATATCCCTCCACTCCCCCGCCGGCGCTTCTCAGTCGTGACACCTTTCCAATCCGCAGTCCTCGACATCTATCCGCCACCGCGGCTGTTCGCGGTGGTATCGTGGGGCGCCGCAGGCACGTCATGGCTCGCGCGGGCGCTCAATGCCCACCCTGACATATTCTGCGTCCACGCCGCCGGCACGATGTGGAAGATCTTCGCCGGGTGTCCGCCAGTCGACGGCGTCGAATATCTGCGTATTGTCGGAGCACAGGGCTACGCCCATGCCTGCGCGGGGGACGTGCACGGCGTGTCGCGCCACACGATTCCCGCACTGCGACAGGAATTCGGGGATCGCTTCCGCTCGGCCGTGCTCGTGCGCGATCCGCTGCCACGACTGCGCTCTCAGCTGGCTCTGATGAACCGGCTGCGAGCTTTCCAAGGCTGGGACGTCAGCCATGTCGACATGATGGCACGCACGTGCGGGTTTGACCCGACAGGATGGAGCTACGACGAACGTCTTCAGTTTCACGCCGCGAACATGCTCAATGCCATTGTCGAAGAAACCGCAGTGGGGCCTATTTTCCGCCTAGAGGATATCAGTCGCAGCGCAACAAGCCTCGAAGCATTGCTTCGACACCTGACGGCTGGCGAAGTCACCGCCCCCATGTGGTGGGCGAAGCATGTGCTCGAATCGCGACCGGTAAATTCGCACGCCTCGTCCGTTTCTAACGTCGCCCTCAATATCTCACCTGAGCTTCTTCGCGCCGTGTTGCGGCCGGAGGCGATCAAGATCTACTGCGACCTCGGTTATCAACTGGCCCTGTGATCACGCCCCCCATCGTCACGCATGTTCCGGACCGTCCGCCGATTACTTTGCGGGCATATTACCCGCAGTTCGCGGAGTATTACCGGTGGTGCGAACTCGGGGTGAAAGCGTGGTTCGTGCAAAATGTCGGCCCCGACTGGGTGTCGCTCGATTGCGGCGCCAATATCGGATATCACTCCATCCTCCTCGGACAGCTAGCGCCGACGGGACGAGTCTATGCATTCGAACCCACGTCGACCAACGAAATGCTGCGCGACAACCTGGCATACAACGACCTGAGAAACGTCGATGTCATTCCAGTCGCCTTGGGGGCGGAGAGCGGCCGAAGCCACCGCGCACTGTTCCGTATCTGGGGCGAGCAGCCGGCATCGGGGGACTACGATTTCACCACCATCGATGATTTCGTCTTCCAACGACAGTTGTCCCGAGTCGACCTGATCAAGATTGACGTAGACAGCTTTGATTTCGAGGTGCTGCGAGGGGCGAAGCGGACACTCGAGCAATTCGACCCATGGGTGATTGTCGAAATCAACCGCAACCTCGCACTGCAGGGCTCCTCGCCGGAGGAGGTCTTTGATTGGCTCGCTGCTCGCGGCTACACCGCGACGCGCCCGCTCGATTCCGAAAATTTCCTCTTCAAACGGACGGCGCCATTCGGACTGGGCTGGTTGCCGATCGCCGTGGCGAATTGGGCCGCGGCCTCCGGCACAACCAAGGACATCATACGGCTCATCCCCAGAAACCCGGAGAACCGTCCCTGGGCGAACGAATGGTATCTCCCCAAGGCTCTCGGCACCGCTCTGACCGCGCCACAACTACCTGTTTTCCCACCTGGCCAGTCCCCTGAATGGCAGCGCTGGCAATTCTGGGCATTTGCGCGGGCCTTCGCCCCTGATTTGGTGCTCGGTTTCGGCACTTCCGCGTTGGAAACGACGCGGGCGGCACTCGATGGTGCGCAGTCGATACAATCGGCGGCGCGCGGCCATGTATTTGCCGCGGAGTCGACCTCGGCGCCGTCGGGCTCACTGACGCATTCTTCCGGCCTACCGACCGAAGCGGAGCTGCGTTGCCTGCTTGATCCACCTGTTCGTGTGCTCGTCTTGTGGGAGAACGTCCAACTGCCGCGATTGGTGGAATGCGTGCTAGGATGCCTGCTGCCATTGCTGGAGCAGCGCGAGCACGTCGTGGTGCTAAACAGCATCTCCGACGGTCGCTACACCTCGGCCATCCCCTACGACGAAAATGGTCGCGGCATGCTGGCCCTAGGCAATGCGTGGTCGTGGCGGACGGATCTGCCGGCGTTGATTGACTTTCTCGAGCGCAACCGGCTCACCCACTTTTCTTCCGACCATGCGATCCGTTTGGTCTTTGAATCAGACCCCGACCTCGAACGCCATGCGGTCGCGGTGCTTGGCCCCCGCCATTCTCACCAAGCCCACTGGGGTTGGTTCTCGTTGAACGAGCATAAAGGGCCTTATTTCTATCCCGCGTTTTTATGAACCAAGGCGTCGTCTCCAGTCCCGACTTCCTCCGCGTCGCCTCCGCCGCGCCCGAACTGCGCGTCGCCGACGTCGAGTTCAACGCCTCGCGCATCGTCGCGTGCCTGCAAACCGCCGCGCAAAACGGCGCCGCGCTCGCGCTTTTCCCCGAGCTCAGCCTCACCGGCTACACCTGCGGCGACCTGTTCTCCCAAGCGCTGCTCCACGAGCGCGCCAAGGACGAGATCCAAAAGATCGCCGCCGCCACACGCGACCTCGCCATTCACGCCGTGGTCGGTCTGCCGCTCGTCCACAACGGCCGCCTCTACAACTGCGCCGCCGTGCTCGGCGCCGGCCGCGTCCTCGGCTTCGTGCCGAAGGTCTATCTCCCGACCACCGCCGAATATTACGAGGAACGCTGGTTCACCTCCGCCGCCGGCATGGGTCCGGCCGAAGTCGCGCTCGGCGATGAGCGCGTGCCGCTCGCCAGCCAGCTCCTGTTCGAGGACGTCGCGTCGGGCTGCACCT
This sequence comes from Candidatus Didemnitutus sp., assembly GCA_019634575.1. Classification (NCBI taxonomy): domain Bacteria; kingdom Pseudomonadati; phylum Verrucomicrobiota; class Opitutia; order Opitutales; family Opitutaceae; genus Candidatus Didemnitutus; species Candidatus Didemnitutus sp. The sequence goes on from JAHCAY010000001.1 coordinate 1,561,593, forward strand.
TCGGCGTCGAAATCTGCGAGGACCTCTGGGCCGTGCACCCGCCGAGCGGCGACCTCGCGCTCGCCGGCGCCAACCTCATCCTCAATCCCTCCGCGAGCAACGAACTGCTCGGCAAAGCCGACTACCGCCGCGACCTCGTCCGCCAGCAATCTGCGCGCTGCATGACCGCCTACGCCTACGCCGGCGCCGGCCCGGGCGAGTCGACCACCGACGTCGTGTTCTCCGGCCACTGCATGATCGCGGAAAACGGCTCGATGCTCGTCGAATCCGCGCGCTTCAAATTCGACTCGCAGATCGTCTACGCCGACGTCGACGTCGGCCGTCTGCTCCACGAGCGGCTCTGCAACAGCTCCTTCTCCGCCGCCAGCGCCACCGTCGCCTTCCGCCGCGTGCCGGTATCCCTTGCGGCCAAAGTTCCGCCGTCCGCACCGCTCGGCACGCTCCGCCCGAACCCGCAATATCCGTTCGTCCCGCGCGACGCCACCGCCCGCGCCGCGATTTGCCACGAGATTTTCGCCATCCAGTCGACCGGCCTCGCCAAGCGCCTCAAACACACCGGCGCGAAGAACGTCGTCCTCGGCATTTCCGGCGGCCTCGACTCCACCCTCGCGCTCCTCGTCACCGTCCGCGCGTTCGACCTGCTCGGGCTCGACCGCAAGGGCATCCTCGCGCCGACGCTGCCCGGCTTCGGCACCACGAAACGCACGCGCTCCAACGCCGAGAAACTCGTTGAGCTGCTCGGCGCCACTCTCCGCGTGATCCCGATCGAACCCGCAGTGCGCCAGCATTTCGCCGACATCGGTCACGACCCGAAAATCCACGACATCACCTACGAAAACGCGCAGGCGCGCGAACGCACCCAGATCCTGATGGATCTTGCCAACAAGGTCGGCGGCTTCGTCGTCGGCACGGGCGACTTGTCCGAGTCCGCGCTCGGCTGGTGCACTTTCAACGGCGACCACATGTCGATGTATCACGTGAACAGCGGCGTGCCGAAGACCCTCGTGCGCTACCTCGTCGACTGGTGCGCCGACTCCGAGTTCTCCGGCGAGACCTCGCAGGTTCTGCACGACATCGCCGACACCCCCATCAGCCCCGAGCTGCTCCCGATCAACGAAGCCGGCGCACAGCACCAGCAGACCGAAGATGTCGTCGGCCCCTACGTGCTGCACGACTACTTCCTCTACCACATCGTGCGCCACGGCAGCCGGCCGGCGAAAGTTCTCTATCTCGCCGAGCTCGCCTTCGCGGATCAGTTCGATCGCGCCACGATCCTGCGTTGGCTCGACGTATTCGTCCGGCGCTTCTTCTCCCAGCAATTCAAACGCTCCGCGATGCCGGACGGCCCCAAGGTCGGCTCGGTGGCCCTCTCGCCGCGCGGCGATTGGCGCATGCCCAGCGACGCTTCGGTCGCAGAATGGCGGGTTGAGCTCGCTCGATTGTCAAAAGGCTAGGACGGTCCCTGGCCGACACCTCTTCGCATCATGAACACTCACGGGCCAACTCTCCTCCACGATCCGCCATGCAACTTCCGCGTGACGGCGATTTGGCCAATTTCTGGCTTCGCCACCATCTCGAATCCGCCATCCCCGAACTGACGAAGCGCGAACTGAACGACGACGCCCGCGTCACCGCGCTGCGTCGCTGGCTTTATCGCTTTGTCTGCGCTTCCGACGAGGAAACCGTTCTTCACCGCCGAGGCTTCCAGCACCACCAACTGTCGCCGACGGCGTTGCTGTGGTGCACGCTGACGCACACGGCCGGTTGCTTCTGCGATAGTGCCGCCGAACTGGCACGTCGCGTTTACGAGCTCTTCGGCTATCGCGCCTGTGTCTACGACATGGGCGATCCCGAGACCGGAGCCACGCACGCAACCACCCTGGTCGAAATCGTTCACGCCGGCCGCGCCCGCGTGACCATCCAGGACACCTATTTTGGATTCACCCTTCGCTACGCCGACGACTCGCTGGTCGATTTCTGCGACCTGCAAGCACGTCTCGACACCGGCCGCACTGACGGCATGGGCTTCGACTGCGATAACGACCTGAAATGGCTGCTCTACGGCCCCTCGAAAAGCGTGCCCGGGATCATGCAGCACTACGCCTTTCGCTATCGCAAAGTAGTCCAGAAGCCCCGCCTCCAGGCCGTGCTCGGGCAATGGCATCTGGAAGGCTTCCTGCGCGGCGAGCCGCACTACGGCGCATTTCTGCGCGCGCACCACCCGAACGAAAATCCCCTCTGGCTTTTCCGCTGGCCGGTCTTCGTGACCGCTAACGATATCGGTCGCGAAATTGCGCCGCATGTGCCGCCGCGGCGGGCGGTGGCGTGATGAAATCCTCGCCCCATCGGGTGAAACGCCGCGCTGGCAAAGCGCCGTTGACTCCGGCCGCCGCGTTTGACGTTCTCCCCCTTCCCATTTCTCCATGAAAGACAAATTGATCGTCGTCTGCGGTGCAGGCGGTTTCATCGGTGGTCACTTGGTGGCCGATCTGCTCCGACAAGGTCACACGCGCATCCGCGCCGTAGACATCAAGCCGCTCTCCCGCTGGTATCAACGCTTCGACGGCGTGGAAAACATCTCGGCCGATTTACAGGAGCTCGAAGCCTGCCGCCGCGCCACCAAGGACGCCTATTGGGTCTACAATCTTGCCGCGGACATGGGCGGCATGGGCTTCATCGAAAAGAACAAAGCCCTCTGCATGCTCACGGTGCTCATCAACACGCACCTGCTGAAAGCCGCCCGTGAGCACGGCGTGCAGCGACTCTTCTACGCCTCCTCCGCCTGCGTCTACGCCCACGACAAACAGACCGACCCGAACGTCACCGGCCTCAAGGAAGCCGATGCCTATCCCGCCATGCCCGAAGACGGCTACGGCTGGGAAAAACTCTTCTCCGAGCGCATGTGCCGCCACTTCACCGAGGACTTCGGTTTGGTCACCCGCGTGGCCCGCTACCACAATGTCTACGGCCCGCACGGCACATTCGACGGCGGCCGTGAGAAGGCGCCTGCGGCCATCTGCCGCAAGGTCATCGCCGCCCAGATGAGCGGCCAGCACGAGATCGAGATTTGGGGCAGCGGCGAACAGACGCGCAGCTTCATGTTCATCGACGACTGCCTGCGCGGCACGCAGGCCATCATGCGCAGCGACACGATCACCTTCCCGATTAACCTCGGCTCCGAGGAGAAGGTCTCGATCAACCAGCTCGTCGACCTCGTCGAGTCGATCGCCGGTGTGAAGCTGAAGCGCAACTACAACCTCTCCGCCCCCAAGGGCGTCAACGGCCGCAACTCCGAGAATACGATCATCCGCCAATACCTCGGCTGGGAGCCCTCCATCCCTCTGCGCACCGGCATGGAAAAAACCTATGCCTGGATCTACGACCAGATGAAAGCCGGCGCCTCCAAGGACTCCGTCGTCAACCAAAGTTAACATGACCACCGCCACATCTCTGGACGAAGTCCGCAATTATTGGAATCGCCGCCCGTGCAACCTCCGCCATGGCACGGCGCCGGTCGGCACGCGCGAATACTTCGACCAAGTCGAAGCGCGCAAATACATGGTCGAGCCGCATATTCCGGGCTTCAGCGAATTCGAAAAATGGAAGGGCAAGAAAGTCCTCGAGATCGGCTGCGGGCTCGGCACGGCGGCGGTTTCATTCGCCCGAGCCGGTGCCGACTACACTGCGATCGAACTCTCCGACGAATCGCTCAAGCTCGCGCGCCAGCGGTTTGAGGTCTTCGGCCTGAAAGGCAAATTCTACTCGGGCAACGCTGAGGAACTGTCGCGATTCGTGCCCGTCGAGACCTACGACCTCATCTACTCCTTCGGCGTCATCCACCACGCGCCACACCCGGAGAAGATCGTCGCGGAAGTCCGCAAATTCATGAGCCAGCAATCGGAGTTCCGGTTGATGCTTTACGCCAAGAATTCGTGGAAAAATATCATGATCGAGGCCGGCTTCGATCAGCCGGAGGCCCAGTCCGGCTGCCCGATCGCTTTCACCTATACGCATGATGAGGTGCGCGCGCTGCTCGCCGGCTACGATGTCGTCGAGATCCGTCAGGATCACATCTTCCCCTACGTCATCGAAAAATACGTTCACTACGAATACGAGCTCCAGCCTTGGTTCAAGGCCATGCCTCGCGAAATGTTCCGCGCGCTCGAGCAAAAGCTCGGCTGGCACACCCTGATCACCGCCAAACTGCACCGCTAAATTCCCCCCTGTCATGATTCAGAACGTCTCGGTCATCGGCCTCGGCAAACTCGGCGGCAGCATGCTCGCCGGCATGGCTTCCCGCGGCCTCAATGTCATCGGTGTCGACGTAAACCAACACGCCGTCGACGCGGTCAACGCCGGGCGCGCACCGGTGCAGGAGACCAACCTCGGCGAAACTATCGCCGCGAACAAGGAACGCATCCGCGCGACCATAAGCACGGACGAGGCCGTGCTCGGCTCCGACATCAGCTTCGTCATCGTGCCCACGCCCAGCGACGAACGCGGAGCGTTCACGCTCCAATACGCCCGCTACGCCTTCAAATCGCTCGGCCAAGCCCTGAAAAAGAAAAACGGCTACCACGTCATCGTGCTCACCAGCACCGTGCTGCCCGGCGCGACGCGCCACGGCCTGCTGCCGATCCTCGAGCAGGAATCCGGCAAAAAATGCGGCCCGGATTTCGGACTCTGCTACAATCCCGAATTCATCGCGCTCGGCTCTGTCATCCGCGATTTCCTGAACCCCGACTTCTATCTTCTCGGCGAATTTGACTCGCGCTCCGGCGACCTGCTCGAGCAAGTCCATCACCGCGTTTCCCAGAACAATGCGCCCGTAAAACGCATGAGCCTCGAGAACGCCGAACTCGCGAAGATCGCCGTGAACAGCTACGTCACGATGAAGATCTCCTACGCGAACATGCTCGCCGAGTTCTGCGAGAAGATCCCGGGCGGCGACGTCGACGTCGTCTCCGACGCCCTCGGCATGGACAAGCGCATCGGTCGCAAATACCTCACCGGCGGCTTCGGTTTCGGCGGCCCCTGCTTCCCCCGCGACAACGTCGCACTCGCCTTCATGGGCCGCGAGCTCGGCGTCGACAGCCGCCTGCTCAAGGCCAACGACGACTACAACCGCAGCATTTCCCAACGCTACGTCGAGAAGCTCCAGCCGCACTTCCCGAAGGGTGCTAACGTCGCGGTGCTCGGCCTCGCCTACAAGCCGCTCTCCCACGTCATCGAAGAATCCCCCGGCGTCTACCTCTGCAAAGCGCTCTCCGAAGCCGGCTATCGAGTGGTCGGCCACGATACCCTCGCCGCACCACACGCCGAGACCGCACTCAAGATGCACGCGCTCATCACCGACTCCCTCGCGGCCGCGTTAAAAGACGCCAACGTGGTGCTCGTGACCACGACAGACCGAGCTTATACGGAGCTCACCGCGGACCAGCTGCTGCAGGGGAAAACGACGGTGACCGTCGTCGACTTCTGGCGCACGCTCAAGCATCTCGCCGCCGACTCGCGCATCACCTACGTGCCCGTCGGCCTCTGCCGCGACACTGAATCGGCCGCCGCTGGCGTCAGCCCGCTGTGGACGCTCTGAACCACTGGCGGACGGTCTGACGCGCATATTCTCTGTTTCGCTCCGGCAGCGCGCCGCTAGCTTGCCGGCGTAACCTCGTCCGCGCCATGACGCCCCGGCAGCCTCGCGACCGCTTTCGCGTCACGTCATTCTGGCGATCGGTGCCGCGCTCGTCTTCGGCGCGGCCGGGCTTTAACCACATCTACGGTGGAGCACGGAAAACGCCGAGATCTCCTGGCTCTTCAATTCCTACGTCGAAGGATTCTACGGCTTGCTATCGCTGAACGGCATCTCGTTCGCCCGCGTCCTGTCCGACCTCGTAATGCATGGCTTGTATTACCGCGTTGGCTCAGGCGCCCCGTGCGCAACGATTGCAGCAAACGTTCTGCTCTCCGCGGCGAAGTCGATAAATACACCTGGACCGACGCTGGCAGCAGCTACGTGATGAGCGACCTGCTTGCCGCCTTCCTCTATGGACAGCTGGAAATCTGGCCGCAAATCCAAGCGAAGCGACAGCATCTCTGGTCGCGCTATCACGCCGAACTCGCCTCCTGGGCCAAATCGCTGGGCGCGACACGACCCATCGTGCCAGAACACTGCAACCAGGCTTGGCACATGTATTATCTGCTGTTACCCGACCTCGCGACACGGAGCGCGCTGATCGCGCACCTCCGCGAACAGCGCATCCACACCGTATTCCACTATCAACCGCTGCATCTTTCGCCCTACGCCCAAAGCTGGAACGGCGCACCGGGCGACTGCCCCGTGACCGAAAATACAAGCGATCGGTTGCTGCGACTACCGTTCTTCAATGCGATGACGTTCGACCAGCAGTCGCGAGTCAGCGAAGCAATCCTTGCCTTCCGCTGAACCTGCCATCGTCATCGTGCTATTTTCTTAGCCATGTCTTCTCCCTCCGCCGTCGATCTTCAAACCGGCTCTCCCGAACGCTTCGGCTATTCGTGGAATATCTACGGTGAGATTCTCCCCGAGCATGAGGAGCAATTTCGCCGCTGGACCGCGCCGCTCCAGCCGAGCGACTGGGAAGGCAAACGCATCCTCGACGGTGGCTGCGGCATCGGCCGCAATTCCTACTGGCCGCTGAAATTTGGCGCTGCTGCCGCGGTGGCGATCGACATCGACGAACGCTCGCTCGCTCACGCCCGACGCAATCTCGCGCTGTTTCCTCAGGCCGACGTTCGCTACCACAGCATCTACGACCCGGTAGAACCGGACAGCTTCGATATCGCATTCAGCATCGGCGTCGTCCACCATCTTGAGAATCAGCCGTTGGCGGCGCGGCGGCTCGCCGAAGCGGTCAAGCCCGGCGGCCTCGTCCTGGTCTGGCTCTACGGCCGTGAGAACAACGGCTGGATCGTTCACGTGCTGGACCCGATCCGCATCAATGTCCTCAGCAAGCTGCCACTCGGCATTGTGCACTGGCTCTCGTGGTTTCCGACCGCCGTGCTGTGGCTCGGTCTCCGGCTTGGCTTCGGCCGCATCGCCTATTTCAAGCTCCTGCGCCAACTCACCTTCCGCCATCTTCGCGCCATCGTGTTCGATCACCTGATCCCCAAGATTGCGAAATACTACCGGCGTGACGAAGCCATCTCCCTACTGCGCGACGCCGGATTGGTCGACGTTCAAGCCACGTGGGTAAACGAAATGTCGTGGTGCGTCACGGGTCGTCGCCCGTAGCCAGTCACCGCGGCGACAACCGAACGACCTCGAGCAAAATCGGGAACTTTTCGGTCCCGATCATCGCGTTTTCAATCGTGACCAACGCCAAGCCCGAGCGCGTCAGACTCTCCTTTCCGGCGGCGATTTCCTCTGCTCGCTTGCCCAGGAGAAAAAGAACCTTGGGACGTTGTTCGGCAAGACGCTTGCGCTCGAACTCGCCGAATTCGGGCATGCCCGAAACATTCCAGATATTGTGCAACGTGTTTCCGAGCGTCGCAAACGCGACGCTATAGATATCGTAATCGCTGCTCGAACTGCTGAACCACAGCAGCGGCGGTTCTCCCGAGCGCGCGTAAGTTCCCCACCGGTGCGTGTATTGGGTCGCCGCCAAGTAGACCGCACGTTGATGCTCCTCGTCCGGACTGCCATACATGCGATTCCCCACCGCAGGGATCAGACTGAGAACCTGAGCGGCACAGACCAACACGGCGAAAGCGATCCACCGGATCAGAGACCGGCTCGCCTTGATCGCAACTACGGCGGCCACCACGCCACACAGCAACGTTAGGACCACGGGCCAGCGGTGTTGCGCTAGCCACGGCCAGATCGTGCGCGCTGTCTGATTCCCCCACACCGTCAGCACAAGCGGAACCAGCACTGCCGCCGCGACCGCGCTCCATCCGCGCCAAGCTCGCAACTCCGACTCCAAAGAGCCAGCCACCACTGCCACGAGCAGTGGCGTCAGCGCCCAGATGTGACCAAAATAGGTGCCCTCTTCGAAGACGAAGCACTGGAGACCGAACCGGTAGACGAAATAGAAAGTCAACAGGAACACCGGCCCGGTCACGACGGCGTAATCGTGCGCCGTCCACGACCGACGACGGAGCGAAGTCAACAGGCCGGCGAGCAACAGCAGATACGGCACATAGACATACGTGTGGGTGTTCCACCACCGTTGGAAAGGCACGGCATGCGAGATGGCGTAGTCGCTCCCGGTCCGCAATGTCCGCCAGTTCACGTCCCAAAACAAAAGGTAGTTGGCCGAGGCACCAAAAATGCCACGGTAATAGAGCCACCCGATCGTCCACATGGCGGCAAACCCGATCAGCGCGCCGCCAAACTCCGTCAGCCAATTTCGCCAGGAGGAACGGCACCAGGCGTGTGACACCGCCACGCCCGCGACAAAACAACCGACCGCAGTAATCGTGAAGATGTGGCAGTTTACCGCGACGCAGAACAGCGCACCACTCACGAAAGATCGCACAAACTGCGCCCGCCCGCGATAGAGCCACAGACTCGCGCCCGCGAGAGTGGCGGGGACGGAAAGAAACGGCGTCAGGTCCCAGTTGAGGACCGAGATAAACTGCGGGTTCAAAAACAGGAACGCAAAGGACGCGATGGCCGAAGCCCGTCCAAACCGGCTCAACGCGAGCGCGTAGAGCGCCCCTCCCGAAAGCACAATGAGCAGATAGCGAAGCAGCATGAATCCGACGTCCGGCTGCGGCACGTTGCAAAACACGGTGTTCAGGAACATCACCGGGAACCGCACATAGTAGTAGGCCCAGCCATAGTGCTTCGCCAGTTGGACCCATTCCTGTCCCGCTCCCGTGTAGAACCACGGATCCGCGTAGGCGATCTGCATGAACATCTTGATGCGAAAGAGCCACCAAGCGGCCAAGGGAGCCGTCAAAATGATGACAAGATCGGCAAGATGCCAACGCACGCGCACGGGCAGAGAGGCGTTTTCCGGTTTCATGGGTTAGGGGATTCGGGATGCGTGTAAAATATTCCCAGCAGCGAACTGCCACGCCAGCCACTCGGGAGCAAAGCCGCCTCGAGCGCGAGCGCGCCCCCCAACGCCTGGTGCAGCGCCGGCCACCGTGGCACCTGCACGGTCGTCGAACGGCGGCGCGTCGTCCGCGCCACCACCCAAGCCGGCCAGTAGAGCGCGTGGAAAAAGTAGCTCAACCGGCCCACCTCCAGATTCGCGACGCGCGCCCACTCCCGCAGCGCCGGCTGATCGTAGCGGCGGAAGTGCCCGAAATACTCGTCGTAGTTGCTCCAGATTTCCGTTCGCGCCGGCACCGTCACAATCACCCGGCGCAAGTTCGGAAAGGCCGCGCGAGCCATGGCGACAATCTCGGCAGGCTGCGGCAGGTGCTCGATCACGTCCAGCAACAGGATGGTCGTCACCCGATGGCGCAGCGCCGCGTCCAGTTGTGCGAGTGGCTCGCGGTAGAACACGCGACCCATCGCGCGGGGGTGCGGCGTGCCGTAATCCGCGAGATCACTACCCCACGCGTCGAATCCGTGTGCGATCAAGTGCGCCAGCGTGAATCCCCGTCCACACCCGACATCGAAGATCGCCCCGTCGGCATGCACGCTGCGAATCGCACGCTCGAGCACGCGGTTGCGTGCCACGAACCAGTAGTAATTCTCCGAACCCAAGGGATAGTTGGATTCGATCTGACCGGGGTTATACGCGGTGTTCTCGCTCATGCTGGGATGCGTCGAGAGCCTGCAGCTGCAACAGGCCCCACAAGGCGCCACGGTAATCGGCGCGACCCGATTGGTGCCGGGCGACCATCGCCCTCGCCGCGGGACGGCGAAGCTCCGGCAGCGGAACGTCGAATTTCTCTGGCGGGAGCGCGCGCAGCCATTTGGAAACCGGGACGCCGAAGCCTTTTTTGGGCCGTTCCAGGATTGCAGACGGCACGCGTTGAGCCAGGGCCTCGCGCAAGAGCCACTTCGTCCGACCGCGGCGCATCTTGAACGCGTAGGGCAAGCGGCGGCAGAAATCGACGAGATCGTTGTCGAGAAACACTGCGCGCGATTCCAGCGAGTTGAACATTCCGGCGCGGTCGACTTTGAACAGGATATTTTCGGTCAGATAAAACCGGGTGTAGAACTCCAGCGTCCGCTCCTCGACGCTGAGATCTGGACGGCTGCGCCACAGCGCGATGGGTTCTTCGTAAAGTTCCTCTGGGCTCAGCGGGTGTTCCACCAGCTCGCGCACAAGTTCCGGTGCGACGGGCCCGATCCAAGCCGGATTCCACATTTCCGGAGGCCGAACAAGACCACCTAACGCGCGACGCACCTTGAAATCAAAACTCATGTTCCGGTCCGAGGCGGGCCAGCGCTCCGCGCCCGCGCGCAGCCACCGCAGCATGCCCCGCGGCAAGCAACGCGCAGCCACCTGCGCCAGACCGAGCGCGCTGAACGTGTCGTATCCCGCCAGCAACTCGTCGCCGCCATCGCCCGACAGCGCCACGGTCACCCGCTCGCGCGCGAAACGGCAGAGCAGGTAGGTCGGTAAAATCGAGGGATCCGCGATCGGCTCATCCATTCTCGCCAGCACCCCGGACATCAACTCAGCCGCGTTGCCGAGCGTCAGCACCCGTTCGTGGTGCTCTGTCCCCAAATGCGCCGCCACGGCTGCGGCCGACTCGCGCTCATCGTAGGACCCGTCCTCAAAACCGATGGTGAAGGTCTCCAATCGCCCCCTCGGCACGCTGGCCGCGGCGGCATTGGTGATCGCGCTCGAATCGAGACCGCCGCTCAGGAACACGCCGATCGGGACATCAGCCACCAGTCGGCGTCGGACCGCGCGTTCCACTTGCGCCGCCAGCTCCTCCGTCAGATCGCGGTCGGAGCGCCGAGTCCACGCGGCTTCCGGTTCCACGCGGAACTGCCAATACGATCGCGGCGCCATCGGCTCCCCGCCAAACGGAACAGCGATCGAGCTTCCTGGCGGAAGTTTGGCTACGCCGCGATGGAAGCTGCGCGGTGAAGCCAGCCAGCCGCATGCGAGAAATTTCTGCATCGAGGTGTCGTCCGCCTCGAGTCGCAACGCCGGGTGGCAACGGAACGCCGAGGCCTCGCTGGCGAACGCGAACACCCCGCGCTGCCGCGTATAGAAGAGCGGTTTCTCGCCAAACCGGTCGCGCGCCAGAAACAATTCCCCGCGCCGCAGATCGATGATGCAGAACGCAAACATCCCGTTCAGCCTCGGGAGCAACCCCTCGCCCCACTCTTCGTAGCCGTGCACCAGCGCCTCGGTGTCCGAGTGATCACTGGCGAAGCGATGGCCGCGGGCGACGAGTTCGGCGCGCAATTCGGCGTGGTTGTAGATCTCGCCGTTAAAGACGATCCCGATCGCGCCATCCTCGTTCCACATCGGCTGCGCGCCGCCGACGAGGTCCAGAATGGCCAGGCGCAGATGCCCGATAAACAAGCCGAGATCGGGGCGCGCGAAAGTCCCGCGTCCATCCGGTCCGCGGTGTGCCAGCCGGTCCATCATGCGGCCCAAGACCGCCGCGTCCCCCACCGGGCCGCAGAAGCCAACGATGCCGCACATCAGGACTCGCCCCCCGGCGCTCGCCAGACATTTCGCACGGAATAGGCGTTTCCCCCGCGCGTTTCGAAGTAGATGCGGACCACGATCTCTGCGACCAGCCCCAGCAACAGGCTCATCACCGCCGCGAGGAGCAGGACGCCGGCCAGAGTCGGCAGCGGCGTGAGGATCATCGAAACACCCCGTGCGAACTTCAAATAGAGACTCAGCGCGAACACGGCCACCGCAAGCACGCCGAAGCCCGCGGTAAAGGCGCCAAACACGTAGATCGGCTTGGCGAGATAGCGATCGAGAAACTTAATCGTCACCATGTCGCACATCACTTTGAAAATCCGCTCCATTCCGTATTTGGACTGGCCAGCCGACCGGGCGGCGTGCCGCACCGGCAACTCGGCGATTCGCGCCCCCATCCAGTGCGCGTAGATGGGGATGAAGCGGTGCATTTCGCCAAACAAACGCACCTCCTTGATGACTTCGGAGCGATAGGCCTTCAACGTGCAGCCGTAATCGTTCAACCGCACGCCCGAGACCCGCGAGATAATGCCGTTCGCGACCGCGCTGAGAAAATTGCGCCGCACTTTCGCGTCCTTCCGATCCTTCCGCCAGCCAGATACGACGTCGAATCCTTCGTCCAGTTTCGCGAGCAAAGCCGGAATATCTTCCGGAAAATTCTGCAGGTCGGCATCGAGGCTCACAAGCACACGTCCGCGCGCTATATCGATGCCAGCCTTCATCGCCGCCGTCTGGCCATAGTTGCGCCGCAAATCGACCACGACCAAATTGCGCCGGCGTGGCACCTCCGCGCGTAGGCGGGCAAGAGAACCGTCGCGACTGCCGTCGTTCACCACCACCACCTCGTAGCTGTCCGGCCGGTTCGGAAACATCCCGTCCAACACCGGATAGAGACGATCGAGCAACGGCTCGATATTCGCCTCCTCATTGTGGACGGGGACGAAAACACTAACTTCCGGCTGACCGCCGGTTGCTGCGGAAGGGGTCATTCCCGCCCAACGCTCCCGACATGCCGCCGGGGAAGCAAGCATTTCCTCCTCCGCGGAACTCGTCTGCGAGCCCGCGCGCGCAGGCTTTACAGCGGCGCGACACACCGTCTTTGATGAGGCCCTTAATGGCGCCGCCGAACACCCGACCCTACCTTTCTGTCGTTGCCGCGTCACGCAATGACGATCACGGCGGCGATCCGCTGCGCCGCACTCAGATTTTCGTCAACAGCTTCGCGCGGCAGTGCGAAAAATACCAGCTGCCCGCCGAGTTGATCCTCGTCGACTGGAATCCCGTCGCCGGTCGCCCAGGTCTTGCCGGTGTCCTCCAGTTGCCCGCCAACTCGAGCTATTGCCAGGCCCGCGTCATTTCCGTGCCCGCGGTGTTGCACCAGACGCTCAAGTATTCCGGCCAGCTCGCCTTCTTCCAAATGATCGCGAAGAACGTCGGCATCCGCCGCGCCCGCGGCGAGTTCGTCCTCGCGACAAACATCGATATCATTTTCTCCGACGAGCTGGTTCGCTTCATCAGCACCCGGACGCTGGATCCCGCGCGACTGTATCGCGTCGATCGTTACGACATCGAAAGCACCCTGCCGGACACGCTGACCCTCGAGGAAACTCTCGCCTACGCCTGGTCGCACCCGGTGCGCAGCAATCATCGGTTCCACCCTCGCCCGCTGGTGGAACACCTCTACGGCAACGAGCGCTCCAAGCGCCTTTGCAACCCCGATCCGGGCACCCTGCCGCCGCTTCCGCACACCCGCCTCACCCAGACCGACGGCGTCTGGGCAATCGCCGTCGAACGCGACGCTCCGCTCGAGGAACTGCACACCAACGCCTGCGGCGATTTCACGCTCCTCTCCCGCGACGGCTGGGCGCGCATCTCGGGCTACCCCGAGTTCGAGGCGTTCTCGATGAACATCGACAGCGTCGGCCTCGCCGCCGCGCACTACGCGGGTCTCACAGAAATCTCGCTTCTGCCTCCGTGCGTCTGTTTCCACATCGAACACAGCCTGGGATCAGGTTGGACGCCAGAGGGGGAAAAAAAACTTTTTGCCCGCTTGAACGAGAAAGCGATTCTCAGCCCAGACTGGCATGTCCTAACCCCCTTGGTTGACGGCATGCGCGCGGGAACCGCACCGTGCACACTGAACGGACCTGATTGGGGACTGGCCGCATTCGATTTGCCCGAAACGCCGCTGCAGTCCGGTCGCTTCGCTGAAGTCCCCATCGAGCCCCAACCCTATCACGCGAGTGGCGCGGGGAAAGCTTCGGCGCTTTTGCCGGACTTCGACTTGGATCGCTTGAGTCTCTGGCAAGACCGCCGAAACAACCCGACGCAACGGTTGGAAGCCATCGTGGAGGAAACCCGCGCCAACCTCCGCAACACAGAAACCTATTTGCGCCAGGTGGAGAAGGACAGTGCCGATCGCCTTGAGTCGATTCGCTACTACGAGAGCAAACTCAAGCAAGCCTACGCCGACCATGCGCACAACGTCGCATTTATCGAGCAACAGGATGGCGTCCTCCAAGCCCACGTGAAACTCGCCGCCGAACGCGCCGCAACCATCGCCGAGCTCACCGCGCGCCTCGACCAACAAGCCGCCTGCGATCCGGAAGCGATCCGCGCCTCCCTCGATCCCTACGCCTGCCATCTCCGCAAGCTGATCGTCGCCAAATACCACCCGCGCCTCCTGCCCCAGCTGCTCTGGCTCGCCGCCAACGGCACCTCCGTCGAGATCTTCGGTTGCCCCGCCGACGTCGCGCAACATCCCCGCGGCCCCATCCGTTTCCGCCCCGAGTCCCTCTGGGAATGGCTCGGCTCCATCGATACACTGTTTAACGACAAAGCCTACCTGCTCGCCCACCCCGACGTCGCCGATGCTGTGGCGCAGGGCCATTTCCCCAGCGCCTGGGATCACTACATGCTCTTCGGCGAGCGCGAATATCGCAAAACCGGCTCCGAAGATTTCGAACCCGGCCTCCCGTGGGCCGACGCCGTCGCGTTCGACGGTTCGGACGCGAACGAAGTCCTCCCCTGCCTGCTCGGACGCCTGCAGCCGCACCACGCTCTGCTAATCTCGGGCTGCACATCCACGCCGCCTTGGTTGCCCAGCGACGCCCCGCGCACCTCCTTGCACGGCGGCGCCCTTTTCTGCCTGCGCCCGCCTGCCACCTGGGTCGGTCCGCGCCTTCCCACCGGCAACCCGGCCCATGGCTGGCCCAAACCGCGCGCACAAGACATCTATCCGGCACGACCGACCGTGCCCGTCGAGTGGCCCAAAATCACCGTCGTCACCGTCAGCTACAACCAAGCGCCCTACCTCGAGCAGACGCTGCGCTCCGTCCTCGATCAGAATTATCCGAACCTCGAATACATCGTCGTCGACGGCGGCTCGACCGACGGCTCAGTGGAAATCATCAAGAAATACGCCGCACGCCTCGCGTGGTGGGTCAGCGAAAAGGACGGCGGCCAATCCCAGGCGCTCAACAAAGGCTTCGCCCGCGCCACCGGCCGCATCCTCACCTGGCTCAACAGCGACGACCAACTCGCCCCCGGCAGCCTCTTCACCATCGGCGAAACCTTCCTCCGCCACGACACCGACATGATCGTGGGCCGCTGCGCCCGCGTGCTCGATCTCGCGCCGAATCCGCACCACATCCACCGCTCGCGACTCGCGCTCGGCCACATCCAGCCGCTGCCGCTCGGCCACCTGCTCGACCTCGACCATTGCTGGCAGCAAGGCTGGTTCTTCCACCAACCCGAGGTCTTCTTCTCCCGCGAAATCTTCGATCGCGCCGGCGGCCGCATCGCGGAGAACCTCTACTTCAGCATGGACTACGACCTGTGGGTGCGGATGGCGCGCGCCGGCGCCCGCATTCTGCCCGTGCCGGAAATCCTCGCCATTTTCCGCGAGCACAAGAAACAGAAAACCGGCGGCGCCGACCTGCCCTTCCTGCCCGAACTGCGTCGCGTGAACGCCGCCCATCGCGCGAGCACCTGAGTCGATCCGTCCCGTCGCCATGTCCGTCCCCGACTCCTCCCGCCCTCTCGGCCTGCCCCGCCGCGTCCTCTTCCTCAACGACGTCGGCTTCCAATACGGCGCCGGCATTGCCCAAGCCCGTCAGATCGAGGCCCTGCTCGCGCTCGGCCTCGAGGTCGGCGCGCTCGCTTGGGCGACCGGCGAGATCAAACTCGAGCACGTTGCCACGCGCCCCGTCGATCCCCAGCTCTGGCTCGGCCTTCGCGAGGTCAACGGCCTCGAAGGCGACAAGTTCCTCTCCGACCGCGCCGTCATCGCCGGCCTGCAACTCGAGGTCGCCCGCTTCAACCCTTCCGTCGTTTTCGTCGGCAACCTTCATGCCGCCCGCTGGACGCTCCAACTCCTCCCCGCCCTGCGCGCGCTCGGCTGCCGCGTCATCGCGTTCGTCCACGACGCCTACCTCTACACCGGTCGCTGCGCCTATCCCGGCAACTGCGAACTCTACCTCACCGGCTGCAACGACACCTGCCCCACCGCCGAGCAGTATCCGAAACTCGCGCCCCCCCTCATCGCCCCGGCCTGGCAACTCCGCCGCGATGTCTTCGGCCCGGCCCATGACATCGAAGTCGTCGCCAACAGCCGATGGAGCGAGCGCATGTTTCAGGCCGCCATCCCGCAATGCCCGCACGTCGCCACCGTTCACCTCGGTGCCGACGAAAACGTCTTCCGCCCCGGCGATCGCGCGGCCGCCCGCCGCCACCTCGGCCTGCCCGACGACAAACCCGTCGTGCTCTGCGCCGCCGTGAACTTCCAAGAGCACCGCAAAGGCGGCCCCGAACTGCGCGAGATCATCGCCGCGCTCCAAGGCGAGGCGACCTTCGCCGCCTTCGGCCACAACGCCGCGGAAATTCCCGGCCTCATCGGTCTCGGCTACCATCTGCAGGCGCACCAACTCGCCCTCATCTATCAGGCCGCCGACGTCTACCT
Source organism: Candidatus Didemnitutus sp. (assembly GCA_019634575.1). Classification (NCBI taxonomy): domain Bacteria; kingdom Pseudomonadati; phylum Verrucomicrobiota; class Opitutia; order Opitutales; family Opitutaceae; genus Candidatus Didemnitutus; species Candidatus Didemnitutus sp. The sequence goes on from JAHCAY010000001.1 coordinate 1,578,171, forward strand.
CGGCACCGCGACCGAAGAAGCCTTCGGCCAGACGCTCATGGAAGCCCAGCTCTGCGGCGTGCCGGTGGCGGCTTTTCGCACCGGCGGTGTCGAAGAGATCGTGCAACACGAGGTCACCGGGAAACTCGTCCGCAATCGCGACATCGCGGAAACCGTCGTCGCGCTCCGCGCGATGATCGCCGACCGCGGCTTTCGCGAACACGCCGGCACCCAGGCCCGCGCGCACGCGGTCCGGCACTTCGGCTTCACCGCACACGCCCACCGCTGGCGCGACTACTTCGCTCCGCCCTGCTCGTCCGCGACCGTCGGCGACAGCCCGCGCTCCACGCGATGATCGCGTTCACCCTCCACGCTTCACTGCTGGCGGGACTTTCCTTCGTCGCCGCCCGTCCGCTCACGCGCCGCTGGAGCGAGCGCTTTCTCGCCACTCTGCTGCTGGGCTGGGGCAACATCGTCCTCACCTCGCTGCTGCTTTCCGCCGTCAAGCTGCTCGGGCACTCCGGCGTTTTTTTCGGAGTCTCGGTGAGCCTGGCCGCGCTGACCTGGCTGGCTGTTCGCCGCGTCTCTCCGCTCGCACCTGATCCCGCGGACTCGCCCGCGGATCGACGTCTCGTCCTCGCCTTCGCCGTCACTTTGGCCCCGCTCGCCATCGCCAGTCTCAGTGTCGCGCTTACCTACGAGCCGAACAACTACGACTCGCTCACCTATCACCTGCCGCGCGCGATGTTCTACCTCGGGCAGAACAGCCTGGCACACTTCGACACCGGCAACGACCGGCAGACTTACTTTCCGTTCAACTACAACCTGCTCCAGCTCTTCGGTCTGACCTACGGACCGCCGCGGCAGGTGCTCACGTTCTTCAATCTCCTCTCGTGGGCCGCCCTGGGTGTGGCACTCCATCGCCTCTGCCGCCTCTCGCGCCTCTCCGCGCATGCCGCCTTGATCGCCGTCTGGTTCGCCCTCACCGCCACGCAGATTCTCGCGCAGGCGGCGTCGACCACCAACGATCTCCCGATCGCCGCGGGACTCACGACCTTCTTCGTCTTTGCGGCACGCTGGACGCAATCGCGCCAGCGCCGCGACGCGCTCCTCGCCGGACTCGCCGCCGGGCTCACGGCCGGCACCAAACTGACCGTCGTCTTCTTCGCCCCTGCCGCCGGCCTGCTTCTCCTGCTTTGGGCCGCCCGCCAGTGGCGCAACGGCCGGCGCACCGTGCTCGGCCGCACCCTCCGCGCGTGGGTGCTGCCCACCGCGCTCGCCCTCGCGTTCGCGTCGCCCTTCGCCGTCATCAACCTCGCGGAAAAAGGCCAGTGGATGACGAAGGCCTACGACTACACCTTGAACCGTCCGCTCTCGCTCGCCTCCGCCGTGCAGACAGCCGAAGGATATCTCGCCCAGCTCTGCCTCGAACCGCTCAGTCGCTTCGATTTTGAACCGAAACGCACCGAACGCCTGAATGCGTGGGCCGGCCACGCGCTGTTCCCCCATTGGAACGAGGCCTACGCATTTTCCGACTTCTTCCTGTTCCCGCCCGATCTCACCGAGGATCACGTCTGGTTCGGTTTCACCGGCCCGGCGATCCTGCTCGCAGCGCTGCTCTGCCTCGTGTGGCCGCAGCGCGTTCCCTCCGCAACGGTCTGGTTGGCGTTTCTGGGGCTCGGCTGGTTCGCCACGTATTTCCTGCTCAACCGCTGGTCGCTCTACAACCAACGCTACATGGTGGCCGCCCTGGCGCTGATGACGCCGTGCCTTGCGATCCTGTGGGACCGCGGCGCGCCCGGCACGCGCAGCCGCCGGGCCGCCCGCCTCCTGCTCGGTGCACTGGCGCTCAGCAGCCTGTGGCTCGCTGGTGCCTATCTCACGCAGAACACCCGCCGCCCCTTCATCCCATTCTGGACAGCTCGCGTCGCCCCCGCGGCATTACCCGCACTCCCGCCACGCCTCGCCGACCGGCTGTCCGCCGAACCGCGCATCAATATCCAAGCGACCGACGGCAACGAGCGCATCTTCCTTCTGATGACCCCGGGCGAGCACCAGCGCTTCACATCGTTCGCGCGCCAGATGCCGGACGCCTACAACGTTTTCTCCCAATGGGGCCTCGCGCGCAAAGTCGCCTACGTGAACATGGCGCAGCAATCCTCCTATACTCTCGTCAAGATCCCGACCAAGCGCACGGCCGGAGTCGAATACCTCGGCACCATCGGCGCAGGCGTCGAAGCGCAGGATTACCTTGGGCTGCCCCCCCGCGCAAATGAACGGCCCTCCCATTCGAACGATCGGCAAGTGCTCGTCGTGTTGAGCTACGCGCCGCATGAGCCCAACCGCTATCAAGCCACTCGCATCCAAGTCGTCGGCCTCAATCCCGCCGATCAAGCCCGACTCCGCGTCAGCGTCGAATACCAGGATCGCACCCGCGAAATCCTCGCCACGCTCCAGACGTCCGGCGAAGCCTCCGCCTCGATCACGAAGCCCTTCCGCCGTTTTTTCATAGAAGCCGACGACGATGTCAGCGGCCGGCCCATCGGGGCCGTGAGCATCCCCCGCCTCACCCGCGAAAAGCCGCCGGAATTCGGCACTCCCTTCGAACCCACCGTCATCTTCCGAGACCAGCTCGTCGCCAACGACCCGCTCACTTACGTTCGCACCACCGGCCTCGAAGCCGCCGAGGGCCCCTATCCGCAGTGGAAACTCCCGCTCATCCGCTGGGCTCGCGCACCGATCGTCCGCCTGGAAGTTCCTGCCGACGACGATCTCGTCACGCTGCGGCTCGGCTTCAGTCTCAGGAGCTTCTCACGCGAACGCGCCGCCATCGCCCTGCTGCACAACGGTCAGCTCATGAAATACTACGATCTCGACGATCATAATGCCTGGATCGACGAGGCGCTGACTCTCACGCCGGTCGCCGGCCGCAACGTGATCGAGTTCCGTAACATCGCGGTCGGTTCGGAACCCGACTGGCTCGACTACCTCGACCGCAATCCCGATGTGAAGGAATACGTCGTCGCGCAAAAGATCCCGCTCGAGCAAGGCGCCCGCGAGCACTACGAAGCGTTCGGCCGGAAAGAGCACCGCGCGCTCCGCTTTCGCCATGCGCTCGAACCCGCGCCCGTCGCCGATTCGCGCTACTACATTTTCCGCGACCTGGTGGTGGAAGGCCTGCGCGAACCTTGATCTGTTCACGGCGCCGCCAATCGTGCCTCCTTCGCTTCCTCTCACTCTCGTGATCGCCGCTCCTTCAGCGCCGCAACCAGGCAACTCCGACGCACGCCAGCGCGTTCCGGACTCGCACACCCTCGGCCGCCACGAGGATTACGCACCGGGCGTCGCGGACGCCGCCGGGCAATCGCGCACACGCGTGGGGTCCCCTGGTTCTCGCGGGTTGCCTTCCCCCAGCCGCCATCTACATCACTCGCGCCTATCTAGCGAAGCATGACGCTTTATCTCGCGCACTCCGCCGTTCTAGTCGTTCTGTCCACGGTGACGGCGCGCCGCCTCGTGGCGTCGTGGCTGGATCGAGCGCTGACGGTTCTGCTTCTCCTCTGGGGGAATATTGTGGCGACGGCCCTGCTGCTTTCCTCCTGCCATCGGCTCGGCGATCCAGCCTGGTATTTCCGCACCTCGCTCCTCATCGCGATTGCGACTTGGATCGCGATGCGATGGGTCGCTCCCGCGCGGGAGTCGCCGGACTCCGACCGTCCTTCCCCGCGACTGCTGTTCGCCAGCGCCATCACCCTCCTGCCGCTGATTTGGGTCACCGTGCGGGTCGCCGCCACCTACGCGCCCAATAATTTCGACTCGCTCACCTACCATCTCCCGCGAGCCATGTATTACCTGGGTCAGGGCAACCTGGCGCATTTCGATACTGGAAATCCACGGCAGATCTATTTCCCGCTAAACTACAACCTGCTCCAGCTCTTCACGCTGATCTACGGTCCGCCCCTGCAGGCTCTGACCTTCATCAACGTGCTCACTTGGCTCGCGAGTGGCATCGCCGTCTACCGCATCGGTCGCCTGGCGGGACTCGGCGCCAACGCGAGCCTCGGCTCTGCCTGGTTCGCGCTGACGGCGACGCAAACGCTCGGTCAAGCCTCCAGCACGACCAACGATCTCCCGACCGCAGCGGCCTTGCTCGTCGCCCTGGTTTTCTTTCTCCGCTGGTGCGACCAACGCCAGACCCGGCACGCCATCCTCGCCGGACTCGCTGCGGGATTGGGCGCCGGGTCCAAATTGACCGTCGTGTTCTTCGCCCCGGCAGCCGGCCTCATCGCCCTCGTCGCGCTCTGGCGGCACGCACGCAGTCGCGCCCTTCCTGCATTCGCCCGTGGCGTGCAGGCGTGGTGGCTCCCCGCCGCGACTGCCGCCGTTTTCGCTGCGCCCTTCGCGTTGATCAACCTCGCGACCAAGGGCGAGTGGATCACCAAGACCTACGACTTCACCCTCAACCGGCCGTGGTCGCTGGCCTGCGTTTGGCAAACCTCCCGCGCCTTCCTGGTGCAGCTTTTCCTGGAGCCGCTGCATCGCTTCACGTTCGACCTCACGGTGACCTCCGAACTCAACGCGTGGGGCGTGCGGACTTTCTTCCCGCACTGGAACGATGCCTACGCCTTCTCCGAGCTGTATCTTTTCCCGCCCGACCTGAACGAGGACCACGTCTTTTTCGGTTTCGCCGGTCCGATCACCCTCCTGGCGGCCGTTTTCTGCCTCGTGCGCTTTCGCCGCTCTCCCCGCGCAATCGTGTGGTGCGCCGCGCTCGGTTTGGGGTGGTTCGCCACTTACTTCTGGCTAAACAAATGGTCGCTCTACAACCAGCGATACTTCGTGCCCGCGATGCTCGTGCTCAGCCCGTGCCTCGGCGCCGCACTCGAGAGCGTCTGGTCCGACCGTGAGCGTTGGCGCGGCTGGATTCGCAACGGCGTGGCCGTCCTCGCCGGTCTCGCGCTCTGGCTCGCCGCCGTCTACCTGTTCCACAACACCAGCCGCCCCTACGCTCCCTTGTGGGCCGGCGAACCGCCGCCGCCCGCGTGGCCCGCGCTCCCACCGCTGATGGTGCAGCGCCTCGCGGCGGAGCCGGTGGTGAACGTGCAGTCCACCGCAGGCAACGAACGCATCTTCCTGCTCATGGGCCAGGGGCGCCACCAACGCTTCACCTCGTTTCACCACACCACGCCGGAGGCCTACAACTTGTTTTCGGAATGGGGGTTTGTCCGAAAAGTAGCCTACACGAACATCGAACAACTCTCCTCCTGCACCGTGGTGCCGTTCGCGGGCAAACCCACCGCCGGCATCGAGTATCTCGGCACGATCGGCCAGGGCCAGCCGGCACTGGACTACTACGGCCTGACCGCGCATCCCGAGACGAAACCGGCCAGCGATTCGAACCGCCAAGTGCTGGTCGAGCTGCACTACGGTCCTCGCGAACCCAATCGCTACGCCAACCTGCAAATCAAAGTCGCCGGACTCAATGCGCCCGACCACGCCCGGTTGACCGTCGGCGTGGAATACGATGACGGCACCGCCGCAGAGCTCGCTCGATTCGACTCCACCGGCGAAGCTCGCGCCACCGTAACCCGCGGATTCAAGCGCTTCACCTTTCGGCTGCACGACACGGGCACTGGCACCCTCGTCGGCAGCATGGACATGCCCCACCTCGCCCGGGAGGAGTCCGCCGACGTCGAAACCCCCTTCGATCCTTACAAGATCGCTTCGGATCAGTTCATTGTTTCGGCGCCGCAAACGCGCGCCGCTCTCACCGGCCTGGGCCCACTCGAGGGACCTTTCCCCCAATGGGATTTGCCGGCGATACGCTGGGCCAAGACCCCCGTCGTGCAGATCACCGTGCCCCCGCATTCACAACGCTCGACGATCGACCTCTCGTTCGAACTTTGCGCGCAGACCCGCGAAAGCGTCGGCATCGAAGTCGCGTTCAACGGCCGGACAATCAAACAATATCGCTGGGGCGGCGCAGGCCGCTGGCTGATCCAGGATCTGCACTTCCAAGCGATCCCCGGAACGACCAACACCATCGAATTCCGCAACGTCTCGCTCGGCCGCGAGCCGGACTGGCTCGACTACCTCGACCGCTATCCGGACGTGAAAGCCTACGTCCAATCGCAAGGCATTCCGCCGGAGCAGGGCGCGCGGGAGCACTGGGAAAACTTCGGCCAAAAGGAAGGCCGGGAACTGTTCCTGCAACGCCGCCTCGAAACGCTGCCCGCAGACGCTCCGCTCTATTACATGTTCCGCAATCTGCGGGTCGACGCGCTTCGATCCTTATGAGCACACCCGTCGCGCCCCTTCGTCCCGACCGGAACTCCTACATCGATGCCCTGCGCGGCGTCAGCATCGTGGGCGTGGTGTGCGTGCATTTCGGCGGCAGCTTCGTCACCACGGACCTCCATGTCTGGAGTCCCTCGTTCCTGCTCGGTCTCTCACTGAACCAGCTGTTTTGTTTCGCGGTCCCGATGTTCGTTTTTCTCTCGGGACTGCTCGCCGGCTCGTCCCGTCGCGAGATTCCGCTGATCGACTACTACCGCGGGCGCTTCCACCGCATCGTCGTGCCTTACCTCGTCGCCAGCGTCCCCGCCTTTTTCCTGCTCAATCACTATGCGGAATGGTCGCGGCTGCCCGATTTCTCCGCCCGTCTCCGCTGGCTCGCCGAACACCTGCTCTATCAAGGCGTCGAGCCCACACTCTATTTCATTCCGCTGATCCTCCAGCTCTACCTCGTCCAACCCCTGCTCAAAGCCCTGCCCGCGTGGGGGCAGCGGCTCGCACCTCGACTCAGCCTTCAGACCAGTGCGGCTCTGCTCGCACTGCTTTTTTTCGCGGTGCACGTCGTGCTCGGGATTCTCTGCTACCGTGGAGCGCTCAACTACTACGTCTGGGGACGGCCCAGCGCGTTTTTTTGGGCGTTTTATTTCTTTATCGGCCTCCACTTCCGCACTCTCACGTCGCTGCTTTCACGCCGGACCTTGGTGGCCGTGAGCGGCGGTGCCGGGGCGATCGCGCTGGCGGCGATGGCGTGGAACTTCCACCACCTGCTCGATCGCTCGGTCATGGGCGACCACTTCCAATTCAACCCCCTCGACCTGGCTTACGTCCGCCCCGAAATGTTGCTCTACGACGTCGCCACCGTGCTTGCCCTGGGTCTGGGCGTGGCGCTCGGCTGGTTTGCCCGGCCCGGACTGTTCTCCTACCTCGGACAATTCACCCTCGAAATCTACCTGTGGCACATCCTGCTGCTCTATTTCGCGGTGTGGCGCTATAGCGACGCGCTCGCGTCCTGTCGCGCCATCCCTGAGCTCATCATGATCATCTGCGTCGGCGCCGCCGCGGTGATTGCGGTCGCCACCGACCTTTGGCACCGGATCAAGTCCTTCGCCACCACGCATCGACTCGTCCTGGTCCGCCGCGAATAAAGCGGGCGGAGCATCCCGCGCGACGGTCGATGCACTTCGCTGCGAGGTTGCCATCCCGTCCCGCGATTCCGTAGTTCTCTGCTAACTTCATGGCTCAACCCTCCCCTTCCGCCTTCCGCATCGCGGTCGCCATCCCCTGCTATCAGGAGGAAAAGACGATCGCGCAGGTCGTCAGCGACTTCAAAGCCCAGTTGCCCGACGCCGCCATCTACGTTTTCGACAACAACTGCACCGACCGCACGGCCGAGTTCGCCCGCGCCGCGGGGGCCACCGTCATCCGCGAGAAACGCCAGGGCAAGGGCTACGTCGTCGCCTCCATGTTCGAACTCCTCACCGAGGATGTCATCGTCATGGTGGACGGCGACGGCACCTACGACGCCACCGCCGTCCACCGCCTGTTGGAACCTATCCGCCGTGGAGACGCCGACATGACCGTCGCCGCCCGCCTGCAGCAATACAGCGACAAATCATTCCGCAAGTTCCACGTCGCCGGCAACCAGCTCGTCTGCTCGATCATCAACCGCATCTTCGCCGCGCAAATCTCGGACATTTTCTCCGGCTACCGCGCATTCACCCACGAGTGCGCCCTGTCGATTCCGATCACCTCGCGCGGCTTCGACGTCGAGACCGAGCTCACCGTCCAAAGCCTTTACCGCGGCGCCGTCATCCGTGAAATCGAAGCCCCTTACGGCGAACGCCCCTCCGGCAGCTTTTCCAAGCTCCGCACCTTCCCGGACGGTATCCGCGTGTTGCTGCGCCTGTTCCTGCTCATGCGCGCCTACAAGCCGCTCACGCTCTTCGGCAGCCTCGGCCTGCTCGCCCTCCTCGGCAGCGCCGCCTGCGCCGTCCTGCCGCTGATCGAGCTGGTGGAGCTCCACCGCGTCGCCAGCCGCCCCTCTGCCATCCTCTCCATCACGGGTTTCATGCTCGGCTGCCTCAGCATCGCGCTCGGCCTCGTCCTGAGCACGACAAACCAGCGGCTGCTCGAACTCGAGCGCGTGCTCATCAAGCGGGCCCGCCGCTCTTAATCCGGCAGACGGCGCATCACGCTCATGGGCACCAAGGACTTCAACGCGCTCGACCTTCTCATCTGCCGCTGGCGCTCCCGCGCCCTGCACCGGCTCGTGCCGGCCGACGCCACCATGCTCGATTTCGGCTGCGGGCACCAGGCGATGTTCCTGCGCTCGGTGCAGACGAAAATAAAGCGCGGCGTCGGCCTCGACTACGACGCCACTCCCGCGCAACCGGCACCCAATCTCGAACTGCGCCAATTCCGTTTCGTCGATCGCTTCGACTACCCGGACGCGAGTTTCAACCTCGTCACCATCCTTGCCGTGCTCGAGCACATCCCGCTCGACCAGGTTGATGTCCTTTTCCGTGAATTCTCGCGCATCCTCGCGCCCGGCGGCCGCATCCTCGTCACCACGCCGACTCCCGCCGCCAAGCCCGTGTTGGAATTCATGGCCTTTCGCCTGAAAATCATCTCCGCCCCGGAAATCGCCGACCACAAACACTACTATACCGAAGCCGACCTGCGGGCCCTCGCGGCGCGTCACGGTCTGTCCTGTCCGGTATATCGGCGTTTCCTCTGGGGATTCAACTGCCTGTCCGCGATGGAAAAGCCCGCGACGCCCCCGGCAGCCTGAACGCGCTTCGTGGCGATGGAATTGCTTTTCATTCATCTAATCCTGCTCGTGTGGTTGGCGGTCGCGGCGGCCTATCGCTGGACGGAAACCACCTCGGAAACACTGCTCGGCGCCGGCGCGCTGGCGTGGGTGAATCTTGTCGGGACCGCACTGACGCTGTCGTGCTTCCACCGCTGGGGCAACGTGGGCCTCACCCTCGGCGTTTCCCTGACCCTCGGCGCCGCGACCGCCCTGCTGGCTTGGCGTTTTCCCTCGACTAACCGTCGCCACTTCGCCCCCGCGACCACACACCCCGTTGTCTATTTCGGCACCCTGGTCGCTGTCGGCCTGCTCATCGCAGGCAGCATCGCCTTGGCCGCCACCTACGCGCCGCTCGACCCCAACGCGCTCGGCCGCACCTTGCCGCGCGCACTCCAGTTTCTGGTCGATGGCAATGTCTTCGCGGGCACGAGCGGCCAGCCGTCCCAACCCTGTCTCTTTCCGGACTACGGCATTTTGCATTCCTGGCTGCTGACCTTCCGTCCGGAACTGACCACGCTGAATTTCGTCAACCTCATCCTCTGGTTGTTCAGCGGTTGCGCGCTGCATCGATTCTGCCGGCTCGCCGGGTGCAGCCGCGAAGCCTCGCTCCTGGCTCTTGGCTGTGCCTGGTCGGCATTCCCCGTGCTCACCCAAGCGGTCACACTCGATCACCACCTCGCCGCCGGTGTCGCTCTGCTCGCCGCCGCCGCGTTCCTGCTCGCGTGGTCGAGGGATGGACGAAACTCTTCGGCGCTCTTCGGCGGCGCACTCGCCGGACTCGCCGCCGGTAGCAGTCTCGCCGCTGCGATGATCGTGCTGTGCCTCGCCGGCCTAGCAACCCTGCGTCCATTTCGTGTCCACCTGCGCCGTGGCTGGAAACTCGTGCTGCCGGGACTCGCCCTGGGGTTGCTGCCAACGCTGCTCAGCCTGATCGCCGCCGCCCGCCACGATTCGCTTGTCCACATCGTTGCCGAAACCATCGCCGCCGAATCGGCCACATTGGACGCGGTGCCTGCGCGCGAACTCGTCGGCCCGTGGGCGGACCGCGCGATCGGGCCGGGTCTCACCGGCTGCCTTTGCCTCGGAGCAGCCCTGTTGGGTTTCCGTCGCTCGCGCGAGTGGTCGCAGCCTGCATTCTGGCTCGGCGCGGTCGGGCTTGCTTGGGCCGTCATCCTCGCGTTGCCCGCGCTCGCGACTCGCCACTCGCCCCAACTCGCACCCGCCATCCTCCTCGCCGCGCCCAGTCTTGCCATCGCCCTGGATCGATGGGGGGCGCCGCGCAACCGCTGGTTGCCGCTCGCGCTTCCGCTCCTCGCCATCTGCCTCTGGTCTGGTTCGGATACGCTTCGTCACAACATCTGGCGCCCGCTGGAACCGCTGCTCAATCCCAGCGCCCCGCGCCTGGAGCCAGCCAAGCTCCGCGCCGAGCTCGAGCAACACCTCGTGCACGATGCGCGACTCAACCTCAGTCCGCCCGCTGTCCCGCACATCCGCACCGGATCCGTCCCGCGTTACGATCTCCTCCGCACGGATGCCTACAACATTCTCTCCCGTCCCCGCAGCGCCCGCAGCCGCGCCCTCGCCCATCTTGATCTGGGACCGGCCTATGTCCTTCTCACCTTCCCCGGCAAGGCCACGCCCGGCGTCGAACCGCTCGGCAGCACCAGTTCGGAATTCGCCGCACGCGACTACTTCGGCCTGCCCGGTAACGCCGACGAACAGGTCTTCGACAATAACGGCCTCCTGCTCGCGACCGTCGAGCGCAGCCGCGACACGAATCCGCCCCAACTGCTGATCGATATCGCCGGACTCCATCAACGCGACGGCGCCTGCGTCGACGTGATCGCCGAAACCGAAAGCGGCGTCGATAGACTCCTCGCCACCTTCTCGCGCGCCGGCACGCAAACCGCACCGTATCCGTCGTCGGTCCGCGCTCTTCGTTTCCGTCTGCGGAACTCCGACCCCGACGGTGCCGAACGCAGCACCGCCGTGCTCGAGGCGCTCCCGCCCGACCAATACATCGCCGCCACCTCGACCGACCCCAGACTCTCTTTCCAATATGAGTTCGTCAGCCGCCCGGAACCGACGGCCACCAAAGCCGGTCGCGGTCTGCTGCCGACCGAGGGACCGTTTCCCGATCTCGCCCTACCGTTGTTGCGCTGGATGCGCGCCGATCGTATCCAGTTGCAAATCCCCGCCGCGCCGGACGTGAAAACCCTGCGCGTCAGCCTCAGCGCCCATCTCCACCAGCGCCGTCAAGGCCTGCTCGAGATCTCCTGCAACGGACGTGCCGCGCAACGCATCGAGTTCACCGATCCCGAGAGTTGGCAGGATGCGATCCTGGAGTTCCCCGCGGACTCCGGCGGCAATGTCATCGAACTCCATGAACTGCCGCCCAAGCCGGGGCCGGATTGGTATGAATACCTCAATCGCTACCCTGACGTGCGGCGCCACGTGGAAATGATGCGCAAGCCCCTCGTCGAAGGCGCGCGCGAGCACTACGAAACTTGCGGCAAGGCCGAGGGCCGCACCGTCGTCCTGGTCGAGCAACCGCGCCCCGCGGCCGATGCCTATCTCTATATGTTTCGCAGCCTGCGCGTGGAGGGCCTGAAACCATGAGCGCCACGACTCCGCCGCTGCCGCCGGCCGCTCCAAGGAATAGCCACCGCTTCGCGCACGCAGGCATCGCTCTGCTGGCGTTGCTGTTCGCCTTTCTCACGATGACGCGCATCTCGCGCGACGATCCGTGGTATCGAAACACGGACATGAACATCCACAACATCGCCGACGCCCTGAGCCTGAATTCCGGCTATCCGCTCGGCATCGTGGATCAGCCCGCCACCACGACGAAACTCCTCCTCGCTTTCGACTTTCGCCTGCGCGACGCGGTGGGCGCTCAACCGGTCTGGACGCTCAAACGCTTCGCTCGCAGTCCCGACCTCATCGCGCAAATCGCCGACCTGGTCCGGGCCGCGCGCCAACACAGTCGCACGCTGGTGGTGCTCTTCATTATTTTCGCCGGGTTCTTCGTGGCCCAAGCCACGCGCCGATTCGAACTCGGCTGCCTCGCCGTCGTCTTGCTCTCGGGCTGTTCCGGCCTGCTTTTCCACGGATTGCTGATCCGGCCGGAATTGCTCTGCACGATTTTCGGCGTGATGGCCATGCACTGCGTCTGGCTCGCGACGCAGTCCACGCGACCGGCCGGTCGCACCCTCTGGCTGGTGCTGGCCGGCGCCGGTGGCGGCTTCGCCATCCTCTCCAAACTGCCCGGGCTATACTTTCTCATCCTCGTTTTCGGCTGGTGTGCCGTGTCCCCGCTGATCGCGCTGGTTGAAGGGCGAGAGGCTTCCGCCGCGCCTCCGCTCAGCCCGCGCGCCACGCTGATCCTGCCCGCGATCGGGCTGGTCCTCCTGCTCTGCGTGCTGTCGTTCAGCGCCGCCGGCTCCGAAGTGCATCCCGCTGCGGCGCGCCGGCTGCGCCTGCTCGTCGGCCTCGCGGCATTGCTGCCCCTCCTTCAGCTCGTGCGCAGCCCGTCGCGGATAACTTCGTATCTCATCGATCGCACCCTCGAGTTCGCCTTGCTGCTGGGCGGTGCCTTGGGCGCGTGCGTCGGCTGGTTCGTCGCACTGCGCGCGACCATGCCCGCGGCGGCCGCCGCCAATTACGGCGTCAAGGTGCTCGACGTCGTGTTCTTCCCGGATCCGCTCGTTCAACTCTACACTCAGCCCGGCGTCACCCATCGCCTCCACGGGCTGCTGCGGTTCTTCGTCGAGTCGCCCGTGCTCCTCGTGACCACCACCGCGTTCGCCATCGCTCTGCTTTGCCTCCGCAGCGTCAATCTCCGGCTGCGCGCATTCGCGCTCCTCTTCTACGCTCAATCGGTCGGCATGATATGGATGATGAGCAAGCGGCAGTATTTCAGCCAATACAGCATCTTCGTCGAGGTCCCGCTCGCGCTCACCTGGTGCTTCGGCCTCGCCGCGCTCCAGGAATGGTGGCAACGCCGCGCGGACGTCCACGAGCGACGCTGGCCCGCCGCCATCGCCCTCACCGCGGCCTTCATCCTCATGCTCACCATGCCGCTCGATCTGGCTCCCAAATACATCGGCTATCAGGATGACGCTTCCGTGCCGGTCTCGGACTTCACCATCACCTTTCTCTACGACCACGACGCGCATCCGGAGGCCTACCGCGCCGCGATGAAGGCCCGCTATCCGACTCGCCCGGATTTCGTGCAGGCGCTCAGCCGCTACCTCGCGGATCCCGCCCACCGACACTAGGGAACTTTCACCCATGTCCGCGCTGTCCGCCTTATCCACCCGCTTCGTCCGCTGGCTGCCGCACCTGCTTTGCGCGGCCGCCGTCGTCGCCTGCGCGGCGATGATGGACCTCAAAGGCATCACCACCGACGAAGGCTTCCGCCTCTGGCTCATCAATGGCGGACATTATCTCACCCCCGGAGCTGCGCCGACCGCCACTTGGAACGAGGTGCTGACCGCGGTGAATCCGTTCGCCTACCAACCGGCCTACTATCTTTTCCAAAACGCACTGATGCGCTTCGCCGAGCGGCAGGACCTGGCGTTTTTCCGCTCCGTCAATCTCGTGTTTTTCGCGCTCTGTTTGTGGGGATTGCTGCGCTTGAGCCGGAGCTGGGCCGCATGGCCGCGCGCCTTCCTCGTCGGGCTGTTCGCGTTCAACGCCTATCTTTTCATGCACGTGCTGCAGATCCGCGAATACATCGTCGCGGTCGCGTTCTACATCTGGAGCACGCAACTCGTCCTCGCGCTCGATCGCCGCACGCTCAACCGCGAATGGGCCGACATCGGCTGCTTCCTCGGCTACGCCTTGCTGCTGGGCGTGGCGTTCTACGTGCAGACCTGGATCGTGTTCCCCGCCATCGGGCAAGGCGCCTTCCTGCTTTTCCGTCGCCGCGCGCAATTTTGGCGGTTCAGCGCGCACCTCGCCATCTGCTACCTGCTGGTCTTTTCGCTGACCTGGCCCTACCTCCGCGACCATGGTCAGAAGATCAACGTCGGCCTGTGGGAACGCGCCCACGTCACTTTGTCGGGGCAGCTTTACCAGGGCTTCAAGCTGGTCCTGTCGGGACACGCGCCAGGCCACGATTGGTTCACCACGCTGCTGCCGATCGCGTGGCTGGCTCTGCTCCTCGGCGGAGCGTGGCTGCTCTTCCGCCGCCGCACGCGATTGCCCGCGGATTTCACCACTGAATGCGCGCGCCAATCCTGGCTGATGATCCTCTCCCTCGCGCTGCCCCTCGCTTTCCAGATCGCTTACTATTTCAAGGTCGAGCCACTCTCCGTCTGGCCGCGCTACTTCATCGTTCACTACTTCTTTCTCACCTGGTTGATCGCGCTCGCCTTCCGCACGATTCACACGGCGAGCGATGCCCTGCTTCCTCCCGCCCGCCGCCGCGCCGTGCTCCTGGGCGCGAGCGCCCTGCTCGTCGTGTCCGGCGTTTATCAGCTACGCAGTTTCCACCGCGACCCGTATTTCGATACGAGTCTTACCCCGGACTCCGACTGGCGCGTCGGCACGGCCGCCCTCGCTCCGCTGCTCCGCCCCGGCGACATCCTCTTCGCCACCGATTTCATCTCGCGCGCCACGATCACCTTCACGCGGCCGACCACGCCGCCCCCAATGCTGCTCGAAGATCTCGCACATGCCGACACCGCGCCCATCAAGCGACTCGTCTACCTCGAGCAGGACTTGCATCGGTCGTCGACCCCCGAGCACATCGCGCAACTCCAGCAGCTCGGCTTCAGGCAGGTGCAGGTGAGCGATCTGCCGGCGCCCGATGGCCGCGGCCCGCTCCCGCAATGGCGCGTGCTCGTCTTCACTCGCGAGTGAACTGCACGGCTCACTCTCACGCCACAGTCCGAGGCGCACTGCGACGCCACCGCTGATTTCCCCACCGCCGGCTTGCCCGCCCGGCTACCGTGCCCCACGTTGGTGCCTCCACGATTCACCGATGACGTCGCTCCCGGAACTCTCCGATCCTCACCTGCGGAATGTGCGCGCCTTCTACGAAGCAGTCCCCGTCACGTTGAACTGGACCGCGCGCGGCTATCGGCGCTGGCTCGCCCACTACTACAACCTGCTGATCCCGCCGACCGCCTCGGTGCTCGAGATCGGCTGCGGCAACGGCGAACTGCTGGCGCAACTCCACGGCCGGCGAAAAGTCGGCCTCGATCTTTCCCCGCGCCAGGTTGAAGCCGCCCGACTCCGCCTCCCCGGCGCCGAGTTTCACGTGCAAGCCGGCGAGTCGCTCACCCTCGACGAGAAATTCGACTTCATCGTCGTGTCGGAGACGCTCAACCAAGCCGCCGACGTCCAGCGCCTGCTAGAGCGTCTCCATGTGGTCTCTCATCCGCAAACGCGGCTGCTGTTCAATTACTACTCCAACCTCTGGCGCCCGATCCTCGCGGTCGCCCGCACGTTCGGACTTCATGCGCCGCAACCGCAGAACAGCTGGATCAGCACCGCCGACGTGCAGAACCTGCTGCAGCTCGCCGACTGGCAGCCCGTCACGAAACAGGGCCGCCTCCTCGTGCCCGTGCCCTGCCTCGGCCTCGACCACCTCGCCAACCGCTGGCTCGCTCCGCTCTTTTCGCTCTTCTGCCTCACCGTTTTCGGCGTCGCGCGTCCCGCGCGCCGCTCCGCCGCGGCGGATGCGCGCACCGTCTCCGTTGTCATCCCCGCCCGCAACGAAGCCGGCAACATCGAGGCCGCCGTCCTCCGCACGCCCGAGCTCGGTGCCGGCACCGAAATCATCTTCGTCGAGGGCAACTCCACCGACCACACCTGGGCCGAGATCCAACGCGTCGCCGCCGCCTACCCGCAGCGGAACATCAAGATCATGCAGCAAACCGGCCGCGGCAAAGGCGACGCCGTGCGTAAAGGCTTCGCCGCCGCCACCGGCGACATCCTCATGATCCTCGACGCCGACCTCACGATGCCGCCCGAGGAGCTGCCGAAATTCTACGACGTCCTCGCGCGTCGCCAGGCCGACTTCGCCAACGGCTGCCGCCTCGTCTACCCGATGGACGAAAAGGCCATGCAGTTCCTCAATCTCTGCGCCAACAAAACCTTCGGCCTCATCTTCACTTGGCTGCTCGGCCAGCCCGTGAAGGACACCCTTTGCGGCACCAAGGTCCTCACTCGCGCCCACTACGAGCAGATCGCCGCCAACCGCGCCTACTTCGGCGACTTCGATCCGTTCGGCGACTTCGACCTGCTCTTCGGCGCCGCCAAGCTCAACCTCCGCATCGTCGACGTTCCCATCCGCTACAAGGAGCGCACCTACGGCACCACCAACATCCAGCGCTGGAAACACGGCTGGCTCCTCCTGCGCATGGTGCTCTTCGCCGCCCGCAAACTGAAGTTCGTCTGAGCCGCCGCGGCCCCGTGCCCGTTCACTCCTACATCGATCAACCAGCCGACTGGTCGCGCCCCTCGCGCTGCGTGATCATCCGCGGCTGGGCCTTCGCTGACGACGGTCGCACGCTCGCCGGCGTCCGCCTTCTCGCCCGCGATCGCTCGCTCCACGGCGTCGTCGGCCTGCCCCGCCCCGACGTGCGCGCCGCCCTGCCCGCCGCGCCGACCGATGACACCGGTTTCGAAATCCGCGGCACGCTCCCGCCCGGCGCACAACAGCTCCGCATCAAACTCCTCTTCTCCGACGGCTCCACCGCGCTCGCGCTCGATCGCCGCGTCCGCATCCCGCGCTCGTGGCTCCCGCTCTGGCTTGGCGGCGGACACTGGACCGAGCTCATGTTTTTCCAAATGCCGTCGCACATGGCCTACCCGCCGCGCGCGATCGATCCGGAAAGATTTCCGCCCGCCTCCCGCCGCGCCGCGCCGCGCCTCACCGTCGTCACGCCCTCCTTCCGCCACGCCGCCTACCTCGAGCAAACCATGCGCAGCGTTCTCGAACAGGACGCACCCGTCGACTACGTCGTGCAGGACGGCGGCTCCACCGACGGCTCCGTGGAAATCCTCCAACGCCTCGCGCGCGAATTCCCCGCCGATGGCGACGCCGCGCATCCGCGCCTCGTCGCGTGGTCGAGCGAACACGACGCCGGCCAGGCCGACGCCATCGCGCGCGGCTTCGCCCGCACGCACGGCGCGCCCGACGAGGTGATGGCTTACCTCAACTCCGACGATTTCTACGCGCCCGGTGCGCTGCGGTTCGTCGCCGACTACTTCGCCCGTCACCCCGAAGTCGACGCCCTCTACGGCCACCGCGTCGTCGTCGACGAACAGTCCCGCGAGATCGCGCGCTGGTTTCTCCCCGCCCACGACGCCGCCGTCCTTCGCCTCAACGATTTCATCCCGCAGGAGACGCTGTTCTGGCGCCGTCGCCTCTGGGATCGCGTTGGCGGACTCGACACGTCATTCCACTTCGCGGTCGACTGGGACCTGTTGCTCCGCTTCGACGCCGCCGGCGCGAACATCGTGCGCGTCCCGTATTTTCTCGCCTGCTTCCGCGCCCACGCCGCGCAAAAAACCTCCGCCGTCATGCACAGCACCGGCCAGATCGAGATCACCCGGCTCCGCGAGCGCACGCACGGCCGCACCTTTCCCGCGCACGAGATCGAGGGGCATCCGCTGCTCATGTGCTATCTCCGCCGCAGCGCCTTCCTCGAATTCGCCTGGCGCCTCGGCCTGCGCCTGTCGTGAAGCGGGCGACTGAATCTCAGGCGCCTCGCACGTAGATAATCGCGTATTTGGCGGGCGGCGAAAGCCAGCGCTCCCAACTCTGGCCCCACTCGATCGGTTTGCCGGCCAAATCGACGTCGCCATCGCGTCCGCCGCGGAACGCCGCGCGAACCCGGATGATCGCCTTGGTTCCCCGCGCACCGACGGCAAACTGCATCTCTCGGCTCAGCTTCTGCCCGCTGTCCTCGGCGTAACAGAATTTCGTCCACGTCTTTCCTCCGTCGACGGAGTAGTCGGCGTGGAAAAAACCGATCCGCTCGCCGTTTTCACCGGTGTTCGCGCTGACCGCCACCGAGACGACGCTTCCGGCCGCCACCTCGCTGGGGGCATCGATGTGGATCGAGCGTTCCACCCGCTGCGGCGGCGGCACGGCGATGCGCGCATACTTCGCCGGCGGCCAGCGCCAGTTTTTCCAGCTCTCGTCCCAATGGATCGGCGTCCCGCGGAAATCGGCATCACCCGCCTCGCCACCGCGGAAGGCCACGCGCACCCGCACGAGCGCCACGCCGCCCGTGGCGCTCGCCGTAAAGCCGACCCGGCGCGCGGCGCTCTTTCCAGCGTTCTCGAGATTGCAACAACCCGTCCAGGTCAGTCCCTCGTCGATCGAATACTCGGCATGCAAGAAACCGATCTGCTCGCCGTCGGTCGCATCGGTGCTCGCACCGATTTGCACCGAAACCGGTTTCCCGGCGACCGCTTCGCCGGGCGCTTCGATCGTAACCGCACGGTTCACCTCCGCCCGCAGGAACACTGCCGCAGCCATCAGCCAGAAACCTGCGTAAAGATAACGTCTCATGCTTTCGCCCGGCAATGAGGTCAGTGGCACGAGCCAACTCAACCCGCAAACGAGCGCCCCAAAATATTTCTTCGCTCGCAATGCAACGAGCACCGCGCAGAAAGCTCACCGACATGCGGCCACGTCGCGCCCGGTGCCTGCCTCGGTGCTGCCGCCACTCGTATTCGATGACTCCCATTTTCTCTCGCTGGCTCAAGCACCCCAAACTCTGGCGGAGACTTTCGCATCTGGCCGCACTTGTCCTGGCCGCGACGACCTATGTCGTCATCTACCGGTTCCTCGCCCGCTTCGCGGGCTACCCCATCGAGTTGGAGTGGCGCGAGGGAACGGCATGGCTGCATGCACTCGCGGGTTCGTTCGGCGTGAACATCTTCACCGATCCGCATCTTGCCTACGCGAATGCGAACCACGGCATCTTCGACCCGCTCATCAAGTCGGTCTTCGTGCGCGCCCTGCCATCGGTCGAGCCGCAATACATCCTGCGCTCCTTCGTCCTGCTCTTCCCTGTCGTTTCGCTGCTGGCCTCCTTCGTGCACAGTCGCCGGAAACTGCCGCTCGGCCCGGCCGTCGTCGCCGCGCTCGGCCTGAGCGCCGCGATGCTGATCCTCCTCCACGACATCGGCCATTGGAACACCTGCATCGGCCGCAGCGACTCCACGGCGCTCACCCTGCTGGCCGTGGCCTTTCTGGGCTACGCCGCGCCGGGCGACACGACGTTATCGCGCGTGTCTCGCCACGGCGCCTGCCTCGCGATCGCGCTCGTGTTCAGCACGAATTGGCGGATCTATCCCGTCGCCCTGGTGATTCCGCTGCTCGTGGAGCAGAGCCGCGATGCACTGCGCCTGCGCGATCTCGTCCGCCTCTACCTCGTCATCGCCGCCTACACGATCGGCACCTGCGCCGTCTTCGCCGCCGTCTGGTTCCACGGCGATCTCGCGCAGTATTACCGCTATTTTTTCGGCTTCTTCGGCACGAAATCCCCGTGGGCGGCCGCCTCCTCGCCGTTCGCGACCATGATCCATTACGTCCGCACCCCGGCTTTCGCGGCGATCATCGTTCTTTCGATCCTGCCCGTGCTGTTCGAAAGCGGCAAATGGCTGCTCGCCCGCTCCGGCAGCTTGCCGCGAACACTGGCCGCGCTGGCGCTGGCGCTCAGCCTGGGCGCCTCGATCGCCGCCTTCAAAATGAACTTCCAAGGCGCGGGCTACTGGTATCTCAGCCCGCAGGCATTCGTGCTGCTCGTCTACTATCAATCGCGCTTCACCCTCGGTCCCGGTGCCGCTTCCGCGCTCCTCATCGGCTGCCTGGGCATGCTCTGGCGCTCGGACAACCTCCCGTTGATGAGATGGCAATACGCCCAGCTCGCGGAGACGCTGCCCGCCGCGCGTCGCTACACCGCCGAATTGGTGCTGCTCGATCGCGAGTTCGGGATCTGCTCGGAGGAAGCCCACCTGTTCAAACGCACCCGCAACCTGCCGCCGGTCGACATGGGCGATGTCGCCGAGGCTTTCGCGAATGCGAACTACTTCGGCCCGCGTTTCACCGCCGTCTTCGCCCAACAGCGAGCCAGAATCGTCGCCCGAGAACCCGTGCTCGTCTTCGTCGGCGGTTGCGGCTCCTCCGCGCTCAAACAGCTCGCGCAAAGCGAGGAATACTGCCTCTTCCGAACCTCGCCCACTCTCTGGATCGGCGGTGCCGTGTATGTGCGCTTGGATCACCTGGAGGAGGTGCAACGCTTCCTCGTCGCTCACGCCGCGGAGCTTCCCTGACGGGCCCGGCCCTCGTCAGCGACCGCTCGCGGTCTTGCGTTCCGCAGAGTGGCTGTTGAGGCTTTTCGATCATGCAGTTGTCCATCGTCGTCCCCGTTTATCGGGAGGAGAAGAACATCCCCGAGTTCCTTCGGCGGCTGCAGCCCATCCTTGCCCCGATCACGAGCGACTACGAAGTCATCTTCGCGATGGACCCCTCGCCGGACCGCACGCAGGAGGTCATTCTCGCCGCCCGCGCCGCTGACGATCGCGTCAAATTCCTCCAACTTTCGCGCCGCTTCGGCCAGCCCATGGCCACGCTCGCCGGCATGACCTACTCGCGCGGCGACGCCGTCATCGTGATGGACGTTGACATGCAAGACCCACCCGAGCTGATCGGCGAAATGATCGCGAAATGGCGCGACGGCTTCGACGTCGTCCTTCCGCAACGCCGCCAGCGCACCGGCGAGCCGTGGCTCAAGAAACTCGTCTCCGCCGTCGGCTACCGCGTCATCAACCGCATCGCCGAAGTCCAGATTCCACCCAACACCGGCGATTTCCGCCTCATGTCGCGCCGCGTCGTCGACGAGGTCGTGCGCCTCCGCGAAACCCACGGTTTCCTCCGCGGCATGGTCGCCGTCGTCGGCTTCCGCCAGTGCATCATTCCGTTCGACCGGCCCGCGCGCCTGCACGGCCAGACCAACTACAACCGCTTCCTCGGTTCGCTGCGCATCGGTTTCAACGGCATCTTCTGCTTCAGCACCTACGCGCTGCAGTTGAGCACACTTTTCGGTTTCGTCATCGCCGGCGGTTCGCTGCTCCTCGCGGCCATCTATCTTTTCTACAAGCTCATGGGTTGGACGATTCTCTGGGGCAACCCCACCACGATCATCCTCATCTCCTTCCTCGGCGGCATTCAGCTCATCAGCGTCGGCATCCTCGGCGAATACATCGGCCGCATCTACGAGGAAGTCCGCGGCCGACCGCGCTTCATCGTCGAGCGCTCCGCCGGTTTCGACTCCCACGCCTGAGCCATGCCGACCGCCAAGTGGCCGAAAATCCTGCCGCCGCTCACACCCGAGCAACAGGCGCGCAACCACGAGTTCATGCGCCTCTGGCACGAGGAGCTGGGCGGCCGCTCGCGCTACGGCGCGGTGGAAAACTTCAACCACCTCTTCCCCGTCCGCGCCTCGCGCCCGGGCTTCCGCACCACGCTCGAGATCGGCGCCGGCCTCGGCGCGCACCTCGAATACGAACGCCTCACACCCGAGCAGGAAGCGAATTACTACTGCAACGAATACCGCGAAAACATGGCCGCCGCCATCCGCGCGCGTTTCCCGCGCGTGCGCACCGTCGTCGGCGATTGCCAGCAGCGCATGGATTTTCCGGACGGTTTCTTCGACCGCATCCTCGCCATCCACGTCCTCGAGCACCTGCCCGATCTCCCCGCCTGCCTGCGCGAACTCCATCGCCTGCTGAACAAGGACCGCGGCCAGCTGCTCATCGTCATCCCCACCGAGGGCAGCCCCGCCTACGGCCTCGCGCGCCGGATGTCCGCGCAACGCCTCTGGTATCGCCACTTCACCGCGCCCTACGCGGAGTTCTACACCCGCGAACACATCAACCTCGTGCCCGAAATCCGCGCCGAGCTCGCGCCGCTCTTCACCATCGAGCGCAGCCGCCATTTCCCGCTGCTCGTCCCCTTCCATTTCTGCAACCTCTGCATCGGCTTCTCCCTCCGCCCGCGGCCCACGCCGCTCGCGTGATCCCATGAAACACGTCTTCGTCACCGGCGCCGCCGGCTTCATCGGCTCCAATCTCGTCGACCGGCTCCTCGCCGACGGCATCCGCGTCACCGGCTGGGACAATCTCGCCACCGGCCAGCTCCGCTTCCTCGAAGCCGCGATCGCGAACCCGAACTTCCTGCTCATGCAGGGCGACAACCTCGACCTGCGCGCGCTCACCTCCGCCATGCGCGGCGCCGACTTCGTCGTCCACCTCGCGGCCAACGCCGACATCAAGGACGGCTGGGCGCATCCGAAAAAAGACCTGGAGCAAAACACCATCGCCACCTTCAACGTCCTCGAAGCCATGCGCGCCAATCGCGTGCGCCGCATCGCCTTCTCCTCGACCGGCTCCGTCTACGGCGAAGCGCTCGTCACGCCCGACCGCCCCACGCCCGAGACCGACGCGTTCCCCGTTCAAACCTCGCTCTACGCCGCCTCGAAGACCGCCGGCGAAGGCCTCATCTCCGCCTACGCCGAGGGCGGGCAGCTCGACGAAGCCTATCTCTTCCGCTTCGTCTCCATCCTCGGCGAGCGCTACACGCACGGCCACGTCTTCGACTTCTACAAGCAGCTCCTCGCGCACCCCGATCACCTCCGCGTCCTCGGCGACGGCCGCCAGCGCAAGAGCTACCTCTACGTGCAGGACTGCATCGACGCCATTCTCCACGTCACCCGCGCCCACACCGCGCGCGACGCCAAGCACCGCACGCAAGTCTACAACCTCGGCACGCCCGAATACGTCGAGGTCAACCAAAGCATCGGCCACATCTGCCGCGAACTCGGCCTCGCACCGCGCCTCGACTACACCGGCGGCGACCGCGGCTGGATCGGCGACAATCCCTTCATCTTCCTCGACACGAAAAAAATCTCGGCCACCGGCTGGCGCCCGAAGCTCACCATCGCCGACGCCGTCGTCCGCACCGTCCGCTGGCTGCGCGACAACCCCTGGGTCTACGAAGCCCGCGGATGAAGACATGAACTGGCTGCGCCGCGACCGCACCTTCTGGCTCGCCGCCATCGTGCTGATGCTCGGCGAGTTTCTCCTCTTCGACCGCATGACTTCGCGACACCACGCGGGATTCTATCCGCGCTGGAACGACCAGATCCAATACCTCACCGAAGCTTACACCGCCTACGAGAAAGCGCAGGGCGGCGGGTTCCTGGCCGGACTCAAACAAACGCTCACCAAGCCCGCGCTCCAAGGCACGCTCCACGACACCGCCGCCCTCTGCATTTTCACACTGGTCGGCTCGGCCTCGCGCAGTGCGGCGCTGAGCCTGAACATGCTCGTGTTTCTCGCCTGGCAGGCCGCGCTGATGTTCACCGTGCTGAGACTCACCGGCTCGCGTCCGCTCGCCTGGATCGCGTTCGCTCTCGTGCTCAGCCTCGCGTCACCCTGGTCCAATTCGCCCGGCTCTGCGGTCGACTTCCGCCTCGATCACGCCGCCATGTGCCTGATGGGCATCACCGCCTGCACGGCGCTGCTCACCGATGGATTTCGCCGCACGGGCGCTTCACTCGCGTTCGGCGCTGCGGTGGGACTCACGCTGCTCACGCGCTTTCTCACCGGCGCCTATTTTGCCATCGTGTTCGTCGCGCTCGGCGGCTGGATCCTGGCGGGCGCCGACCGGTGGCGTCGCCTCGGTCGCCTCGCCGCCGCCGGCGCGATCGCCGCGGCGGGCGCAGGCCCCGTATTCTGGCACAATCGCGAAGGCATCTATACCTACTACTGGATCGGCCACATCGCGGGAGCCGAGAGCAACGTCCGCACGCCCGGTCTCGATCCGCTCCACTCGCTCCAGTTTGTCTTCGGCCAATTCGCCACGGAACACCTCGGCCTGGCTTTCGGCGTGATCGCTGCCGCCCTTTTCGCCACCCTGGCGTTGCTCGCTCTGGTCTCGTCCCGGCGCTCGAGCGCCGTCCCCCGCCGGAGCGACTGGCTCGTCATCGCGTTTGTCTTCGCGATATTCCCCGGGCTGATCCTGACATTACACCGGCAAAAATCGGAGGTCGTCCTCGGCATCCTCGCGCCGGGCACCCTGCTGCTCATTCTCGGACTCGCCGTCTGGCTCTGGGATCGGGTCGATTTCGCCGACACCCGGCGCTGGCCCCGCCTCGCCTTCGCGAGTCTCGCGGCGGCCCTTCTCGCCGGCAGCACGGGCATTTATGTTTCCCGCCAATTCGCGCCTGTGGCCGACGCCGACACGATTGCGAGCGCCCGCACCGTGAATTTCATCTCCGACCGCATCTTCGAAACCGCACACTCGCGCCGCTTCGATCATCCCTACATCGCGGTGGATCAGATCGTCGATTACCTCGACGCCCAGATCCTCGCCGTGACCTGCTACGAACGGAAAAAGGTCTGGGTG
Source organism: Candidatus Didemnitutus sp. (assembly GCA_019634575.1). Taxonomy (NCBI): domain Bacteria; kingdom Pseudomonadati; phylum Verrucomicrobiota; class Opitutia; order Opitutales; family Opitutaceae; genus Candidatus Didemnitutus; species Candidatus Didemnitutus sp. The sequence continues at coordinate 1,602,695 of JAHCAY010000001.1, forward strand.
AACTTCGTCATCCAACTCCCCAACTCGATTCTCGCGGAGCCGACCGACGCTATCCTCTACAAAATCAAGCTCTGCCATTTCGTCGTCCTCACCGATGAGATGAGCGGCAACGGTTTCTGGCCCTACGACAAGGAGCTCCGGCGCCTCTATCCGCAGCTCAAAACCTGGTGCGACGCCAACCTGGACCGACTCGAGTCGTTTGAGGTCTACGGTCGCAAACTCACTCTCTACGCGAAGCGCGCGGGCGCCTGATCACCTCTCATGAACGTCGCCATCCTCGGCCTCTGGCATCTCGGCTCCGTCACCGCCGCCTGCACCGCGCGCCACCACGCCGTCGTCGGCATCGACTTCGACGCCGCCAACATCGCGCAACTCGCCGCCGGCCGCGCCCCGCTCCACGAGCCCGGCCTCGACGACCTCCTCGCCGCGGGCCTCGCGCGTGGCGCGCTGTGCTTCTCCGTCGAACCCGCCGCCGTCGCTTCCGCCGACGTGCTTTGGGTATGCTACGATACGCCGGTCGACTCCGACGATCGCGCCGACGCCGCCTGGGTCGTCGCGCAGATCGAACGCGCCCTCCCACACCTGCGCCCCGGCACCCCCGTGCTCCTCTCGTCGCAACTGCCGGTCGGCACCTGCGCCCGCCTCGCCGCCGCGCACCCGCATCTGCTCTTAGCCTGCTCGCCGGAAAACCTCCGCCTCGGCAAGGCCATCGACGCCTTCGAAAAACCCGCACGTATCGTCGTCGGCGCACCCGACGCCGCCCGCGCCACGCTCGAACGCCTGCTCGCGCCCATCGGCGCGCCGCTGCTCTGGATGCGCCCCGCCTCCGCCGAGATGGTCAAGCACGCGCTCAACGGCTTCCTCGCTCTCTCCATCGCCTTCATCAACGAAATCGCCACCGTCGCCGAAACCGTCGGCGCCGACGCCGCCGAAATCTCCGCCGGTCTCAAATCCGAGCCGCGCATCGGCCCGCGGGCCTACCTCGGCGCTGGCGGCCCCTTCGCCGGCGGCACGCTCGCGCGCGACGTCGTCGCGCTCAGCGAGCTCGGCGCCGTGCGCCAGCTCCCGCTCGCCCTCATTCCCGCCATCAAGCAAAGCAACGACCGCCACCGCAGCTGGGCCGCACGCAAAATCTCCGCCGCCCTCGCCGACGTGCCGCACCCCACCATCGCCGTCCTCGGCCTCGCCTACACCCCGGGCACCAGCACGCTCCGCCGCAGCGCCGCCGTGGAACTGTGCCGCGCCCTCGCCGCATCGGGCGCCACCGTGCGCGCCTTCGACCCGCTCATCCGCGAGACCGACGCCGAACATCGCGACATCCCGCTCGTCGCTTCGCCCAACGCCGCGCTCGCCGGCGCGCACGCGGTCGCCATCTGCACCGAGTGGTCTGCCCTGCGCGAACTCGACTGGCCCGCCCTGCTCGCCTCCATGGCTCGCCCCGTCGTCGTCGACGCGAACCGGCACATCGAAAAACTCGCGGCTGGCCACCCCGGCCTCGTTTACCTCACCGTCGGTCGCCCATGAAACTTTCCGGCCTCAACACCCTCGTCACCGGCGGCAGTCAAGGTCTCGGCCGTCACATCGTCGAAGCGTTCCTCGCCGAAGGTGCTCACGTCACCTTCTGTGCGCGCACCGCTGACGACGTCGAGCGCACCCGCGCCGAACTCGCCCCGCACCTCTCCCCCGGTCAGCGTCTTGCTGCGCTCGCGTGCGACGTGAGCGACCCCGCGAGCGTCGCCACCCTCTTCGCCTGCGCCACCGAGCACGCGCCGCTCGACGTTCTCGTCAACAACGCCGGCATCTACGGCCCCATCGGGCCGACCGAAGAAGTGGACCTCGCCGACTGGTCGCGTGCTTGGAACATCAACGTCACCGGCGTCCTCCTCTGCTGCCAGCACGCCGTGCGCGCGATGAAGCCGCGCCGCGCCGGCCGCATCGTCAACATTTCCGGCGGCGGCGCGACGAACCCCATGCCTCGCCTTGTCAGCTACGCCGCCACCAAGGCCGCCGTCGTCCGCCTCACCGAGACGCTCGCTGAGGAATATCGCGCCGACGGCATCACCGTGAACGCCATCGCTCCCGGCGCGCTGCGCACCCGCATGACCCAGCAGGTCCTCGACGCCGGTCCCGAGCGCGCCGGCGCCGACTTCTTCGCCAAGAACAAGAAATGGTCCGACGAGGGCGCCGTCGATCCGCGACTCGCCGCCGCCCTTTGCGTCTGGCTCGCCGGCCCCGAAGGCCCCGCCGTCACCGGCAAACTCATCAGCGCCCAATGGGACCCGTGGCGCGACTTCGCGAAGTTCTCCGCCGAGTTGAAAGGCGACATCTACACGCTGCGCCGCATCGTGCCGGAGGATCGCAACAAGAAGCTCGGAGCCTGACCCCATGTCCGACGCCCCGTTGCGCTACGCCATCGTCGGTTGCGGACTCATCGGACGCAAACGCGCCGCTGCGCTTCAGCCCGGCCAGCTCCGCTACACGTGCGACCTCGACGCCGCCCGCGCCGCGGCGCTCGCCGCCACCGCGCCCGGCTGCATCGCGATCACCGATTTCGCCGTCGCACTCGCCGACCCGCAGGTCGACGCGTGCATCGTCGCCACACTCAACGGCTCGCTCGCCCCGCTCGCCCTTGCCGCCGTGCGCGCCGGCAAGCATGTGTTGGTCGAAAAACCCGGCGCGCTCAACGCCGCCCAGCTTCGCACCGTCGCCGCCGCGGCAGCCGAACGCGGCGTCCGCGTGCGCCTCGGCTACAACCATCGCTTCCATCCCGCGCTGCAGAAGGCCCGCGAGATTTTCGAGACCGGCGCACTCGGCCCGATGATGTTCCTGCGCGGACGCTATGGCCACGGCGGACGCAAGGGTTACGATCGTGAGTGGCGCGCCGACCCGAAACTCTCCGGCGGTGGCGAACTCATCGACCAAGGCGTGCACCTGATCGACCTCGCCGGCTGGTTCCTCGGCGACTTCGCCCAGATCGGCGGCCACGCACAGACGTGTTTCTGGGACATGCCGGTCGACGACAACGCCTTCCTCTCCCTCCGCACCGCCGCCGGCCAAACCGCGTGGCTGCATGTCTCGTGCACGGAGTGGAAAAACCTGTTCTCCCTCGAGATCTACGGCCGCGACGCGAAGCTCGCCATCGACGGCCTCGGCGGCAGCTACGGCCCGGAGCGCTGCACTTACTACAAGATGCTCCCGCAGATGGGTCCGCCCGAGACGCACGTCTTCGAGTTTCCGACCGGAGACCACTCCTGGGCGCTCGAACTCGCCGCCTTCGTCGATGACGTCCGCCTCGGCCGCGAGCCCAACCCCGGCCTCCGCGAAGGCATTCGCACCCTCGAGATCATCGAGGAAGTCTACCGCGCAAGCGGCTATCCCGTAAACTGCGCCGGTCTCTGACTGCTCCCCTTTCCGCATGATCATCACGCGCTCCCCTCTTCGCATTTCCCTCGGCGGCGGCGGCACGGACCTGCCGTCGTATTATCGCGAACACGGCGGCTTTCTCGTCGCCGGCGCCCTCGATAAATACGTCTACCTCACGCTCCATCGCACGTTCGTGCCGGACCTGATCGTGAAATACTCCAAACTCGAGCGCGTCGCCGACGCCTCGCAACTCGAGCACCCGATCGTGCGCGAAGCCTTCGCGCTCCTCGGCCTGAGTGGTCGCAGCCTCGAACTCACCTCGATGGCCGACATCCCCGGCGGCACCGGCCTCGGCTCGTCCGGCAGCTTCACCACCGCGCTCCTGAAGGTGCTCCACGCCGAAAAGAAAAACCTCATCTCACCTGCCGAGCTGGCCGAGCAAGCCTGCCACATCGAACTCGAACGTCTCGGCGAACCCATCGGCAAACAGGATCAATACATCGCCGCCATCGGCGGCATCACCGCCTTCACTTTCCACAAGGACGGCCGCGTCGAGTTCCGCCCGGCAAAAATCTCCGAGGAGTGCCTCTTCAATCTCGAGGACAACCTCCTGCTCTTTTTCACCGGCTACTCGCGCTCCGCCGGCACCATCCTCAAGGACCAGAACGAAAAATCGAAACAGCACGACACCGCGATGCTCGACAATCTCCACTTCACCAAGGAGCTCGGCTACCGCTCCCTCGAGGCGCTCGAATCCGGCAACCTCGAGGAATTCGCCCGCCTCATGGACGTGCACTGGCAGCGCAAGAAATCCCGCAGCACCGGCATGAGCAACGATCGCATCAACGAGTGGTATGACCACGCGATGGCCCACGGCGCGCTCGGCGGCAAACTCATCGGCGCCGGCGGCGGCGGCTTCCTCATGTTCTACGCGGAAAACAAATCCCGCCTCCGCCACGCCATGCGCGAAAAGGGCCTCCCCGAAGTCCGCTTCCGCTTCGACTTCGAGGGCACCAAAGTCGTGGCGCAAAACTAAGCTGCCCCCGGCAACTGAGGGGTGGCCTCCGCTGACGATCTTCGACCCGACCGTCACCGCTGAACGGGCGCATCGTCCTGAAACACGCGTCACCTTTGCGTTGCCGACCTCGCTCGATCGATTCCGCTCCGGCCCGCGCAACTTCTATCCCAATGCCCACTGAACCGCCCACACGAATCCTGCGATTTTCCGATCCGATGCGCCGCTGGGAGACAGTGATGCGAACGATCATTCAGATCGGCTTCGTCATCATGGGCCTCAAGGGCATTCACGACAACACCTTCATGGGGCAAGACTGGGGAATCCATCAGAGCTGCGTTCAGCAGACGCTGGAAGATCCGAAGCTGCTTTTCCATTACGACGTAACGAGCCGACCGCTGATTTATTGGCTGGCCGCTTGCGGGCAGGCCGTGACCGACGGTGCCTACGGTTTTCAACTCGCGACTCTCGTCATCGTATTGTTCAACGCGCTGTCGCTCGGATTTCTGCATGATGCTCTGCGCTGGAGCGTCGAACGACCGATTCTACGAATCTCCGCCTTAGGGCTGTTTGCGTTCCTGCCCGTCACGTCGATCGCTACCACGGTATTTGCTGCCGACAACCTGACCGTGGCATTCTTCGCACTGACCGGATGGAGTCTGATTCGCTGCCTGCACGCGGTTCGCCGCGGTCGTCAGGCGGGGTTCGCCTTGCTGGGTGGACTGGCATTGATGCTCGCGCAGTTTCAGAAATTTACGTTCCTGCTCCTGCCGGTCGCCGTCGCGGTGGTTATCCTCGTCGATTGGTGGACCGCAAAAGAGTCCGATTGGCGCCGAAACGGCTGGATCTTCGGTTGCATGATTCTCGCTCCCTTGCTGGTGGGCGTAGGTTTGGACCGCGCCGCACGCGCACAATTATCCCATCTACCCTCCAAGCACAGCTACGATTGGGATGGGACCGGCGAGATGACCTGGCGCACCATCCTCTGGCCCCGCGCCGAAGACGGTTTTCTGCTGAGTGCTCCGACCTATTGGGAGCCATCGGATCGCCAGGAGGCTAACGGCGATTCACCGGAAAACGAAGCCGTTCGCCGCCAGAACGGCGCGGCCCAGCGACTGCTCCAGCACAACCGCTACAGTTACCCGGCGCTGCTGCACTTGGGAATATTCTCTGACGTGCTGAACTTCTCCCATCCTTCCGACGACAAGTTTCGTCCGGAACCTCAGCGCACCTTTGCGCGGGGTTCGGTGCGGCTGGGTTTGGTGTTTTCCGTCGCCACAGTGCTCGCATGCGTGATTCTCGCTGGACGTTTGGTTTACAGTGCGGCGCGACGCTGCGCTTCCGTGCCACGCGGAACGTTGGTTTGGGCCATCGGTGGCGCGGCATGGTATTTCCCGCTCGTGATCCAACTTCCTTATATCCACCACGCCTACGAGTGGGGCTATTGGCTTCCGCGGCTGGTGCTACCCGCCATCTGGAGCGCTGTCGCCATCACGTTTACGGAAGCGGATCGCTGGGTCGGCGACCGCCTCTGGCCCCAGCTGCTCATCGCCGGAATTTCGCTGACCCAGATCTCGCTCGGACTAGGATCGATACTCTACTGGTCCTAGCCCTCCACCCTCATCGCCACCCCGACTCCTCGCAATATCGACCCGACTCCCTCCCCGCTCGGACCACCAACACTGCTCGCCCTTAACCCAGTCTTCGTCCGTTCGATTTCTCCCGCGCGTTCCGTGCGCTCCTCGCATGCTCCCAACCGATCTCCCCGTCGCCCTCCTCGCCGGTGGCCGCGCCACCCGGCTCGGCGCGATTACCAAGACCATTCCCAAACTCCTCGTCGAGGTCGTGGGCGAACCGTTTTTCAATCACCAGCTGCGTCTGCTCCGCGCCGCGGGCCTGACGCGAATCGTCCTCTGCATCGGCCACCTCGGCGACCAGATCGTCGAGCGCTACGGCGACGGCGCCGCGTGGGGCATGAAGATCGATTACTCCTTCGACGGCGAAAAACTCCTCGGCACCGGCGGTGCGCTCATCCGCGCGCTCCCGAAACTCGGCGACGCGTTTTATGTGCTCTACGGCGATTCCTACCTCCCCATCGACTACGCTGCCGTCGGCCGCGCGTTCCTCGCCTCCGGTCAACCGGCGCTCATGACCGTTTTCGAAAACCACGGCGCCTACGACACCAGTAACGTCTGGTTCGCCGATGGCCGCATCCAGCTCTATTCGAAAACGGAAAAGCTCCCGCAGATGCACCACATCGACTACGGCCTGAGCCTGTTCCGCGCCGCCGCCTTCGCCGATGCGCCGCGCGATGCCGTGGTCGACCTCGCCGCCGTGCAATCCGCCCTCAGCCGCCGCGGCCAGCTCGCGGGCTTCGAACTCACTCAGCGTTTCTACGAGATCGGCTCGCCCTCCGGCCTCGCCGAACTCGACCAACTCCTCCGCGCGTCACCCGCCAACTCCGACCACTCCGCGCCGCCTCCCGGCAGCTGATCTTCTCCGCCGTGCCCGCTCCCGAGCCCTCCGCCATCTCTTCCTCGACGCTCCCGCCTCACGCCGAGTTCGACGAGCAGGCCTATCTGCAACTCCATCCCGACATCGCCCGAGGCGTCGCCGCCGGACGCATCGAGTCCGGCTGGTCGCACTTCGCTCGCGCCGGCTTCGCCGAAGGCCGCGCTTGGCTCCGCCAACCCGATCCGTTCGCCGGCGTGAACCGCGAAATCTCCTCCGGCGACACGATGTTCCGCGGCAACGCCGCGCACTATTTCGCCGCCGGTGCATCCGCGCGCCAGTGCGTCTTCTCCGCCCTCGCCACCGGCCGCCGCGCTCCCGCTGCCGTGCGTCGCATTCTTGATCTGCCCAGCGGCCACGGCCGCGTGCTGCGTTTCCTGCGCCGGGATTTTCCCGCAGCCGAGATCGTCGCCTGCGACCTCGACCGCGCCGGCGTCGACTACTGCGCGCGCACCTTCGGCGCCGTGCCGGTCTATTCCGACGTCAACCTCGCCGCCCTGACCGCGCTCGGCCAGTTCGATCTCATCTGGTGCGGTTCGCTGCTCACCCATCTCGATGCGACGCGCAGTGCGGAGTTTCTGCGCTTCTTCCAACAGCACCTCGCGCCGCGCGGCATCCTCGTCTTCACCCTCCACGGCCGACCCTGCCAGCGCGAACTCGCCGCCGGCAAAAACCGCCACGGCCTCGACGACGCGCAGATCGCCACCCTGCTCCGCGACTACGACGCCAGCGGCTGCGCCTACGTCGACTATCGCGACGCGTCTGGTTACGGTTTCAGCCTGATGCATCCCCATTTCGTCACGCGCACGCTGCTCGATCCCGGCTGGCAACTCCTCAGCTACCACGAAGCCGGCTGGGACGAACGCCAAGACGCCATCGCCCTCCAACTCAACACCCCGCTCACGTAGTCCTCGCACCTCTCAGTCCCGCACTCCCTCTCTCCCTCATTCTCCCACTTCCTTTCCCCATGTCCTACGCCGCCCAACACCTCCGCGAAACCGCCGAGATCGTCTCGCGCCTCAATCCCGACGACTGTGAAAAGTGCGTCGCCGAACTCCGCGCCGCCCGCGACCGCGGCGGCCGCCTCTTCATCCTCGGCGTCGGCGGCAGCGCGGCGAACGCCTCGCACGCCGTGAACGATTTTCGCAAGATCGCCGGCCTCGAAACCTACGCCCCGACCGACAACGTCTCCGAACTCACCGCGCGCACCAACGACGAGGGCTGGGCCACCGTCTTCGTCGAATGGCTCCGCACCTCGCGCCTCAACGCAAAGGACTGTGTCATGGTGTTCTCCGTCGGCGGCGGCAACCTCGAGCAAAACGTCTCGCCCAATCTCGTCATCGCGCTGCAACTCGCGCAACAAGTCGGCGCGCGCATCATCGGCATCGTCGGCAAGGACGGTGGCTACACCGCCAAAGTCGCTCACGCCTGCGTCGTCGTCCCGGTCGTGAATCCCGCGAACATCACGCCGCACTCCGAAGCCTTCCAAGCCGTCGTCTGGCACCTCTTCGTCTCGCACCCCAACCTCAAGATCGCGCAGACGAAATGGGAATCCGTCGCTGCGACCAAACCCTGATTCCTCCGCCGTCCGCATGGCCGCCGCTCCCGCGCTTTGCCCCGCCGTTTTCCTCGATCGCGACGGCACGCTGAACGCCCCCGTCGTGCGCGACGGCGCGCCCTACCCGCCGGCCACGCTCGACGATTTCGTTCTCCTGCCCGGCGTCCCCGAAGCGTGTCGCGCACTCCACGCCGCCGGCTTTGTGCTCGTCGTCGCCACCAACCAGCCCGACGTCGGCCGCGGCACCACGCCCGCGGCGCTCGTCGAGGCCATGCACGCCCGATTGCACGCCCTGATCCCCGAGATCGCACGCATCGAGGTCTGCATCGCACCCGGTCAAGGCATCGCGCACCCGGAAAATCGCCGCCGCAAACCTGAACCCGGCATGCTGCTCGACGCCGCCGCCGCGCTCGGACTCGACCTCTCGCGCTCGTGGATGATCGGCGACCGCTGGCGCGACATCGACTGCGGCGCCCGCGCCGGCGTGCACACCGTTTTCCTGGACCTCGGCTACCGGGAAGAACTTCGCGCCGCACCCGACTTTACCGCTCCTAATCTCTCCGCCGCCGCGCGAATCATCCTCGCCAACCCGCGCCCCTGAGTGTTGCTTCCCGCTTCTCATGCCCGGGCTCTCCGACCTCCCAATCAAGATCTTCGCCGACGGCGCCGATAAGGCCGGCATCGTCGACCTCTACGGCAAACCCTACATCAAGGGTCTCACTACGAACCCCACCTTGATGAAGAAGGCCGGCATCACCGACTACGAAGCCTTCTCCCGCGACATCCTCACCGTCGTCACCGCCAAGCCGATCTCTCTCGAGGTGTTCGCTGACGATTTCCCCGAGATGCGCCGCCAAGCCCTCAAGCTCGCCGCACTCGCGCCCAACGTCTACGTCAAGATCCCGATCACCAACACGCGCTCCGAGTCCGCCGCCCCGCTCATCCGCGAACTCTCCGCTGCCGGCGTGCAACTCAACGTCACCGCGATCCTCACGCTCGACCAGGTCCGCACCGTCGCCGCCGCGCTCAATCCCGCCGTGCCCTCGGTCGTCTCCATTTTTGCCGGCCGCATCGCCGATACCGGCGTCGACCCGATGCCCCTGATGCGCGAAGCCCGCACGCTGCTCGCCGACCAGCCGAAGGCGGAGCTCCTCTGGGCCAGTGTCCGCGAAGTGCTCAACATCGTCCAAGCCGGACAATGCGGTTGCGACATCGTCACGGTCACGCACGACGTCCTCGCCAAAGCCGCCAAGATGCTCGGCATGGACCTCGCTGCCCTCTCGCTCGACACCGTGAAAATGTTCGCCCACGACGCCGCCAGCGCCGGTTACCGTCTCTAAGAATCAAGGGCCCGTATGGGCTTGCCCCGATCTTTCGGGCACCGAGTCGGAGATGACGCGTTCAGTTGGGATTCGAAGTCGATTGGACTAGAGATAGCCGAGCGCGGAGTGCCGCCAGCACGAACCCGGGAGCCAGCAACCCAGCGCCGGATCTGTTGGGACAATTTTTTCGCACGCCGCGCCGAAGTTGGCACTTGCTGGCACCTTGCTGCACCCAATGATGAACCGCGCTCTGCGGTTGGGCCTTGTGTCGGAAGGCGTAGTCTTCCCGCAAATCCGGGGAGCACTTACGTTTCGTCGATTCACCCATCGGGTGCGTCGGCTAATTTGCCCATGTCTTCCGCTCTATTGCCCCTCATCCGCCTGGCTTGTCAGCGCCCGCGTCTTCCGCTGCTGGCCGTATTTGCGCTTGGAAGCACCTTGTCCGCGCAACAGATCACCCTGCAACCCAGCCCCGCTGCGATTACCGCGCCGGAGGGGTATGTGTTCACCCTACAGGCCGCCGGCGCGAACAATCTCTCGGTGCGCTGGTATCTCAACGGGGCGCCGGCTCCCGGCGCGCTCAGCACGGAGAATACATATACCGCCACCCTCAGTCCGTCGACCGCCGGCAACTATACTTTCAGGGTGATTGGCGGCCAATCCACGGTGGAATCGGATCCAATCCCTGTCCTGATCGGCGGCTCGGCCTCCGCCGGGAGCAACCTCCCGAGCCAGGCGACCGTCTTGGAAGGACGCCCTTTCTCGCTGCAAGCGGCGCTGCCCGGCGGCTCTGCGACCTACCAATGGTATAAGAACGACAGTCCAATCCCCAGCGCCGACTCTTACCTCCTTCGACTGCTGAACGTCCAGCAAAGCCAGGCCGGCACCTATTTTTGCCGCATCACCAACGGGCAGACGTCGATCGACACTCCTCCTTCCACGATCACTGTGGCTCCGACGACGCCCACGGTGCGCTTGACGGGGGCCAGCCGTTACCCGGTCGCGGTCTGGCCCGCGATACCCACCGAGATGTCGGGCGTGCTCCTGCTGGCCACCGCGGACGGAACGGGGCCGCTGCAATTTTCGTGGGCCCAAAATGGCTCTCCCCTGGCGCAAGCGCACGGTCCGTGGTTGGAAACCGGTGTCACGGTCGCTTCCGCCGCTGCGCCGATCACCGTTACTGCCAGCAACACGCAGGGTGAAAGCTCTGCCTCATCCGACCTCAAATTCGGCAATCCGATAGCTGTCGCTCCCTCCGCACCGATCGACCGGCGGCTACCGTCCTCTCGAGTGGTGCGACCAGGCGAGCGCGTCGTCATGGAAGCGGACGTCTACGGATCAGTGCCGCTGCAATACCAATGGTATAAAGGTGACACCTCCATCCCCGGTGCCACGAATCGTTCTTATGTCCTTCCTTCAGTGGGCAGCGACGACGCGAGTTCCTACCGAATCGAAGTCGTCAATTCCGTCGGCACCACCCGCTTTCCCGCCCGCCGCCTGATTCTGTCCGCAGACAACTCTTGGGAGAATTTCACCGCCCTCACCCAACACGATCTGAACGCGGTTGCCGTAGGCGCGGGCATCTTCGTCGCGGTCGGCAATCACGGTGCCATCTTGACCTCAGCCAACGGCTCCGACTGGAGTCGACCGACATCGCCGACGAGCGCAGATTTGCGCAGCGTCGTCCATGGCGCCGGCCGGTTCGTGGCAGTCGGCGACGGCGGCACGGTCCTGACTTCCGCCAACGGTTCCGAGTGGACAGTGCAGCCCGCCATGACCGCCGAAAACATCAATGCGGCCGCCTACGCCGACGGACGGTTCGTGATTGCGGGCGCGCGCGGATTCGTCGCGACGGCCGCCGATGGTCTCAATTGGACCCCAAGCGATACGGGCCAGAGCACGATCGACTACACCTACGCGACGGCCGGCGAAAGCAAATGGCTGGTGGGCAACAGCGCATTCTACGCCACCACTACGGATGGCCAGCATTGGAATCCCCGCGAGAATCCGATCCGAAACCACGACATCGCAAGCGTGCGATGGGTCAGCGATCACTTCGAATTGTTCGTTGGAATTGACCACGCCCGCTCGCTCGACGGGATCGCATGGTGGACCGAGGACGTAAGTGTGCCGAACGGCCACGTATCCGACATCGTTTCGTTTCAGGGCGTGAAGATTTTCGTCGGGCAAGAAGGGCTTCAATACACTGAAGCTTCTCACTTGGTGAACACGGATTCGTCTCCTCCCGGCCGGTGGCTGGCCGTGGCGACTTCAGCCGATCTCGCGGTCGCCGTCGGCCGCTCCGGCCAAATCGCGATCAGCGCCGACGGCAAACATTGGACGATGGCACTGTCGAGCTTGGGCAACAGGAAACTGGGCGCGGTAAAGACCGCCGCGAACGGCACCTTGGTCGCGCTGAGCGAATACGGAGACCTCTTTGTCTCGCCCAACGGCGCCAACTGGATCCCGACTTCACTGCCCGCAAAACCGAACAGTGACCGCGCGTTCTCCTCTGTGGACGGGAAGCTGTTCGTGAGAACCGTCGACAACCGAATCTTCAGCACGACCGATGCCTCCGTCTGGACTGCGCTGCCGGGCACCGGTCTTCAGCTTCCGATGGCCGCCGGTCCCGGACGCTACATCTCTCTCGAAGGCCAGCCTGCCTACTCCGACGATGGCGGCCTGACTTGGCGTGCAGGCACTTTCAGCAACAGCAACGCACCGACGAGCGGTTGCATCGGCGCCGTCTACGGCAACAACTGCTACGTCGCCGGCTTTGGTTTGAATGGCGGCATCGCGCGCTCGTCCGACGGAGCAACTTGGACCGTGACGCAGCCCGCGATCTCCGTGCGCTCCGTCGCTTTCGGCAACGGCCTGTTCATCGCCCTGGCCGATTCCGATGAAGGACTGATTTTAACCTCCCCGGACGGCAGCACTTGGCATTGGGCAGACCTCGAAGTCGGCACGTTGAATAAGATTCGCTTCCTCAACGGAAAATTCTACGCGGCCGGTGCCGGCGACGTGTTGTTGTCCTCATCCGACGGCACGACCTGGACGGGAGAGAATGTCGACGGGCGTGGCTGGCTCGACATCGCGGCAACGGGCCAATCCTACGTCCTCGTCGGCGACAACGGCGCCACTCTGGTGAAAAACGTGGTGCACACCCCGCCATTGATCGTGCATCAGTCTGCCTCCCGCAATGTGATCGCACCGGGCGACAGCCTCACCCTCTCGGTGTCATCCGCCGGCACGGGCGGCACACGCACCTACCAATGGACTCGCAACGGACTGCCCATTCCCGGCGCGACCACCGACCAACTCACGCTCGCCAACGCCACGGCACTCGACAGCGGATATTACCTCGCGTCGATTACCGATCGCGACGGCACGACGGTGAGTTCTCCGATCTTCGTTAACGTCGCCCCGCTGGCCGCGCAGCTTCACGCGTGGGGCTCCGCGACCTCAGGCGCCACCACTGTGCCGCCCGGCGTCAACGATGCCACGAGCGTCGCAGCCGCCGGATCCCATGCGGTCGCTTTGCGGCAGGATGGCACCGTGATCGCGTGGGGATCGAACGTGCACGGCGAATCGACCGTCCCCGGCGATCTCTCCGGCATCGTTGCCGTCGCAGCCGGCCAAAGCCACACTCTCGCCCTTCGTCAGGACGGAGTCGTGGTTGCTTGGGGCGACAACTCGCACAGCCAGTGTGCTGTGCCTGCCGGATTGAAACCAGTGGTCGCGGTCGCCGCCGGCGGCGACCAGTCCCTCGCCTTGCAGTCGGACGGCACCATAGCGACCTGGGGCCTCACCTATCCCAATCAGATCGCGGCTCTGGCTGGAGTGACCGATGTGATAGCAATCGCCGCGGGGTCCGACCACGCGCTCGCCCTCCGCGCCAACGGCTCGATCATCGCCTGGGGCGACACGACCACCGACTCCGCCCTCCGCACGCTGACACCACCGCCGGCCTCTCCCGCGGTGAAAGCGCTGGCCGCGAGCGGGCACCATTCTATTTTCCTGCGGGCGGACGGAACGATCGCAACGACCGGCGATACCGCCTCGGGCCAGGGCAACGTGCCGAGCATCTCCGCGCCGATCATCGCCGTGGCTGCCGGCAACGGCCACAATCTCGCTCTCGACTCGACCGGACGCCTAGTCGCCTGGGGCTCCAACGCCGCACACGAATCGAACGTGCCGACTTGGTTGTCCGAGACCTGGGCGGCGGCAGCCGGCGACCAGTTCAGCATCGCCCTGCGCGTCGCGACCAACGATTCGCCCCCGGCAATTTCCAGCTCCCCCACCCGGCAATACGCCGCGAACGGCGGAACCGTCACCTTCACCGTGATCGCTTCAGGCAGCGGCGAGTTGACGTATCGCTGGGAAAGGCGCGATTCCACCATCGCCGACTCCGTCGAGACACTCAGCGACAACGCCACTTACTCCGGCACTTCAACGAATGCCCTCACCATCACCGGAGTATCGTCCGCGACCGAGAAATACCGGTTCTCCTGCTATGTCTCCAATCGCGTCGGCACCCAGCAGAGCGGCTCCGGAGACGTGCGGATTATCACGGCTCCGACGGTCACTCTCGCATCGTCCCTTTCCGCGGCCCTCGGCGGCAACGCGCAACTCTCCGCCTCTGTCGGAAGCCTCGCACCGACGACTTTCCAATGGAAGCGCGACGGCGTCGAAATCCCCGGTGCCACGCAGCCGACCCTGAACTTGGTCGGACTCACGAGTGCCGACTCAGGGGCCTACACTCTCACCGCCACCAACCCAGCGGGCAGCGTCACTTCCGCGCCGCTGAATTTCACCGCCGCTCCCGCTTATGGCGTTACCTCCGCCTCCGCCGGAAGCGCCCACAGTGTCTTCGTTCGCTACGATCACACCCTGTGGGGCATGGGCAGCAACAATTACAACGTGCTGTCTCCGTCCTTCGTCTCGTCCCTCTACCCCTGGCCCGTTCGGCTGGCGACCGAAGTCCTCCAGGCCGCTGCCGGCGATGGCTACACCGCCATCGTGGGCACTGATCATTCGCTCGGCTGGATCGGTCGCGGCTTCCCGACCGACACCGGTTCAGGCTCGACCTCCGTTTATCTCCAGCGCCACGCCATCGACACCGGCGTCGAATTCGTCTCCGCCGCCAGCACTCACCTCGTCTACCTCAAGACCGACGGCACCGCGTGGGCCTTCGGCCGCAACGATCGCGGCCAGCTCGGCACGGGCAACACGAGCACCCCATCCAATCCGGTCTCGCTCGCCTCCGGAGTCCGCAGTGTCCTCGCTGCCGGCAAATCGACGTTCATCGTCAAACTGGACGGCACGCTCTGGGCCTGCGGCGACAATCAGTCCGGGCAACTAGGCACAGGCGACACCGTGGGAGCGGTTTCACTCCGACAAATCGCCACCAACGTCACCGCCGTCGCCGCCGGCGATTTGCATACCGTGTTCCTCAAGGCCGACGGCTCGCTCTGGGGCATGGGGCACAATTTTTCCGGCGAGCTCGGACCGAACGTTCCCCGCACTGTGATTCAAAACTACGTCGCCGGCCCCCCGCAGGCGACGCCCGTGCAGCTCGCCAGCAACGTCACCCAAATCGCGGCCGGCCCCTACATCACCCTCTACCGCTTGGCGGACGGAACGACTTGGGCCACGGGCCGGAACGCCGACAGTCAGCTCGGCGACGGCACATCCACCACCCCCGCGACGCCCGTCTCAGTCACTGGCGGAAATCTCTCCGTTTCCTCCATCGGCACGGCTCAAACCTTGATGGTCCGGGCGAACGGAGAACTTTGGAGCAACGGACTGAATCTGAATGCCGAACTCGGGGACGGCACCACCGACCGCCGCAACAGCCCGGTGCGGATCGCCGGCGGGCCGCTCGCCCTCGTCGACGTTCCCAGCATCTCCTCCTCGCCGCAATCCGTGATCGTCGCACCCGGCCAGTCCGCCACCTTCTCGGTCAGCGCCACCAGCGCCGCCACGCTCACCTATCAATGGCGAAGAAACCAGGTTCCGCTCTCCGGCGCCCAAAGCGCCACGCTCACGCTCAGCCAAGTCGGCACCGGTGATGCCGGTGCCTACGACGTCGTGGTCGGAAACGGCGCCAACTCCGTCACCAGCGCCGCAGCCACCCTGAAACTCGCGCAGACACTGACCTTCGCACCGCCCGTCGATCTTCATTTCACCCTCGACCCCGTCAGCCTCAGCGCTTCCTCCGATTCCGGTTTGCCGGTCACTCTCGCCCTCACCTCCGGTCCCGCCAGTTGGGACGGCTCTCAACTGCACCTGACCGGCATCGGCACGGTCACGATCCAAGCGACCCAGAACGGCAACGAAATCTGGGCCGCGGCCGCACCGATCACGCGATCATTCGCCTCACTTTCCTCGTTCGCATCGTGGCAACTCGCGACCTTCGGCACCAATGACGCCGCCGTCGCCGGGCCGAATATCGCCCCGGCGCGCGATGGATTGACCAATCTGCTCCGCTACGCGCTCGGCTTGCCCGCCGGCACCGCCGCCTTGCCTGCCCTGCCCACAGTGAGCAAAACGGAAACGGAGTGGGTCTACCGCTTCACCAAACCCGTCAGCGTGACCGACGTGACGGTCGTCGTGGAGGTCTCGACCGACATGGTCCATTGGACCCCGCGCGACGCCCAAGTCTCCTCAGACGGAACGACCGAAACCTGGACCGTCACTTGCCCCACCACTCAGCCCTGCGCGTTTTTCCGCGTGCGGGTGGATGCCGCTTGGTAGTGCGCCCCACCTCGCCGTTTCACGCAACTTTGTCCCCCGCCCGCGCCCGACAATTGGCTTCACTTCGCCACCGGGCACGCGTTGAGTCGCCGCGACCATGACGCCCGCCTCTTCGGAGCAATCGGAGCTGCTCACTACGCTGCGCCAGCAGCTCATCCTCGCGCAGGTCCGCATCATGGAACTCGAGGACGCCCGCGACTCGCTTGCACCTCAATTGGCCGAGTCCGAGTCACTCCTCCGCGCCGCCCAACAACTCGCCGACACCAAGATCGACGAAGCCGCCCACGCCGCCCGCGTCCTCGCCGACGCACAAGCCCGCGCCGCCGCCCTCGACGCACGATTGGCCGACGCCGCTCGCACCCTCGCCGAGCAAATCGCCACCCTCGACGAGCGCGCCGCTGCCATCGCCCGGCTTGAGGCGGAGATCGCTCGCCTGCGCGCCGAACTCGCCGGCGAGCGATCAAACCACGCCGCGACCGCCGCCCGCCTCGCCGCCGTGACGTCCTCGCGCTCCTGGCGCTGGACCGCATGGCTCCGCGCCCTCTTCGGCTCGTCATGAGTGCCCCGCGACCGCTCGGCGAAGTCGAATCGCCGCGCCCGCTGCGCGCCCCCGGCGGCCATCTCGCCGGCTCCGGCTGGTGCATCTTCTCCGGTGTCGACCCCGCTCCCGAGATCCGGATGCGCTTCGGCGAGTTTACCCTCGCTACCAGCGGCGGCCTGCCGCGTCCCGACGTCGCGCAACTTCTCCCCGGCGAACCTGCCGCTGCCCACAGCGGATTCACCTTCGCTGGTGCGGTGCCGGCCGGCACGCACATCGCTGTCTTCGAAGCGCGCGCCGGCGACGGCACATGGCATCTCTTCAAACAACTCACTCTCGCCGCCGACTCTCCGCCCTTCGCCGCCGTCATCGACACGCCGATCTCGTCCGGCACGCTGCGCGACCGCGTGAAAGTCGCCGGCTGGGCGCTCGACCGCCAAAGCCCAGTTGTCGAAGTGAAACTGCGCTACGGCCACCGCGAGATCGATTGCGCGATCAACCAACCACGCACCGACGTCCCGCAGCTGTTTCCCGACGCGCCTCATGCCGCCCACGCGGGCTTCGTCACCGACGATTTTCTCGTCGCCGGTCACGGCCCCGTTCGCGTGCGCGCACGGCTCGCCGACGGCCGCACCGTCGTCGCCTCCACCACCGTCAGCTTCAGCGTCGCCACCGACGAAAACCACGCCGCCGATCTGGATCTCACCGCCGCGCGCGTGCCGCTCCCCGGCTACGCGCCGCCGCGCCCACGCCCGCCCGTCGCGCCGTCGCCGCACGCGCTGAACCTTCTTTTCCTCCTGCCCGGCAGCTTCGCGTCCAACAACGCAATCCACGCCGCGAGCCTCGCCAACGAACTCGCCGCGGCCGGCCACCGCTGCGCCATCGCCGTCGCCCACGACGTCGCGACGCTCGCGCACCACGCCACGCCCGCATTCACCGCGCTCACGCATGCGGAAGCGCCCGCGCATCGCTTCGCCGACGGCCGCCCGGCCGACGTCGTGCACGCGTGGACGACGCGCGAACTCGTGCGTCGCGCCACCCTCGCCACCCTCGCCGCTCAACCCGCGCGCCTCGTCGTGCACCTCGAGGACAACGAGCAGCAAATCCTCGCGCACACGCTCGGCCGCGATTTCGCCGAAGTGCGGGCGCTCGACGACGCCGAACTCGACCGCCTCGTTCCGGCCGATCTCTCCCACCCGCACCGCAGCCGCGAATTCCTCGCCCACGCCGACGGCGTCACCGTTATCGCCGAGAAACTCCGCGCATTCGTTCCGCTCGGCGCGCCTTGCCACACGCTCTGGCCGGCCGCCGACGCGCGCTATTTCTTTCCGCGCCCGCGACCCGAAGAATTCCGGCGCGCGCTCCAGCTCCCGCCCGACGCCACCGTCCTCTTTTATCACGGCAACGTGCACGCCGCCAATGCCGCCGAGATGCGCGAGCTCTACGCGGCCGTTACCGAGCTGAACGAAAGCGGCGCGCCGGCGACGCTCATTCGCACCGGCCTCGACACCGTGGACTTTCTCGGCGCCGACGCCGAGCGCGCGCGCCGACATGTGCTAGAGCTCGGCCAGATCCTCCACCACCGTCACCTCGCGCCGCTGATGGCGCTGGCCGATTTCTTCGTGCAACCCGGCTCGCCCGACGCCTTCAACGACTACCGCTTCCCCTCGAAGCTCCCAGAGTTTTTCGCACTCGGCCGCCCGGTGATTCTGCCCCGCACCAACCTCGGTTCCCTCGTCCGCCACGGCGTCGACGCCTTCGTGCTCGAACGTGCCGATGCCGCCGGCATCGCCGGCGCCGTGCGCGAACTCCGCGCCGATCCCACGCTCGCTGCGCGCCTCGCCACGGGCGCCGCGCACTTCGCCGCGGAACACTTCAGCTGGACCCGCAGCGCGGAGGCGCTTGCCAAGTTCTACGCCTCGCTGGCAACGTCCGGCGCATGACCGTCCAGCCGCAGCGCGTGTTCGTCACCGGGGGTCGAGGCCGCCTCGCCTCGCTCGTCGCCGACCATTTCCGCGCGCCGGCGCACGCCGTCGCGCTTTTTTCGCGCAACGAGTCACCGGGCTTTCAGTCGCTCGAGCGGCTCCTCGATCCGGCCACGCTCGCCGGCGCCGACGCGATCTTTCATCTCGCCTGGAGCACGCTGCCGGCGACTTCGGAACAATCCCCGGGCAGCGAGGCGCGGCATGACCTGCCGTTCCTGGAACAACTGCTCGCCGCTCTCGCCGCGACGCCGCCCGGCCGGCGCGTGCACTTCGTTTTCTTCTCCACCGGCGGCGCCGTCTACGGCGACGCGCCCGGCCGCCCGAATCGCGAGGACGACGCCTGCCGCCCGGTCGGCGCCTACGGCCGCGCCAAGCTCGCCGCCGAACAACTCATCGCCGAGCGCGCGCAACGCGACGGCTTGCGCTGCGCCATCCTGCGCATCTCGAATCCCTACGGCTATCCCGTGCCGTCCAACCGCGCCCAGGGCCTGATCCCCCACGCGCTGCGCTGCAGCGTCACCGGCCAGCCGCTCGCGCTGTGGGGCGACGGCTCAGCGCAGAAGGACTTTCTCTACTACACCGATTTTCTCGCCGCGCTCGAACACGTGCTCGCCCGCGGTCTCACCGGCACGTTCAACCTCTGCGCCGGCGAATCGCATTCCGTCCGCGAAGTCATCGGTCTCGTGGAAAACGAGGTCGGCCGCCCGATCGCCCTCGTGCCGCAGCCGGCGCCGCGTTGGGATGTCCATGACAGCCGGCTCGACAACACGAAGCTCGTCGCCGCCACCGGCTGGCGACCGCAGGTCCCGCTCGCGGAAGGCATCCGCCGCGCCGCCGCGGGCTACGCCACGCACTGATCCTCCACCATGGACGACAACGCCCGCTCTCCCGCCGCCCCGCGCGGCGCGTCGCGCCCCGGCGACTGGAACCTGCTCTGGGTTTTCCTCGCCGTGCTGCTCGGCGCGCTGTGGATGCTCACGGAGCGTTGGGACGCCTCGATCCTCGACCGCTACGAATTTCGCCAACTTCAGACGGCCCTCAGCACCTTCTGGATGCAACGCGACGGATTTCACCTCGATTACCTCACGCCGCTCTTCGGACCGCCGTGGTCGGTGCCGATGGAGTTTCCGACGTATCAGGCGATTGTCGCGACGCTCGCGCAGCACAGCGGCCTGCCACTCGAGCAAGCGGGACGGCTGGCCGCCGTGCTCTTCTTCCTCGCGACGATTCCCGCGCTCTACGACCTGCTGGGAATCGCCGGACTCGCCCCGTCGCGCCGCTTGCTCGCGCTCACCATCGTCGTCAGCTCGCCGATCTATCTTTTCTACCCGCGCACGTTCATGATCGAGACGACGGCGCTCTGCTTCGCCGTCTGGTTTCTCTGCGCACTTCGCCGCGCGCTCGAAACCCGCGGCCTCGGCTGGCTCATCGCCGCAACGTCTCTCGCTCTGCTCGCCGCGCTCACGAAGGTCACGACCTTCGTCGTCTACGCCGTGCCCGGAGCCGCGCTCCTGCTCGTCACGCTTTGGCGCGCCTATTGCACCGACGACGGCCCCGCGTGGCGACGGCTCGGCGTCCCGGCGTTGCGTGCCGGCCTGCCGGTCGCGATCGCGCTCGCCGTCACCGTCGCGTGGGTCGCGCACGGCGACGCGATCAAGCACTCGAATCCCTACACCGGTTTTCTCGCCTCGACCGAATTGACCCGCTGGAACTACGGCCCGCTCGCCCTTCGCGCCGAGCCGTCGTTCTGGCAGCACCTCGCGGAGAACATCACGCGCAATGTCCTCAGTGAAGGCGCGCTAGCCATCGCACTGGTCTGCGCCGCGCTCGCCACCGCCCGCGCGCGCTGGACCGCGCTGGTCGCCGTGCTCGGCTTCCTCTCCGGTCCGCTCGTCTTCGCCAATCTCTACCACGTCCACGACTACTACTACGCCGCCAACGCCCTGCTGCTCGTCGGCGCCGCGGGCATCGCGCTCGCCTCCGCGTGGGATCACCCGCGCCTCCCCGCCGCCGCGCGCTGGACCGCGCTCGCGACCATTCTCGCGCTGCAATACTACGCCTTCGACCGCGGCTACCACTATTACTACTGGAAAGCCGCACCGCCGCCGCCCGATCTCGCCACCATCGCCCGCGAAACCACCCCCGCCGACGGCGTGCTCCTCATCTCCGGCGACGACTGGAATCCCCTCCTGCCCTACTACGCCCAACGTCGCGCCCTGATGGTCGCCGGCGGCCGTGACGACGAGCCACAGGTGCTCGAGGATGTCGTCGCCAAACTTCCCCCACGCCAAATCGCCGCGATGATCCTCGTCGGCGATCCGGTCCGAAAAAACCGCGAGCTCATCCGCGCCCGCACCGCGCGCTTCGGGCTCGCGCCACAGCCATTCGCCTCGAGCGATACCGCGGACCTCTACCTGCCCACGGAAGCCGTCGCCCCCGCCCTCGCCCGCCTGCGTGGCCGTCACTTCGAATCGGCCCGCGTGCTCGTCGCGACCGCGCCCGCGGCGCTCATCCCCGACGCCAAGGAGCAGGAACTCCGCGCCGAAGAGTTTCCGATGTCGTCGCCCGCGCCGCATCGCGCCAGCAGCCGCTTCGGCGTCTCCCCCGGCGAGATCGAGGGCCGCCGCGTCATCCTCGCCCACGCCCCGTCGGAAATTTTCTTCCACCCCCCGCCCGGCGCCACGCGCATCGCCGCGCTGGTCGGACTCGCCCCGTCCGCCTACGCGAAGCCACCGCCGGAAGCGACCGACGGCGTCGTCGCGGAAATCTTCGAACTGCAACCCGACGGCCTGCGCCGCTCGCTCTGGCGGCGCGAACTCATACCCGTTTCCCGTCCGTCCGACCGCGGCGCCCAAGAGGTCAACTTCGTCAGTCCCGTTTCCTTGAGCGGCGAACTGGTCTTCAGCATCGCTCCCGGCCCGGCAGGCAACCTCTCCTACGACCAGGCATATTGGGCGCAGATCGACATTCGCTGACGCGCCGCCCGCGACTCCGCTCCGGGCTCAATCGAACACCAGCGATCCGCGAATCCAGATCCAGTCGCGCGTGTCGCGCCCTTGCGGACCGGCGGTGAAATCCAACTCGACCTCGCTGTCCTCCTCCATCGTGAATCGCCACGCCAGCGCCACCGGACCGCGCTCGGCGGGGTTGTCGCGAGGGTTCATGAGCCGCTCGCCGATCGTCGCCGCGCCCCCGCCATCCGATCGCAACGCGCGCAGCGCAATCGACACGCCATCCGTCGCCTCCGCGCCCGCCGCCGGGCCGTAAGCCGCAGGCTTGAACACGACCTGCATTCGCAACGTGTGTTCGCCCCGATCGAGTCGGAAAACCAGCCGCGTCCGCGGATGCGCGCTGAAGGAAAGGACATTCGCGATCGCTTCGCACGCGGGCTCGAACGACATCCGAAAACGCACCGGCATCGGATGCATCGCCGCGAACAATTGCGCCTGGCGCACTGCCGACAACGAACCGACTTCCACCCAGCGCCCGGCCAGCGGCGCCGCCGCCGCTTCGACCCCCGGCGCCCACTCGATTTCCGGCAACTGCCCTTCCTCCATCTCACGGATGGCCGCGGCCTCGTTCTCCGGCCGCAGAAAAATCGCTGTGTCGCGCCACGCCAGCAGCGGCCGGGCGCTCAATCCGGCCGCACGCACCGCGCGCACCAGCGTGGGAGACTGCGTCCAGGATTTGCCCGTGATCAACAGCGCGCCGAGCGTTTCGTCGCGCAGCGCCTCCAGCGCCCGCGCCACGCGAGCCGGATCGTCCTCGCTGTCGCCGCGCAGCATCAGCGCCCGCCGCTGCGCATAGTAGGGCGTCATCGCGTTCCAGTCCTGTCCCTCGATCACGAGCACCTCGTTCGGTCCCGTCAGCCGGCGCAGCGCCGCCGTGAGACTGTTGCCGCCGCGCGTGACGCCCGCCTGGGTCGGGAAATAGTGTTCGAGGTAATAGCACGCCTGCGCCGCCACGAGCACGGCCGCCAATCCGAGCCCGAGCCAGCGCCAGCGCGGCGTCTCGACGACTCCGACGACGACGAACCCGATCGCCAGCAGCAGAAACACCGCATTCGCGACGTAATAATAATCGTGGTAGGCGTAGAGCACCGGGAACACCACCAACGCCGCCCCGAACACCGTCGCGCAATGCGCCGCCGCACGCAGCCGATGCCGTCCGGCCAGCAGCAGCACCGGCAGGCACGCCGCGACGACAGGCAGCCACGTCAGCTCGTCGCGCACGATGCGCCATTTCATCGCCCACAGCGCCGGCGACAGCCGCAATTCGTCGTTGCCGAAATTGAAGGTTCGCATGTGCACCGCGTTCAGAAAATCCGCCATGCCATTCAGCGCCTTGATCGCATCCGCCTGCCACACCCACCAAGTCGTCGCGACGAACGCCGGCCCCAGCGCCGCGACCATCCAGCGCCCATCGGCCCGCCACGCGCCGCCCCGGCGCGCCCGCCACAGCCGCACCAGCGCCCACGCGCCCGCGGGCAGCAGGAACACGAGAAAAGTTGTCACCTTCACCAGCCCCGCGCCGGTGCCCGCCAACGCCGCCGCGACTAGCCACGACACCCGCCGAGTCCGCACCGCGCGCTCGAACGCCACCCAGAACCACATCGCAAACATCAGCGCCATCGTCTCGATCAGGAATGCCCGCGCATAAAAAACATAGAACGGACAACTCACGAACAGCGCCAGCACCGGCCAGCGCCGCCCCGGCGCCACGCCCCATCGACCGAGCAGCAGGAAGAGCGCGGGCAGCGTGAGGTAGAAACACGCGATACTCACCGCCCGTCCGGCCTTCGTCAGCCCCCAACCGGTCGCCCGGCCCGTCCACACCGCGCACCACTGGTAGAGCGGAAACTCCATCGGCACCGACCACGGCTTGCCCAGCACGGGCGTCGGATACGCGAGCGAGAAATTGTTCTCCTGCTTGATCCAGTAAGCCGAGATCGCCGTCTGCGCCTGCCGATATTCGACCCCCGGGAGACTCTTGCTCTCCCACCCCACCGTCATGCCCCACGCGTGAAACGCCAGCGCCAGCACGAAAAGGCCGATCGAAAACCAAGTTTCGACGCGGCTCGGCACAGACGCGTAGGGCAACGGGCGGGGTGACAACTGCCCGTAACCAACCCCATGCGCTCTGCCTTGCCAAACGAATTTCCGCCCGCCCGGAAAGCGCTCCCCCACCGCCTGGCCCGTCTCGTCCTCGCCGGAACAGGCTTTACTCGGCTCCCCCGTCGCCCGCTTAATTTTCCGACCATTCATGCCTGATTCCGCCGCTCCCAGATTCCATATCGACAGCCCCGGCTCGTGGCGGCCCGAAGTCGTGGGATTGGAAATCGTCGGCTGGCTCTATCCCGGCGAAAACGGCGCCTGCCTCGACATCCGCGCGCGCGTCGACCGGCGTCCTTACCTCGGCCTCTACGGCCTCGAGCGGCCCGACACGCAACAGGTCTTCGGCGACAGCGTCGCCGCGCTCCGCACCGGCTTCATCCAACGCGTGGTCGTCTGGCGCGGCGCACGCGAACTCGCGCTCGATTACCACGACGGCACCGCGTGGCGGGAATTCTTCCGCACCGCGCTCGACACCTCCGCGCTGCCCGCGTCAGCCACGAAACCGCCCAAGCTCCTCCGCGCGGCCATCGTCTACCAGACGCTCCACTACCTCTACCGCCACTTCCACCAAGCGGGCTGGCGCACCATTCGCGACGAGACGGAAGCCGTCCTCCGCGAAGTCCTCATCCCCACGACCGACGTCGTCATCGGCGACCGCTTCGTCGGCCACATCGAAAATCCCGGCTATTGGATCAACGCCGGCTACGGCAAATTCCGCGTCACCGGTTGGATCTTCGGCGTCGGTCGCCACATCTCCCAACTCAGCGCCACCACCGGCGTCCTCACGGAAAATCGTCTCGTGTTTCCGAAGGACCGCCCCGACGTCGCCGCGCACCGCACCGACCACGCCAACGCGCTCAAGTCCGGCTACTACGGCCTCGTCGACATCCGCGCCGACACGCCCAGTCCAGCCAACCTGAAAATCTTCGCCGAGACCGGCGACGGCACGCGCCCGCTCGCCTTCGCCCGCCGCATGTATCTCGACCGCCGCGACGAACATTCGGGCCCGGTGCAGATTTACCGCCCGTTTCTCTTCGCCCAAGTCGTCGCCGCGCTCCTGCGCGCCCGTGCGCTCGGCCGTTTCCAGTTCGACAGCTGGCCCGAGGCGCGCGCCGAGATCGCGCGCCTCAAAGCGCACCTCTCTTCCAGCCTCGGCCGCGGCGAACCGCGCAAAGTCCCCGCCGTCGTCGCCCGCCGTCGCGACCAGGATCCCTACGCGCGCTGGTGCTGGCACAACCGCCTCACCCCGCGCCTCCGCGCCGTGCTCCAACAGGATGCCGACGCGCTCGTGAAAGCCGGCGGCCCGCTGATCAGCGTCGTCGTCCCCGCCTACAACACACCGGAAAAATATCTCCGCGAACTCCTCGATTGCCTCCGGCAGCAGATCTACCCGCGCTGGGAACTCTGCATCGCCGACGACGCCTCGCCGAAGCCGCACGTCCGCCGCATCCTCGAGGAAGCCGCCAAAACCGACGCGCGCATCAAACCGGTCTTCCGCGCGGAAAACGGCCACATCGCGCGCGCCACCAATTCCGCCCTCGACGTCGCCACCGGCGAATTCATCGCGCTCCTCGATCACGACGACGTCCTGCCGCACGACGCGCTGCTCCACGTCGCGCAAGCCATCTCCCGTCACCCCACCGTCGGCTACCTCTACACCGACGAGGACAAAATCGACGACACCGGCCGCCGCTTCGATCCGCAGTTCAAGGGCGGCTGGTCGCCCGAGATGGCGATCACGCACAACTACACGCACCACCTCACGGTCATCCACCGCGACATCGTCGAACGCGCCGGCCGACTCCGCCCCGAGTTCAACGGCGCGCAGGACATCGATCTCTTCCTCCGTTGCTGGGAGCTCATCGCCGACCGCGACGTCGTGCACGTGCCGTTCATCGGCTACCATTGGCGCGCGCACGCCGAGAGCACCGCGAGCCGCGGCGACCAAAAGGGCTACCTCTTCGCCGCCGCGCGCAACGGCATCGCCGAGGCCGTCGCGCGGCGCCAGCTCCGCGCCGAGCCGGTGCTCCCCGAGTTCGCGCAAAACTACGCGCTCTGCCTCCACCAGTTGAAATGGGACACCGCGCTCCTCGCCGAGAATCCGGTGACCATCGTCATCCCGTCGAAGAACCGGCCCGACCTGCTCGCCAAGTGCCTCGACTCCCTCGCGCGCACCACGCCGCGCGACCACGTGAAGGTCATCGTCGTCGACGACTGTTCCGACGAACCGGCCGCGCTCGACTACCTCGCCGCGCTGCCCGCGCGTCCCGACCTCCGCGTCGAAGTGCTGCGCGCGCCCGCCAACGGCGGCGTCTTCAACTACTCGCGCCTCGTCAACCTCGGCACCGCGCGCGCGGACACGCCGCTCGTGCTGCACCTCAACAACGACGTCGAAGCGCTCACGCCCGGCTGGCTCGAGGACATGGTCGGCTGGATGTCCGTCCCCGGCGTCGGCGTCGTGGGTGCCACGCTCGTGTATCCCGACGGCACGCTCAACCACGCGGGCATTTCGCTCAGCCGCGAGGACGGCCTGCCGCACGTGCTCTTCGAGCGCGAGCCGGTCGACGACCTCGGCTATCTCTTCCTGCCGCACGCCGCGCGCAACGTCGCCGCCGTCACCGGTGCCTGCCTGCTCACGCGCACGTCGCTCTACCGCGAGTTGCACGGCTTCGACGAGGAACAACTCCAAGTCGCCTACAACGACGTCGATTTCTGTCTCCGCGCCGGCGTCGCCGGTCACCGCACGGTCGTCACGCCGCAAGCCGTCCTCCGCCACATCGGCAGCGCGTCGCGCGGCAACACCTACGCCGAACGCGAGCACCTCGCCTACATCGCCCGCCACGGCGCCGCCCGCGATCCCTATCACAGCCAGTCGCTCGACTTCCCACCGCGCAACCTGCCGCTCAATCCCTACCACCAGCGCTACGCGCAAACCGCGCGCCCGTTCCGCGCGCTTGTCGTCACGCACAACCTCAAGTTCGAAGGCGCGCCGATCTTCATCTTCGAACTCGCCCGCTTCCTCGCCGAGCAACCGGGCGTGACGGTCCGCGTCGTTTCGCCTGAGGACGGCCCGCTGCGCACGCGCTTCGAATCCGCCGGCCTGCCGGTCGAGGTCTGGGACACCACCGCGTTCGGCGCCGCGAAGACGCCCGACGATTTCCAGCGCGCGCTCGCGGCCTTCGCGCAGGCGCATTCCTGCACCGGCGACGATGTCATCATCGCCAACACGATGCTCACCTACTGGGCGATCCAACTCGCGCATCGTCTCGGCAAACCCAGCGCGTTCTACATCCACGAGAGCAACACCGTGAAACGCTTCTTCTCCTCGCCGCACGCCACCGCGTTGCCGGACGTGGTCGAGGACTCGTTCCGTCGGGCTCACCGCGTCGTCTTCACCGCGCGCTCGACGCACGACATCCACGAGGCGCTGAACAACGAGGACAACTTCCGCACGCTCGCCAGTTGGGTCGACTTCGACCGTATCGACCGCTTCGCCGCCACGCACGACCGCGCCGCGCTGCGTCGCAAACACGGGCTCGACCCCGACGCCGTCATCGTCACCAACATCGGCTCCGTCTGCGAACGCAAGGGCCAGCACATCTACATCCGCGGCATCGATCTCCTCCGCAAGGAACTCGCGACGCTCTTCCCCGGCCGAAAAATCCAGTGGGTGATGGTCGGCGCACGCGATGGCCTCTACATGGAGGCGTTGCAGGAGGACATTCAACTCATGGGCCTGCAGGAAGTGAAAATCTTCCGCGAGACGCCCGACATCTACGATTTCTATCACCTCTCCGATCTGCTCGTCTGCACGAGCTTCGAGGAGTCGTTCCCGCGCGTTATCCTCGAAGCGATGGTCTTCGGCACCCGCATCGTCAGCACCGACGTCAATGGCATCGCCGAGATGCTGACCAACACCGACGAAGCCTACCTCGTGCCCGCGGGCGACCCCTTCAAGCTCGCCGCCGCGCTCAAAGCCGCGCTCGCCGACCACTTCGCCGGCAACAACAAGATGATCTCCATGGCCCGCGCCCGCGCCGCCCGCCACTACCATCACGCCCGCGCCCTGCCGCGCCACCTCGAGGTGATTCGCGAAGCCTGGCTCGGCTGATTCCCGGATGGCCGAAACCGCTTTCAGTCACTCGCAGATCGAGGCGCCCGCTCCCGGCGCGACGCTCGCGCCCGGCTGGCAGATCCTCCGCGGCTGGGTCTGGCCGAAAGCCGGACGCCACTTCGTCGACGTCCGCGCGCGCATCGCTGGCCGCGCCTTTCCCGCCGTGCACGGCCGCCCGCGCGCCGACCTCGCGGCTCATTTCAAAACCGGCCAACGCTACGCGCTCGCGGAGTTTTGGGTGACCGTCGAACTGCGTCCCGGCCCCATCGAGATCGTCCTCGAAGCGCTCGAGATCGAGGGACACTGGACCGCATTCCAAACCGTCAGCTACCAAGTCGCCGGCGAGCGTATCGATCAAACCACGCCCGCCAGCCCGCGTCCGCTCAAGTGGCACGATTTCACCCGCGGCCTCGATTTCATCCTCCGCACCCGCCGCACGCAACCCGACGCCACGTGGGTCCAACTCGCCGCGCGCCTCGCCGCCGATTTGCCCGTCGTGCAGGATCAACTCTTCCCGCCCGAACCCTTCGTCGGCCACGCGGATGAACCGGCCGCGGTGAACCGCTGCCGCTTCGGCCTGCTGCCGGTTGTCGGCTACCTCTTCCACCGCTCGGAAAAGATCGCGCGCCTCTGGTGCACGGCGGACCTCCAGGCGCTGCAACCGCTCAAACTCGGTCGCGCCACCGCGAATCTCGTTCCGCATTTTCCGGATTACCCGATCGCCGCCGCGTGCGGCTACGAAGGCTACGTCGACGTGCCCGCGCAGCTGTCGAATCCCGTCGTGCTGCGCCTCTACGCCGAGATGCCCGACGGCTCGCTGCACCTCGTGCAGGTGCGCACCACGCGCCGCCACGACGCCGAGCTCGAAAAATATCCCTACGCCGCCGCGAGCGCCGCCGCCTTCAACGAAGCGCTGCTCGCGTGGCGCAGCGCGCTGCGCGTCCGCGGACACGCCGTCGAATTCACGCCGCAACTCGACGCCGACCTTGCCCGCCTCCGCGCAAGCTATCTCGCCGAGACCGCCGCCGCCGAAGCCGTCGCGCATCCGCCGCCGAGCGTCCCGCACGCGCTGCGTTGCGTGTTGCTCGCCACGCACAACCTGAATCTCGAAGGCGCGCCGCTCTTCCTGCTTGATCTCGCCCGCTACCTCGCGAGTGAAGGCCTGCAACTCTCCGTCGTCAGCGCCGCCGAAGGCCCGCTCCGCGCGCGCTTCGCCGCCCTCGGCGCCGCCGTGCAGGTGATCGACGCCGCGCCGCTTTTCTCCGCCGCTGATGAAGTCGCCGCGCAAAGCGCCCTCGCCGCACTCGCGACGCAGTGCGACTTCGCCGCGCCGGATATCGTCATCGGCAACACCTTCACGACTTTCTGGGCCGTGCACGCCGCCAAGGCCGCCGGTCGCCCCGTGCTCTACTACGTGCACGAGAGCACCAGTCCCGCCGCGTTCTACGGCGGCGGTCTGTCACCCGCGGTGCTCACGCTCGTCGAGTCCGCCCTCACCGCCGCCGACGTCGTCAGCTTCACTAGCGACGCCACGCGCCGCTACCACGCGTGGCCCGGCCATCCCGTCCGCGCGTCGCTGACCTCCGGCTGGGTCGACATCGCCGCGATCGATGCATGGCGCGCCGCGCAGGATCGCGCCGCGCTTCGCACGCAACTCGGCGCCAGTCCCGGCGAATTACTGGTGACGAACGTCGGCACCGTCTGCGACCGCAAAGGCCAGCTCGCCTTCGCCCGCTCCGTCGCGCTCTTCAACCAGCGCCACCCCGCGCTCGCGGCGCGCACGCGTTTCGTCCTGCTCGGCGGACGCGACGCACCCTACGACCATTTTCTCCGCGACATCCTCGCCGGGCTCGCGCTGCCCAATCTCGTCGTCCACCCGGAGACCCCGGACTTCCTCGGATACTATTTCGCCGCCGATCTCACCGTCTGCTCCAGCCACGAGGAATCCTCACCGCGCGTCGTGTTCGAGGCGATGGCGTGCGGCACCCCTCTGCTCGCCTCCGATATTCCGGGCATCAGTGAAATCGCCCGCCACAGCGTCGAAGCGACGCTCGTGCCACCCGGCCACACACCCGCGTGGGCCGACGCGCTCGCCGCCCTGCTGAGTTCCCCCGAGACGATGCAGCGTCAGGCCCGCGCCGCGCGCACCCGCGTCGAAGCCGAGTTCGCCGCCACCCGCGTCCTGCCGCGCCACCTCGCGCTCGCCAGAGCGGTTGCATCCGGACAACCTGCCGCGTCATGAACGAAGCCGCCGGCTGGCAGTTCGACATCGAGGTGCACCCGCCTGCTTGGCACTTCCCGGCCGGTCCGTCGTGGCTGGCCGGCTGGATCGCGGTAACCAACGATCACTACCCGACGGACCTTCGGGTCTGGATCGACCATCGTCCCTTTCTCGGCCTGCCGGGTTTGCCAAAGCCGGGCATGGACGAGCGTTTCCTCGGCCGCGCCGGCCCGCCCTTCACCGGCTTCGTCGCGCAGGTCACTCCGCATCGCGGCGCGACGCAGCTGCGGATCGAACTCCGCAATCCAGCCGGCGCGTGGCGCGAAATTTTCCGCACCGCCATCACGGTTGCGGCGGAAACGCCCGCCGCTCCGGCTCTGCCGCCGCTTGCCGATCGCCTTTCCGAACTGCTGCTCGCCCTCATTCGCCAGCACACTCGTTTCCCGCGCCAAGCGTGGTCCGCGCTCGCCGACGAGATTGCCGCCAACGCGCTCGCCACACCGCTCGACACATTGCCCAATCCGCCCTTTCACGGCGCACTGGAAGAGCCGCGCGCCATCGGGCGCATCACCGATCACCGACTCGTCGTCACTGGCTGGCTCGCCCACCGCTCCGAGAAAATCCGGCGCCTCACGGCGATCGTGGATGGCCGCAACGCCTCGCCCCTGATCCACGGTCTCGCCCGCGACGATGTCGGCTCGGTCTTCGCCAACCTGACCGAGGGCGAACGTGTGCAGTTCGTCGGCCAGGTCGACGTCGTCCCCGAGCCCGGGGTTGCCGCGCTACTGAAAATCTTCGCCGAACTCGAGAGCGGCGAGAAGCACCTCGTGTTCGCGCAGCGGTTCCTCCCGCATGTGGCGACCGGTCCCGAGTTTCCCCTGCCGCCGCTTTCGCTCGGCGTTTTCATCCGCGCCGGGTGGTCGCTGCGCTCGGCCGCGGCCCGGCTCCAGGCCGACCCCGGCTCTCCCGTCCGGGAATTCTCCGCCGTGCGCCGCGCTTGGGAACGCTTCCGCGAACAAGCGCCGGTGCCGCGCCGCTCTTATCCTAGCATCACCCCGCAGATCCCGGCGCGGCGCGCCACGCCGCTGCGCCTCCTCGCGGTGACGCACAATCTGAACTTCGAGGGCGCGCCGCGCCTGCTCTTCGAACTGCTGACCTATCATCGCCGCGAGACCGACGTGGTCGTCCACGTGCTCTCGCCGAGCGAAGGACCGATGCGCGCGCTGTTCGCAGCCGCCGGCATGACGGTGCAGGTGGTCGATCTCGAACCGGCACTCCGCGCGACCCAGCCCGAGGAATTCGATGCCGCTCTCCGCGCGGTCGTGTCGCTCGATTGGAGCGCGATCGATCTCGTGGTAGCGAACACCGTGGTGGCATTCTGGGGCGTGCATCTGGCGGCGGCCGCGGGCAAACCGAGCCTGCTTTACGTGCATGAGAGCGCGCCACTCCGGCGCTTTTTCAGCTCCCGCCCGCTGCGCCTCGCCGCGGAGCGCGCGTTCCAACTCGCCACGCACGTGACGTTCACCGCCGACGCCTCGCGCCACATCTTCGCGCAGCTCGACCCGCAAAACCGCTTCCGCGTGCTGCCGACGTGGTTGAACTTGGAGGCGATCGACGCATTTGCCGCGCAGCACACCCCGGCGCTTCTCCGTGCCAAGCACGGCGTCGATCCTCGCGCCCTGGTCGTGCTCAACCTCGGCACCGTTTGCGCCCGCAAGGGCCAGCACGTTTTCGTGCGCGGCGCCGAACTGCTCGGCGAGGAATGGCGGCGGCAGCAATCGGATCGACCGCTCGAGTTCGTCATGGTCGGCGCACGCGGCGACGCCTACCAGCAGGCGCTGCAACAGCAGGTGGCGGACGCCGGACTCGACTGCGTCCGCTTTGTGCCGGAAACCCGCGAGAACTTCGACTGGCTCCGCCTCGCCGACGTGCTCGTGTGCACCAGTTTCGAGGAATCTTCACCGCGCGTGCTGCTCGAAGCGGCGGCTTTTCGCACGCCGATTGTCACTACCGATGTGAACGGCATACCCGAACTCGTCACCGCCGAAGAAGCCTGGCTCACGCCGCCGGGCGATGCGCGGCAACTCGCCGCCGCCCTGCGCGCCGCACTGACGGACCTCCTCGCCGGCGACCGTTCGCACGTCGAACGCGCGCGCCGCGTGGTCGAATCGCGCTTCGACGAGCGCGTGGCGCTGCCGCAACACCTCGCCCTCGCCCTCGAAACCGCCGGCCCCTGACACCGCCCCATGTCCTCCGCGCCCGGCCTTCAATTCGCGATCGAGATCCAGCCACCGGAGTGGACATTTCCGGCCGGCCAGACGTGGATCGGCGGCTGGCTGTTCGCGGGGCGCGATCGCTCGGTCACCGACCTCCGCGCCTGGATCGACGGCCGCGCCTTCCTCGCCATCCACGGCCTGCCAAAACCCGCGCTCGATCCGCAACTGCTCGGCCGCGCCGGGCCACCCTACTCGGGCTTTGTGCTGTTGCTCGAACCGCACCGCGGCGCCTCGCTGCTCCGCCTCGAATTCCGCGATACCTCCGGCGGCTGGACCGAATTTTTCCGCACCTCCATCCGCGTGGCCGACGACGCGCCCGGCTGTCCCCCGCCACGGCCGCTCGCCGCGACGCTGGCCGACGCCGTGCCCGCGCTGCTCAAGCTCCACGCGCGTCAACCCCTGCAGCCGCTCGCCGGACTCGCCGACGAAATCGTCGCCGCCACGCTCGCCACCCCGCTGAATTCCCTGCCTGTGCCGCCGTTCCAAGGTGCGCTCGAGGAACCGCGCGAAACCGGCTGGCTGCGCTACGGCCGCCTCTCCGTCAACGGCTGGCTCGCCCACCGCACCGCGCGCATCGTGCGCATCTCCGCGCTGGCCGACGCCGTCCAGGAATCGACGCTGCGCGCCGGCCTGCCGCGTCCCGACATCGCGGCGATTTTTCCGGACCTGCCGCGCATCGGGCAATCCGAGTTCCGCGGCCACGTCGACCTGCCCGCCACGCTCAGCGCGCCGGCGTTGGTGAAAGTTTTCGCCGAGCTCGACAACGGCGAGAAGCACCTCGCGTTCGCGCAGCGCTTCACGCCGCGCGTGATCGCAGGCGCGGACAGCCCGCTGCCGTTCTTCTCCCGCCGCACCTTCGGGCGCGCCGTGTGGGCGTTGCTCGGCGCGGCACGCCGGCACGGCCTGCCGCGCGGCTCGGCCGGCGAACTACTCGCAGCGTTGCGCAGTGCGTGGGCGGCTTACCGCGCCGAGGCTCCATTGCCGGTCGGACATCGCCGCGTGCCCGGCGCGCCCGCACTGCGCGACACATCCGCGCGACCGCTGCGCGTGCTCGTCGCGACGCACAATCTGAACTTCGAGGGCGCCCCGTGGTTCATCTTCGAACTCGCGCGCTACCTCGCGGCGCAACCCGGCGCGCGCGTGCGCGTGGTGTCGCCGCAGGACGGGCCGATGCGCGAGGTGTTTGTGCGCGCGGGCATGCCGGTCGACGTCGTCGACGTTTCCGCGGCGCTCACGGCCGAACCCCCCGCCGCGTTCCAGTCGGCGCTGTCGCGCGCCTTTCATCCCGATTGGAATGAATTCGATCTGCTCATCGGCAACACGATGGTGACGTTCTGGGCGGTGCTCGCCGCGCGCGCCGCCGGCAAACCCGCGCTGCTTTACGTCCACGAAAGCTCCCCGGTGCGCCGCTTCTTCCGGCCGCTGTTGCCCCCGCCGCTCTTTCCGCTCGTCGAAGACGCGTTTCGCGCCGCCACGAATGTCGTGTTTACCGCCGACTCGTCGCGGCTGGTGTTCGACTACCTCAACGTCCGCGACCACTTCCGCCTGCTGCCGAGCTGGGTCGACGCGGCGCGCGTCGACGCGTTCGCCCGCACGCACGCGGCCGCCGACCTGCGGCGCAAGCACGGGCTCGATCCGCGTGCGGTGTTGCTCGTCAACATCGGCTCGGTCTGCGAGCGCAAGGGCCAGCACATCTTCGTGCGCACCGCCGAGCTGCTGCGCGACGAGTTGTGCCACACCTATCCCGACCGGCCGATCCAGTTCGTGATGGTCGGTGCGCGACCGGGCCCCTACCTCGACATCCTCCGCAGCGAGGTCGACCTGCACGGCCTCGACAATGTCGTGTTCGTGCCGGAGACGGGCGAGATCTTCGACTTCTACCAGCTGGCGGACATTTTCGTGTGCACGAGTTTCGAGGAATCGTTCCCGCGCGTGCTGCTCGAGTCGGCGGCGTTCGCACGCCCGATCGTCAGCACCAATGTCAACGGCATCGCGGAGATGTTCGGGCCCGACGAGGCGTGGCTCACGCCGCCGGGCGACCGCTACCAACTCGCCGAGGCGATCAAGCAGGCGCTCGCCGCGCACTTCGCCGGCGACCGCACCAAGGCCACCCGCGCCCGCGAGGCGGTGTTGCGCCGCTATCATCAGGACGCGTCGTTCCCCGGCCACCTCGCAGTCGCGCAAAGCGCCGTCGCCGGGAACTGAGCCGATGGCCGCCCGCTTCCGCCCGCAGGCGGGACTTGCTCCCGCGCCCGCGCGCCGCCTACATGGGCGACTCTCCGCGTGAACGAGAACGACGCCTATATTTTCGATGTCGAGCAGCCCCGCGACTGGGTGTTTGCCGGCGAACCCGTGTGGGTGACCGGCTGGTTTCTCTCGAAGATCGGCGCCGGCTTCTCGGACATCCGCGCGATGATCGACGGCGTGCCGCACATGGGCATCCTCGGCCTGCCGCGACCGGAGATCGAAACGCGTTATCGTCCCGAATCTCGCCTGCCGCACGTCGGATTTCTGCTGCGCCTCCAGCCGCATCGCGGCGCGCGCGAAGTCCGGCTCGAACTGCTCGACGCCGACAACAATTGGTTCGAATTCTGGCGCAGCCCGATCCGCGTGAAGGACGGTCCGCGCTCCGTCGGCCGCTACCAACTCGGCGTGCTCCCCGATCACGTGCACGTGCTGCTGCAAGCGCTGCGCGCGAACCCTGCGGCCGATCTCGCCCCCCTCGCCGACTCGCTCGTCGCAGCCGGCGCAGCCGTCCCGCTCGACACGCTGCCCAATCCACCGTTCTTCGGCGCGCTCGAGAAACCGGAACTCGTCGGCGGCGTGCAATACGGCAAGGTCCGCGTCGAAGGCTGGATCATCCACCGCGAGCAGCGCATTCGCCGCCTCATCGGCAGCACGCATCCGGGCGTCGAAAATGAATTTTCCTACGGCAATCTCCTGCGCCCCGAAGCGGCCGAGCTGTTCCCCGGTCATCCGCACGCCGCGCGCTCGCAGTATTTCGGCCTGCTCGACATCGACGAAAACGTGCCCGGACCGGCGGCGATCAAACTGTTCGCCGAACTCGAGGACGGCACGCGGCACCTCGTCTTCGCGCGGCGTTTTTATCCACGCTCCTGCCACCTCTGGGAGCGGCCGCTGCCGGCGTTCGACCAGGGAACGCTGTGGAATTGCGTGCTCGCCCTGCGCGCCGCGGCGAAGCGCCGCCGGCTCGACCTCGGTTCGTGGTCGGAGCGCTGGGCCGCCGTGCGCGCCACGCACGCGCTCTATCGTCGCGAGGCGCCGGCCGCTCTGCCGGGCCAAGACACGCCCGACGCGTTCGCCGCCTGGCAACGCAACAACCGCCTCAGCGGCCGGCTCGCGTCGATCCTGCGCCAATCCGCCGCGGCGCTCGGCACCGGGCCGCGCTTCCAGCTACTCGTCGACGCGCGCGATTGCACCGCCGCGCAACTCTCGCAGCTCGCCGCGTCGCTCGCCGCGCAGATTTATCCGCGTTGGGAGGCTCAGTTCGTCGGCGCGCCGGCGCTGCCCGGCCTCGATACGCGCTGTCGCACGCACCTGACGGCGGACCCGGCCGAGACCATCGCTCGCCTCGACGCCTTGCTGCGCACCGGCGACGCGGAGCTCGTCACGCTGCTGCCGGGCGACGCGCGGCTCTCGCCCGACGCGCTGCTCGAAATCGCCGAGCGTTTCGCCGCGAACCCGCAGCTGGAGCTGGTCTACACCGACGAGGACTCGATGGACGACGCCGGCGCGCGCCGCGATCCGTGCTTCAAGCCGGAGTGGAGTCCCGCGTTGGCGGTTTCCGGTCTTTTCCCCGGCCACTTGTCCGTCGCGCGCCGCGAGCGCCTGATCGCCGCCGGCGGTTTCCGCGCGGCCTTCGGCAACATTCCGTGGTTCGACGCGCTGCTCCGTCTCGGCGATCGCTGGACCGGCCGCGAAGTCGCGCATGTGCCGCTGATCGGTTTCCATCGACGCGCCGGTCGCGCGCCGCTGCCCGCCTCCGGTCTCGTCATCGAGGAAGCGCGCCTCGCCCTCGTCGAAACCATGGATCGCCGCCACTGGTCCGCCGCGCCCTTCGTGCCACCGGCCGCGCATTTCCGCCGCGAAAACGTTCATCAACTGCGCTGGACCCGCGACGCGCTCGCGCAGCTGCCGGTCACCATCGTCATCCCGACGCGCGATCGCCTGCACCTCCTGCAGGAATGCATCGAGCTCCTCGAGGAGACCGTCGACTGGCGCTGGGTGAAACTCGTCATCGTCGACGACCACTCGCGCGACACCGACGCGCTGCGCTACCTCGAGCGCATCCAGACGCGTCCCGATTTGCGCTGCGTCGTCACCCGCACGCCCGACGCGAAGGCGCCGTTCAACTACTCGCGCCTCGTCAACGCCGCGCTGCCGCACGTCGACACGCCGCTCGTCCTCCATCTCAACAACGACGTGAACGCACTCGAGCCCGGCTGGCTCGAGGAAATGGCGGCGTGGTTCCGCCAGTCGGACGTCGGCGTCGTCGGCGCCAAACTCATTTTCCCGGACCGCACGCTCAACCACACCGGCATCGTCATCGGCCCGCACGGCGGACTCGCTGACACGCCGTGGGCGCGGTGCGCCGAAAACGACGTGCCGACGCTCTGGCACGCGGTCGCCCGCGAAGTCTCCGCCGTGACCGGCGCGTGCCTGCTCACCCGCACGGAACTTTATCGTCAGCTCGGCGGCTTCGAGGAGCGCGACTTCGGCGTCGCCTACAACGACGTCGACTACTGCCTGCGCGCCCGCGCCGCCGGCTTCCGCGTGATCTACACGCCGCAGGCGAAGCTCATGCATTGGGGCAGCGCAACCCGCGGCGTGACGTTCGACGAGGCAGAGCACATGGCGTGGCTCGACCGCTACGCCGGCTACCGCGATCCGTATTTCAGCCGCCACTGGGAATTGAACGGCGCCGCCGTCGCCGGCGCGCGCACCGCCGGCGGCCGGCCGGAACGCGCACGGCCGCTCGAAGTGCTGCTGCTCACGCACAATCTCAACCTCGAGGGCGCGCCGCTCTTCCTGCTCGAATACGCGACGCACCTCGTGCGCGCACAGGGCTGGCGCGTCACCGTGCTCGCCGGACAGGACGGCCCGCTGCGCGCGAATTACGCGCAGCTCGGCGCCGCCGTGATCGTCGTCGACGAAGCCGCACTGTTGCAGAGTCCGAACGAGGACACATTCCACCAACGCCTCGGCGAAATCTCCGGACACGTCGACTGGGATCACGTCGATCTCGTCGTCGCAAACACACTGCTCTGCTTCTGGGGCGTGCCACTCGCCCGCCGCGCCGACCGCCCAAGCCTGCTCTACATCCACGAGAGCACGTCGGTGTTCCGCGCCTTCGAGACGAAGTTGCCCCTCGCCATGCACCGCCTCGTGCACGATGCGCTCCAGCAAAGCACGCGCACACTGTTCCTGTGCGAGGCGACGCGCCGTTACTACGCGGACGACGACCGCGGCCACTTCGCGATCGTGCCCAGCTGGATCGATCTCGCACAGGTGCAGGCCTTCCGCGCCGCGCACGACCGTGCGGCGCTGCGCCGCAAGCACGGCCTGCGCGACGACGAAGTCATCGTCGCCAACATTGGCACGGTCTGCGAGCGGAAGGGGCAGCACATCTTCCTGCGCGCCGTCGCGCACTTCAACCGGCACTACCGCGGCGCGGCGCCCGTGCGTTTCCTGCTCGTGGGCGCGCGGCCCGGCATCTACCTCGAACTGATCGAACGCGACATCGCGGCGCTCGGGCTGACCAACGTCACGCTCGTGCCGGAGACGCGCGAGGCGTTCGATTTCTTCGCGGCGTCGGATCTCTTCGTCTGCACGAGTTTCGAGGAGTCGTTCCCGCGCGTGGTGATGGAAGCGATGGCGTTCCGCACGCCGATCGTCTCGACGGACGTGCACGGCATCCCGCAGCTGATCGGCCAGCGGCAGGACGGTTATCTCGTGCCGCCCGGCAACGCCGGGGCGCTCGCGCGGATGATGCTCACCTGCCTCGCCAAGGAGCGCAGCGGCAAGTCGCTCGCGCCGGCGGCGCATTCGAAAGTGCGCCGCTTCCACGACGCCGCGCAAGTGCTGCCGCGCCACGCCGATCTGGCGCGTGAGGCGTGGCTGGATCACGACTGAGAGTTGGGTTGCGGCTTGCGGCGATGACCGCGCCGCGCCTCTATCGCTGCTTTCCCCATGACCGCTGCCGCTCCTGTCCGCCGTGCCTTGGTTGTGTTTGCCCTCACGGCTCTCGCCGCACTGGCGTTCGTCCTCTATACCAATCACCGCTGGGAGGATTACTACATCACGTTCCGCGCGAGCAAAAATCTCGCGCAAGGCCACGGACTCGTCTTCACACCCGGCGAGCGCGTGCATAGCTTCACCTCACCGCTCGGCGCACTGCTCCCCGCGCTCGCCAGCCGGGTGAGTGGCGACGCGGACGAGCTCGCGTTGTGGCTGTTCCGCATCGCGAGCATCGTCGCCCTCGGCGGCGCGAGCGTGCTGCTGTTCCGCGCCATCGAGCGCATGGGCGCGCCGCGCTGGGCGGCGTGGCTCGGCGTGGGCTTCATGATCTGCGAGGCCAAGGTCCTCGATTTCACCACCAACGGCATGGAGACGGGCTGGCTGCTGCTCTTCCTCGCCTACGCAGTCTGGGCGCTGACCGACGTCGGTCGCCGTCGCTGGCTGCACCTTGGCGCGGCGTGGGCGGGCATCATGTGGACTCGGCCCGACGGTTTCATCTACATCGCGCTGCTCGGCGGCGGCTGGTTCCTCTTCAACTGGTTCGCGCGCGACGGCCGTCCGCGGGGGGCTGAATTCCGCACGTTCGTGCTGGCGGCGGCGCTGTGCACCGCGCTCTACCTGCCGTGGTTCCTCTGGGCGTGGTGGTATTACGGCTCGCCCATCCCGCACACCATCATCGCCAAGGGCTCCATGAATCCGGGACGCACGGCGGTGGGATTCCTCCAGACCTTCGTGCTGCTGCCTTTCAATGTCTGGAGCGGCTCGACCAGCGTCGACGGCACGCTGCTACCCACGTATTATGTCGGTGGCGCCTGGCGCGCGGCGGTGTTTGTGATGACGGCGCGCACCCTCGGCTTCTTCGCGCTCATCGCGTGGCTTTTCCCGCGCCTGCCGGCGCCGGTGCGCGCCGCTTCGCTGGCCTTCCACGGCACCCACGCCTACCTGAGCTATTTTCCGTATTTCCCGTTCCCGTGGTATTTCCCGGCGACCAACCTGTTCGCTGCGATCGCCTGGGCCGGGCTCGCCGGCGCCGTGTTGCCGGCGCGCCCCGCGTGGCGCTGGGTGCGGTTCATCGCGATCGCCGGCGCGGTGTGGACGCTCGGCTTCCAGCTTTTTCTCTGCGCCCGCATGGCCGTGCAGATGGAGGCGAAGCAGCGGCTCGTCTACGACGGCAACCTGCGCCGCATCGGCGAGTGGTTGCACGAACACGGCTCGCTCCGCGACCGCGTGTTCATGGAGCCGCTGGGCTACATCGGCTATTTTTCCCAACTGCGAACCTACGACTACCCCGGCCTGTCCTGCCCACGCATGGTGGCGGCGCGCCGCGAGTCGAACGCCTGGTCCGTCCTGCTGACCCGCCTCGCTCCGGAATGGGCGGTCATTCGCGCTTCCGAAGCCGAAAGGGTCAACCAGGAGAACCCCACCGTGCTCAGCCGGATGTATGAAGCCGCAGCCACGTTCGACGTCCGGCCGGCGGTAGCGGCGGCGGCCGGCCTGCCCGATCCGTTCATGCTGGAATTCGACGCCAACTTCACCCTCTACCGGCGCCGCTATCCGGTGATCGACGACGAGGACATCATTTACGTCCGTCACGATTTCGGCAACTCGGCCAACACTGAACTGGTGGACGGCGCGCCGGTCCGCATGGTCCACGCGAACGGCGAAATGGCCCTCGCCGTCCCGGCCGGCGCGCAGCGCGCCGACGTCGAGTTCGGTTTCATGCCCGACGCCTACCGCGAGGCCCCCAAGACCGATGGCGCCGAATTCGTCATCGTCTGGACCGATGGCCGCGAGGAACGCGAGCTGTTCCGCCGGCAGCTCGATCCGGTCCACCGCACCGAAGATCGCGGCTTTCAGAAAATCACGGTAACCTTCCCGGCCGCATCCGCGCCCGTCCGCCTGCTCCTGCGCACCGTGGCCGGCCCGACCAAGACGAAGGATTGGACGTATTGGTCCAAATGCGCGTTCCACTGATCCCTCCGCGCGGCCCCGCCCGCGCGCTCCCGTCGCGATGAGATTGCTCGCCCGGATCGGCTTCGTGTTGTTGCTGCTGGCGGCAACCTGGCTGCTGCGCTCACCCGGCCTGGACAAGCCGGTCTGGAACGTCGACGAAGCCGTCACCTTCACCATGGCCGAGCAGATCCGGCAGGGTGCCGTGCCCTACCGCGACGCCGTCGACCAACGCACGCCACTCGTCCCCTACGCCCAAGCCGCCGTGTTCGCCGCCTGTGGCGACTGGAACCTGCGCGCGCAACACGTGGCGCTCATCTTCCTGATCGCGGCGACCGCCACCCTCGTGCTGCTGATCGCGCGCAGCCTCGACGAAAGCGAAACGGGCGTCATTGCCGCACTGTTCGTCGTGTTGCTCTGCTATTTGCTGCCCACGCTGCGCGACATGATGCCGGCGCACACGGCTTGGTATCTGATCTTTTTCTCCAGCCTCGCCTACTGCTGCCTGGCCCGCGGCTGGAGTTCGGGCCGGCGACGTTGGGGCGCGGCATCCGGTGCGGCCTTCGGCCTGGCGTGGTTGGCGAAGCAACCCGCCGTGCTCGATTTCGCCGCGGCGCTGACGCTGCTCGCCATTGCCGCGTTCGCGATTCCCCAACGTCGCCGCCTCGCCGTTGGACTGGGCGTCGGACTGCTCGTCGGCGCGGCCATTCCCGTGGCGCTCGCGATGGGCTACTTCGCCACGCACGGCGCCTGGGCGGACTACGTCTACTACACCTGGACCTACAACAACACACTCTACGTGCCCGATGTGCCGCGTGCCGAGCGTTGGGCGACGATCCGCGTGCCGTTCGACCTCGCCATGAACGTCTCGCCGGGACTCGTCGCACTGGCCATCATGGCGGCGGTGGGATTGCTCTGGCGGACATTGCGCCAGCTCGGCCGCGCCTCGGGTGACTTCGATTTTCTGGCGTGGATGATCCTCGGCTGGAGCGCCGCGGGGCTTTTCTCCACCACCCTGAGCGGTCGCGGATTCTCGCATTACTCCATCCAGCTGATTCCGGGACTCAGCCTGGCCTGTGGCTGGCTGCTCGCACAAGTAATCCGTCACCCACCGACGTGGGCGGCCGGTCGATACTGGCGGCCCTCCATTGCCGTCCTGTTGTTGCTCGCAGGCGGGGCGATGTTTTGGCGTCCCGTCGAGTCGCGTTTCCGGCACATGGACCTGCCCGAGCCCACCATCGAGGTGCTGACGGCGCTCATCCGCCAGCACAGCCGCCCGGAGGACCGGATTCATGTGTGGGGCTACAATCCCGAAATCTACGCCGTTTCCCGACGGCTGCCCGCGACCCGGTTCCTCTACAACACCTTCGTCACGGGCATGATTCCCTGGACGAATCTCGATCCGCAGAAAAACACCGACTACGCCGTCGTGCCCGGGTCCCGGGATCAACTGCTCGCCGACTGGCGGCGACACCCGCCTGCGCTCGTGATCGACAGCGGCGCAGTGCGCGGCTTCCTCAAATATCCGCTGCACCAGCAATCCTGGCTCTGGCCGGAAATCGCCGAACACTACGTCGAGATCGCGAGCGACGAGCTCACGCCGCGCGGTTACCGCCTGCTGAAGCGCCTCGACGCCGCGCCCGCGGCCCCATTTCCCGAGAGAGCAACTGCCTCGCCCGCGGTGCAGATCACCAGCGCTCCGTCCGACCCGACCCGAGCCGCCGGCGTGACCGTCCGCGCCCCGATCGGCACGCAGTGGATCGAACTCTACTGCGACGAGGTGCGGGTGCGCCGGATGCGCTGCGCGAACGAGGAGCCCGCCGTCGCCACCTTCCACCTTTCCATCCCCGAGGCCGAATCCGGGAAACACCGCGTGCAGGCGCTCGCCGTCACCGCCACCGCCACGCTCGCGAGCGCGCGCATTCCTCTGATCACCGCCGCCCCGCTCACGGTGATCGGCGGCCCGCCGCTGCACTTCGGCGATCGCCAGATCCCCGCACTCGCCTCGAGCACGATCACCGGCGGCCCCATCCTGCCGAAAAAGGAAACACCCCACCGCTGGGATGCCCACGCGCCGGCGCGACTCGTTTATCCGTGGCAACCCGGCATGAACTCCCTCGCGTTCGCCTATGGCATCGAAGAGTTCGCCCTCGCCCAGGAACCGCCGCGCGGCACTGACGGCGTGGAGGTCGTCGTGCAGGTCGAGGAGAGCGACGGCCGCATCATCCCGGTTTACCGCCACTACTTGGATCGCGAGCTGGCGCGGCGCGCCCA
The DNA here is from genome assembly GCA_019634575.1 of Candidatus Didemnitutus sp. Classification (NCBI taxonomy): domain Bacteria; kingdom Pseudomonadati; phylum Verrucomicrobiota; class Opitutia; order Opitutales; family Opitutaceae; genus Candidatus Didemnitutus; species Candidatus Didemnitutus sp. The sequence goes on from JAHCAY010000001.1 coordinate 1,645,950, forward strand.
CGGACATACCGTCGCCTACACCCCATTGCCGTCGGGCGAACACGCGCGCATCGTCCTCCTCCTTACGCCCGGCCCGCTCTACGACCTCGTCTACGACTGGAGCTACTGGCTCTGGGTCCGTGCGGACAGATCTCCGCTCGCGCTCATGGCTGGCGCCACACCGTGCTACCCGGAGCGCATCGAAGCACCGGCACCGCTTCGTCCGACAGAACTCAATGGAAACTTCGTCGTCACCGTCGGGACGCCGGCGACGATCGAGTTCGGCGCGACTCCCGGGCTCGGCGAGTTGAGCGGCTCGTTCGGCCTCCACGACGCCGCCTGGCGCGGCTCCGCCAAGACGGGGCCGGTCGACTTCCAGATCGAGCTCGCACGCGCCAACGGCGAACGCCGGAAACTCTTCGAACACCGGCTCGATCCAGTGAACCGCGCCGACGACCGTGGCCTGCAGGCGTTCCGCGTCGCACTGCCGCAACCGGTCGACGGCGTGCTTCGATTCACCACACGCTCCGAAACCAATCCCGCCCTCGCCGCGGCGTTCTGGGGTGATTTGCACGCCGCCACGATGGATTTGGCGCTGCACGGCGAGACGCTCGAAATCCCTCCCTCTGCGCGCAGCCGGTCCGATTTCGGTTTCCAAGCCGTCACGCTCGACGACAAGCCCTCGATCTTCGCCCACGTCTCCACGACACTCGTTTATCCCTGGTGCCCCGAGATGGGCACGCTCGAGGCCGGCTACGGCTTGCTCCCCGGTGCCTATGCCGAGGGACAGGTCTCCGACGGAGCGCAATTCGTCGTCGAGTCCGAAGACGCCCAGGGCGCGCGCCGGGAAATTTTCCGCCGTTTCCTCGACCCGTCGCCAAAGCCCGCGGACCGCGGCACGCAAACCTTGCGCCTGCCCATCCCGCCGCTGCCGGGCGGCCACCTCATTCTGCGCACCGTTCCCGCGCCCTCCGGCCGCATCACCAACGCGTGGAGCTTCTGGAGCGACCTGCGCGTCAAACCTTGAGGCCGGTCGAGGGCCATCGCTTGGAGGCTTGATGCCGTCCTCCCGGCCAACCTTAGTAGTCCGTTCGTCTCTCATGAATCGTTCCGCCAAGCTCGCGCCCAGTGTGGTAGTGTTTGTCGTCGCCGCCGTCATCACGCTCGGCTTCGCGCTCTATACGAATCACGTCTGGGAAGACTACTACATCACCTACCGTTCGAGTAAGAACCTCGCGACGGGCCACGGACTGGTTTTCAACCTCGGCGACCGGCTGCACACCTTCACCTCTCCGATCGGCGTGCTGCTGCCCGCCCTCGCGAGCCTGTTGACGGGCAATACGTCCGACCCTGGTGCGCTGTGGATTTTCCGGTTCATCTGCGCGGCCGCCCTCGGTGGCGCCGCCGCACTGCTGACCGGTCTCGCGCGGCGCTCCCGCTACGCGCCAGTCGCGCTGGCGGTGGTCGTGGGGGGCTTGTTGAGCGACGCCAAAACCCTCGACTTCACGATCAACGGCATGGAGACGGCGTTCATGCTGCTCTTCATCGCCTACGCGTTCTGGGCCCACCAAACGCCCGGCCCGCGGCAGTGGGCGCACCTCGGCGCGGCCTGGGCCGGCCTGATGTGGACGCGCCCGGACAGCTTCATCTACGTCGGGCTGATCGCGGCGGGCTTCTGGCTCTTCAACGATCCGCCGACCACCGGCTCGACCCGCGGGGCGCAGCTGCGGCTCTTCGTCCGCGCCGGACTGCTTACGACCGCGCTCTACCTGCCGTGGCTGGTCTGGGCGTGGCTCTACTACGGCACGCCCGTGCCGCACACGATCACCGCCAAGAGCGGCATCGGCGATCCGCACACCTTGGGTGGCTTGATCAGCACCGCCGTGCGGCTCCCGTGGCTGACGTGGACCAAATCGTCGTCCCTCGAACTCACGTTCCTGCCGGCTTACTACATGATCGGCGGCTGGCCTGGTGCGATCATCATCGTCTCGCGCACGCTCGCCACTCTCGCTGCGCTGCTGTGGCTCTTCCCTCGCCTGGCCTCGTGGGCGCGCGTCGCTTCCTTCGCTTACTTCGGAGCGCATGTCTATCTCACGTATTTTCCGTATTTCCCGTTCCCCTGGTATATCCCGAGCACGACAGTGCTGGCGTTGATCGCACTCGCCGGGCTTACGCAATGGCTCGTGTCGCCCGGGGCCGCGCCAGGTGTCTGCCGCGGTCTCGCGCTCACGCTCGCCGCCGCCTTGCTGCTCCCCAACGTCTGGAGCGTCTGGGCCGTAGCCCGTCAGGTCCGCAGCCAGCAGCAAATCGTCGAGGACGGCAACCGCCGCCAGATCGGCGAGTGGCTGCACGCCCAATCCTCGCCGGGCGACACCATCTTCATGGAGCCGCTGGGCTACATCGGCTTTTTCTCCGGCCTGAAAACCTACGACTGGCCAGGCATGTCCTCGCGCGAGATGGTGGCCGCCCGCCGCGAGCTCGGCACGTCGTGGGGTGCGATCCTGCGCTACCTCCAGCCGACGTGGATCGTCCTGCGCCCCTTCGAAATCCCGCGCGTCGAACGCGAGGCACCGGACTTCCTGCATAACTACTACACGGTCGCGAAGGATTTCGACCGTTCCGCCGACGTCGCGCAACTCGACGTGCATGGCCGCCGCTACCTCGAATACGACTCGCATTTCATCGTCTATCACCGCCGCGCCACGCCCCTCGTCGATCCCGCGGAAAACGGCCTCCGCATCCATGGCGAGCTGCACGCACCCGCACGGCGCGAGATCGCACGCAACGCGCAGCGCACGACCTTCAACCAGCATATCGTCTCGGTCGTCGGCACGCCCAGTATGCTCGCCTTCCCGATCGGCGACGACGCCGCTTCCATCACCGGCGGACTCGGCCAACTCGACCGCGATTGGCTCGAATCGCGCAAGGCCGTGCCGGTCCGCTTCCGGATCATCCTCGCGCGTCCCGACGGTTCCGAAGTCCCGCTGCTCGACCGCTCGCTCAATCCCGACACGAATCCCGAGGACCGCGGCGTGCGCGAGTTTCGCGTGGACATCCCCTGGCCTTCGCAGGGCGAGCTCCGCTTCCTCACCGACGGCGCGGAAAGGGCCAACGCATTCTGGAGCGAACTCGCCCTCACCCCGCTGCGCCTCGCGCTCGATTTCGCCGGCCAACCCGTCGCGCCGCTCGCGACCCACGCGCAATTCGGCTTCGCCAACTCCGAGGAGGACGGCCAACCGATCCTGTTCGCCCACGCCTCTTCCGAGCTGGTTTATCCGTGGCTCGACGGCATGAACCAACTCGAAATCCGCTTCGGCGTGCTGCGCGGCGCCCACACCGCCGCGCGCCGGACCGACGGCGTCGTATTCGTCGTCGAAGCCGAGCAGGCCGACGGCTCGCGCCGCGAGCTGTTCCGCCGGCACCTCGACCCCGTCAACGCGCCCACCGATGTCGGTCCGCAAACCGCCACGGTGGCGCTGCCCGCGCTACCCGGCGGACGCATCCATTTGCGCGCCGAGCCGCCGGCCTCCGGACGCATCGTCAACGCCTGGAGCTACTGGGGAGACCTCCGCGTGCGGCGCTGAAAATAAGCGCCCGCGAAGTAGCGGGTTGCACCGCGCCGATTGTCCCTCGGAAGCGATGCGGGGTGTGGAGAGCAACCTTGCCGAGGATTTTTCTCCATGGCAAACGCACCTGTTCCCGAACCAACCTCATGACTCGTCCCACCTCCTCCCAAGCCACACGCCTCGTCTTCGCGCTCGGCTTCCTCGCGGCGATGGCGTTCGCGCTCTACACCAACCATGTGTGGGAGGATTATTACATCACCTATCGCTCGAGTAAGAACCTCGCGACGGGACATGGGCTGGTCTTCAATCAGGGGGATCGTCTCCACACCTTCACTTCGCCGCTCGGCGTGCTCCTGCCGGCCGTGAGCTACCTGCTCACCGGCAACACCAGCGATACGGGCGCGCTCTGGATTTTCCGCGTGATGTGCGGCGGCGCACTCGGCGGCGCGCTCGCGCTCCTGTTCGGCTGGATCCGCCGGCTCGACTACCCGCTCGTGGCCGCGGCGTTCCTCGCCGCCTTCGTGGCCTTCGATGCCAAGACGCTCGATTTCACCATCAACGGCATGGAGACGCCGTTCATGCTGCTGTTCCTCGCCTACGCGCTGTGGGCGCACTGGACGCCCGGCCCGCGGCAGTGGCTCCATCTCGGTGCCGCGTGGGCCGGCCTGATGTGGACGCGACCCGACAGCTTCATCTACATCGGCCTCGTCGCCGCCGGCGTGTGGCTGTTCAACGACCCCGCCCGCACCGGCTCTGACCGGCGCCGGCTGCTGCTGTTGTTCGTGCGCGCCGGGCTGGTGACGACGGCGCTCTACGGTCCGTGGCTCGCGTGGGCGACCTGGTATTACGGCACGCCGATCCCGAACACGATCGTCGCCAAGGGCGCGCAAAGCGGCGGATTTTCCGCCGGTCTCCGCTTCCTCGAGAATTTCTGGAAAATGCCGTGGCAGATCTGGCAGGGCAAAACGTCCGCCGAAGGCGCCTTTCTCCCCTCCTACTATATGTTCCCGGCGTGGCCGGCATGGACGTTCGCCGTCGCGCGCGCGTCCGCCACCGTCGCCGCGCTCCTCTGGCTGCTCCCGCGTGTGCGTTTCGAGGTGCGCGTGGCTTCGCTGACGTTCTTCGGCGGCGCGGCCTATCTGTCGTTCGTGCCGTATTTCCCCTTCCCGTGGTATTTCCCGAGCACGTTCCTCTTCGGCGCGGTGGCGCTGGCCGGCGCGGCCGGACAACTTTGGTCGGCCCGGCACCTCGCTGCGCGGATCGCGAGCGGCGCGCTCGCCGGCACGGTTCTGCTTTGCGGGCTCGAGTTGACGTTCGGCGCCGCGCGCCAGGCCCGGGCGCAGCAGGCGCTGATCGAGACCGGCAATCGCCGCGTCATCGGCGAGTGGCTGAAGGCCAACTCCGCCCCCGGCGACTCGGTGTTCATGGAGCCGCTGGGCTACATCGGTTTCTTCTCCAACCTGAAAACCTACGACTGGCCCGGCATGTCCTCGCGCGAGATGGTCGACGCGAAGCTCATCGTCGGCACCAACTGGGGCACGCTCATCCGTTACCTGCAACCCACCTGGCTCGTCCTCCGCCCGGACGGCGAAGGCGATCTCCCGTCGCTCTCGCGCGATCTCGCCGCCTCGAACTATCAGTTCGTCCGCGAATTCAGCCGGCTCGACGACGTCCTCCACACCGACGTGCCCGGCCGCAAGCTGCTCGAGTTCGACGCGCGCTTCCGCGTCTATCGCCTGAAAAGCCCGACACGGCACGATCTCGAAGGCATGGAGATTGCCAGCCCGTTCCCGTCCAGCGTGCGGCAAATCTCGGGCGTCACCGTGCGCCTCGTCCACGCGCCGGGCACGCTCGTCCTCAACGTCCCGGCCGATGCACGCATCGCGACCGGCCAGTTCGGCTTCCCGTCCGACGCCGGGGAAGGCGATCGCCCCACCGACGGCGCGACGTTCCGCATCACCTGGACCGACGGCACGCGGCGCGTGGAGCTCTTCAGCCGCGACCTGCAACCCGCCACCCAACCCTCCGACCGCGGCCTGCAGGATTTCCACCTCGATCTACCCGCCCCGCGCCCCGGGCGCGTCGCGCGCCTGACTTTCGAGACCGAGCCTGGCCGCACCTCGACGAAAGACTGGACCTGCTGGCGCCTGCCGCAATTCACGCGCTGATCCGAATTCATGGCGACACTCCCGCGCATCGCTCCCTCACTCGTCCTCGGCCTCTGCGCCGTGGCGTTGTGCGCGGCGACGGTTTGGCTGCGCGCGCCGGGCTTCGGCTTCCAAACCTGGAACGTCGACGAAGCGATCCACGCGAGCGTCGCGCGCCGCCTGCTCGACGGCGGCGTGCTCTATCGCGACGCCGTCGACCAACGCACGCCGCTGACCTACGTCGCGATGGCCGGCATCCTCCGCGTCGCAGGCACGGACAACCTGGCCGCCGTTCACGCCTGCCTCGCGGTTCTGATCGCCGCCACCGGCGCGCTGCTCTTCCTCGCGCTGCGTCGCCGCGCCGGCACCGCCGCGGCGACCTGGGCGGCGCTGCTCTATCCGACGCTGGCCACGACTCTGTTCTACGTCGGCGACGCCAACGCCTTCGTCACGGAATGGTTCGTGGCTTTCTTCACCAGTGCGGCCGCGTGGTGTTTTTGGGGCGGCACTTCTCCGCGCGTCTTTCTCACCGGCGTCTGCATCGCACTCGCCTTCCTCTCCAAACAGCCTGGCGCACTCGATCTGGCCGCACCCGCGCTCGCGCTCGTGCTGTGGTCCCGCGTGTCCGGGGAAAACCGGCCCGCCGGCCGTCGCACGCTGCTCGCCCTGACCGCCGGTTTCGCCCTGCCCGTGCTGCTCGTGCTGGCCTACTACGCCGCGCGCGGCGCGCTCGGTGATTTCGTTTTCTACACCTGGACCTACAATGTCCGCTACTACGGTCCGGCGGTTGCCGCGACCGAGCGCGCCGCGACCGCCCTGCTGCCGCTGCGCCTGCTCTTCGTTGCGGCTCCGCTGTTGCTCGGAATCGTTCTCGCGGGCGTCGCAGCGGCGATTTTCCACGTCGTGCAAAGACAGCGAACGGCTGCCGAGGATCTCGCCAATCCGCTTCGACTCTACCTGCTGGCGTGGGCCGCGAGCGCGACGCTCGGCGCGGCGGCGGGCGGCCGCGGGTTCGACCACTACGCGATCCAAACCCTCCCCGCGCTATGCGCCGGCGCGGGCTGGGTGCTCGGCGGGCTCTCTGCTCTCGCGCTGGGACGGGGCGTGCCGACGCTGCGCCGCTGGGCTGCCGCGGCAGCGATCGTCGTCGTCGTGCTGCCACTCGCGTCGGCCGCCGGGCGCGCACGCACGCGGACGTTGCCGATCGATCCCTCCGTGCGGGTCGCGCGTTTCATCGCCGCGCGCACCGCGCCGGACGAGCGGATCTTCGCCTGGGGCTATCATCCCGACATCTACCTGTTCGCCGATCGCGTCGCCGGCTCGCGGTTCGTGTATGCGTCGTTCCAGACCGGTCTGCTGCCGTGGACCAACGTCGCGCCCGAGATCGACACCCGTGCGACCGTGGTGCCGGGCGCCATGGAAACACTGCTGCGCGACCTGCAGGCATCGCGGCCGGCGTTCATCGTCGACTGCAGCGCCGGCCCGAACCGGCACTGGCAGAAATACCCGCTGGCTCATTTCCCCAGTTTGGCCGCTTTCATCGAGCGAAACTACGTGCCCGTGGAATCCGCGCAATTCGTCGCGCAAGGCTTCCGGCTGTTCGCCATCACCGACGAATTTCGCACCCGGCGCGCGGAGCTGCCCGCGAGCCGTGCGGCCACGCGCCGTGGCGAGATCGGCATCTTCCCGACCGGCGACTCGCCGCGCATCGTGCGCGTGGCGGCCGGCGACTCCGGCGCGCAACTGCGCCGCGTCGAGTTGCGCGAGGGCGGCCGCGTGCTGCACTCGATCACACTCGCGCCCGCGGATTCGCTGACGGTCGATTTCCCGCTTCCGTCCGACCTCGGCGCGGGCTCGCTCGTGGCGCGCGCGATCGCCAGTGACGGCGCGTATTTCGAGAGCGCGCCGTATGCGGTCGAAGCGGCGCCCGCTTCGCTCCCGCGCGAGGAACTCGCCGCCTTCGCCGTGCCGCGCCTGGCCGAGCGCATCGAGCCGAGCTCTGTGATCGCGCGCTTCGGCGCGCAGGCGAGCGAGGAGGACGGCCACCGCGTCTTCTTCGCCCACGCGCCGTCGACGATGCGCTTCGCGGTCCCGGATGCCGTCACCGCCGTGCGCGGCGAGGTGGGATTCCGTCCCGGCGCCTTCGCTCCCGACAACCGGACGCCGACCGACGGTGCGGAATTCCAAGTGCGTTGCACCACGACGGACGGGGCGATCTTCGTGCTTTTCCGCCACACACTGAATCCGGTCGCCGTGCCCGCCGACCGCGCGCCGTTCCCTTTCACCGCGCCAATTCCCACCGGGACCGGCCGGACGGTCGAATTCGCAATCATGCCCGGCGCCGCCGGCAATCCCGCGAGCGATTGGACGTTTTGGCGCGATCTCGTTTTCGAAAATTCCCGCTAGACCGACCCTCCCTGAAAAATTATCCGTTTCCGTCCATGACTCTCCCGGAGCCACAAGTCCCCTCCCGCCCCAGCGCCGCCGACTGGGCCGCCCGTGCCTTCTTTTTCTGCATCCTGGCGCTCGTCATTTTCACGTTCCCCTTCGCCCCCGCCAACGAGCTGGACTCCTCGTGGCGCATGGTGCTCGCGCAGGCGTTTCACGATCGCCTGCAATTCGGGGTCGATATCGTTTTCACCTACGGCCCGCTCGGCTTCCTCATGGGGAAGACCTACGCCGGGCTGTATTACCACATCTTCCTCGTAGCCCAGGGCGTGCAGGCGATCGTCTTCGCCACGCTGATTTTCCGCCTGGGCCTGCAACTCCCGCTGCACCGCCGCTACGTCTATTTCGCTTTCTTCACCTTGCTCGGCGCGACGTATGAGGACGCGCTCCAGCAAATGGTGATCGGGCTGATGGGCTTCGAACTGCTCCGCCGGCACGACGAAAAGCTCCGCCTGCTGCCCGCGGTGTTCGCCGTGCTGCTCGCCACGCTCGGGCTGGTGAAATTCACCAACCTCATGCTCGGGACCGTGTTCGTAGTCAGCGTCGCGGCGCTGCACCTCTGGCACCGTCGGCGCGCGGATGCAGCATGGATCGTGGGCTGGGGCTTAGGCTCCTACCTGCTCGGCTGGATGCTCTGCGGGCAGAATCCGCTCAATCTGCCGGACTATCTCTTCAACTCCTGGGAGATCAGCCAGGGCTACCAGGAGACCATGGGGCTCCCGACTCCGCCGGAAGGCCTGCTCGCGGGTCTCGTGACCGTCGGACTCGTGGTCACCTACCTCGTGGGCTATGTCTCCCGACTCGCGGACCGCGCGCGGGCGATCACGACGGGGTTGGCGCTTTGCGCCTACGTTTTCCTGAACTGGAAACACGGCTTCGTGCGCGCCGATGGGCACATGATCGGCTTCTTCTTCATCGTGATGGTCCCCGCCGTCGCCTTTCCAGTCCTGCTCGCCGACGGCGATCAACTCCGCCGCTGGCAGCGCGGGCTCACCGTGGTCATGGCAATCTCATGCATCGCCGGAGTCACCATCGCGATCCCGGGCCTCATGCGCGGCGTGCTTGCCATGGGACAGGAACGCGCCTTCGGCAATGTCGACAAACTCCTTCACCCGGCAGAGACGCGCGCCGACTACGACTACAAGCTCCACGTCGAGCGCACCTATTTCGATCTTCCGAAAGTCCGCGCCGTGGTCGGGCAGCACACGCTCGACGTCTTCGGCTTCGAACTGGCCGTCGCGCTCTACAACAACTTCAACTACCATCCACGCCCGGTCATTCAAAGCTACTCCGCCTACCGCCCGCACCTCTCGCGGCTCAACCTGAAGTTCTACGCCTCCGACCGCGCCCCCGAGTTCGTCCTATTCAAGTTGCAGTCGATCGACCGCCGTCTCGTCACATTTGACGACTCCGAAGTGCTCTCGCTGCTCCTCCATCGCTACGAATACGTCCTGACCGAACGCGGCCTGCAGCTGTGGCGCCGCAAGCCCGGCCCGTTCTCGCGCGGATCCATCGCTCCGCAGCCGATCCGCAGCGCCGTGCTCGCCCCCGGCCAGCCGTTCCTGACCGAAGACCTCGCCGAGCACCACCTCTGGGCGTCGATCGACCTGCGTCCGAGCCTGCTGGGCCGCCTGCGCGGCTTCGCCTACAAGCTCCCCATCGTCACGCTCCGCATCGAAACCACCCAGGGCACGACGCTCGACTACCGCATGCCGCTCCCTCAAGGGCGCACCGGATTCATCATCAATCCGATCGTCGAGGACCTCATGGGCTATATGAACTTCGCCGGCGGCAAACCCGGCCGCTTCCTCCGCTCGCTCACCGTCGTGCTTGAACCCGGCGATGAGAAATACTTCGAGGACGGATACCGCATTACCGTGTCCGACCTGCCGCCGTCTGACGCCGGCCAGGCCTTCTTCGCTCAGGAAGAGAAAAACCTTTTCCGCATGTTCTCGGTCGTGCCCACTTCGTATTCGTCGCTGACGCCCGTCTCCGAAGGCACGATCGAAGGCAAACCCGTGATGGTTTTCCACGCCCCAAGCGAGCTCACCGTCAACGTGCCCGACGGTGCCACCAAATTTGCCGGTGCGTTCGGCATACTCGAAGGCGCCTACACCAACGGCAACTCGACCGATGGCGCCATTTTCACCATCACTTGGATTCGCGGCGCGGATGAGACCCTCCTGCTCGAACAACCCCTCGATCCAGTCCAACGCCCCAAGGACCGCACCCTCCACGATTTCGAAATCAACCTGCCGCGCGGCGACGGCGCCCGCCTCCGCCTCCGCACGAGCCCCGGACCCCAAAGTAACTATGCCTGGGACTGGACGGCGTGGACCGCACTCCGCTTCAAGTGAGCGTCCGCTGAACGTGACCCCGGCCACCGCCCGGCTCTGGCCGTGGTTGTGGGCCGGCGGCGCTGCGGCCTTCGTGCTGGCCGCACGCCTGCACGAAATCCACGGCCACACCGGCGCCGTCGCGATCAACGATCAGTGGAAAATCGAAGCCGCCGACATCCTCGCGCCCTGGATCGATGGCTCGCTCCGCCCCACCGCGTTCTTCGCCCCGCACTTCGAACACGTGCCGATGTGGACGCGCCTGCTGGCCTGGCTGCAGGCTGCGCTCACCGGGCGGTGGGACCCCTTCGCCCAAACGACCGTGAACGCGCTGCTGCACGCGAGCTTTTGTGCCATCGCCGTTCACTTCATCGTGCGCCATCTCCGCGCGCTGCCGGCCGCATTCGCCACCGCCGCCGTGATCGGCGTCGCCGCGCTGCCCTACGCGTGGGAGAACATCACGTGGGGATTTCAATCCCAGTTCCCGCTCGCGCTGCTCTTTCTGTTTCTCCACGTCCACGGTTCGATCGAGAATCCTCCCGGCACGCGCGCCTGGTGGTTCGCGCAAGGCGCCGGACTCGCCGGCCTCTTCACGCTCGCCGGCATGTGGATGGCGCCGCTCGCAGTGCTGCTTGCCGCCGCGTGGACGCGCGCGCCGCTCTCGCGCTGGGCCGCCGTTCCCGCCGCACTCGCCGCCACCGGACTCGCGATCATCGCCCTCATCAAGGCCACCGCGCCGTCCTACGGCGCCTTCGCACAGACCGCGAGTTCGCCGCTGCACTTTCTTCACGCCTTCCTCGATCTGCTCGGCTGGCCGGCGGGCTGGCCCGGCGCGGTCGCAATCACGATGCTGCCGTTCACCGTGTTTGTTTTTCAGTCGCGCGGACGGCGCGACGCCTCGCCCTTCGATCGCATCGTGCTCGCCCTCGGCCTCTGGGCTATCGGACAAGCCGCCGCACTCGCGTTCGCCCGCGGCGCGGACTATGGCGGCTATGTTTCCCGCTACGGCGAACTCCTCGCCGTGTTCGTGCTCGTCAACGCCCTCGCCCTCACGCGACTCGGCACCGGGCCGCGACTCGCACGCGCGGCGGTCCTCGTTTTCGGCGCGGCGTGGGCCCTCACGATCTCCCTCGGCCTGCGCGATCTCTCGATCGGCGGACACACCGCATATTTCCACGCCCACGCCGCGGAGAACAACCGCGCGCGCCTCGACGCCGTCCAAGCCTACCTCGCGCACCACGATCGCGCTCTCCTCGAGCAACCCGCCACGCGCCACGCCCTCTACCAGGACGTGAATCAGGTCACCACCCTGCTCGACCGCCCCTCGTTCCGCGCGCTCCTGCCGCACGAGGTCGAGCCGGCCAATCCGCCCGATCTCGCCGGCCGCGTCGTGCGTGCCGCGCAGCGCCACTCGCTCGCGCTCGGGCTCGGCGCGAGTCTCGCGCTGATCGTCGGTTTCGTCGGCGTCGCGTTCGGGTCCGCCGCGCGCGAGCCGCTGGCGCCGTTCGACTGGCGGCGCGATCGCTGGCTGCCGCGCAGCGCGTTCCTCGTCGCGGGCCTCGCCGGCGCGGGCGTGTTCGCCTGGCCGCATCCGTTCACGTTCGGCGTGGAGCAACGCTGGCACCGGTTCTTCCATTCGCCGGATTCGGTCGGCTTCCTCAACTACCAGATCATCTCCGGCAACTCCGTCCAGCCGCCCGGCCGCCTCGCCGGCACGGCGCCGCTCTCACCGGAAGAACTGCGGCATCAATTTGCCGGCACCGACGTCGACGGCCCGGGATTCACCTGCACGGCCTGGAGCGATCCGTTTCCGATTCGCACGCCGTGGTTCATCGTCCCCCACGCTGGCTGGCCGATCTCCCACGGCAACGGCTTGCGCCTTCGCGTCGAGACCTCCGACGGCCAACTCATTCAGGAAATCGGCTGCGGCAGCACCACCGCTCCCGAAGTCGAATTCACCGCACTCGATACGTCCACCTTCATCGGTCGCCGCGCCCGGGTCGTCCTCTACGACGGACGGACGGACACCGAAGGTTGGGTCGCCGCCGCTCCCCCCATCGCCGCGGCGCAACCGGAACTCGCCCAAGCGCTTGCCCGCGGATTCGCCCACGAACGTCTCGCCCCGGCGCACACGGCTTTTCTTTGGATCGCCGTGGGCGCGCTCATCGCTGGCAGCGCCGCTGTCGCCGCTCCGCGCCTCTTCGGCGGAGAAACGAAGAATTTCTTTGGCCGATAGCGGGTCGCACGACTACGGTTGTCATCATGGGCAGCCGTGCCACCCGTCACCGCCGAACGCTCCGTCTACACCTCCGCCACCGCCGCTCCCGCGCTGGCCGAGTGCATTCCCATGCCTGAACAGCCGGAAAATCGCCGCGATTTCGCCGGCCTGTATCGTGCCACCGTCACGCCCCTGCGTCGCTACCTGACCCGTTTGCTGCGCAACGAGTCCGAAGCCGAGGACATCGCCCACGACGCCTACATGCGCGTCTATCCGACGGTCCAGAAAGACGCCGCGGAGAAACCCGAGGCGCTCCTCTACACCACTGCGCGCCGCCTCGCCATCAACCGCCTCAAGCGCCGCGCCATCTCGCCCATCGCCCCCGGCGAGGCCCCCATCGATCGCACCGCCGCCGCCCAACCCGGCGTCGCCCAACAGGTCATCGCCCGCCAGGAACTCGCCCGCCTCGAAGCCGCCATCGCCCAACTCCCCGAAGGCTGCCGCACCGTCCTGCTCCTGCGCAAAGTCGAGATGCTCTCGCACCAAGAAATTTCCGACCGCCTCGGCATTGCCATCAGCACGGTCGAAAAACAACACGCCCGCGCCCTGCGCCTCCTGCGTGCCGCGCTCGCCGACTCTCCCACCGCCAACGCCACCGCCGTCACCCCGGAGGGCGTGTCATGAACCCGCACCACACACCGATCGATCCCGTCATCGACGAGCAAGCCGCGCTCTGGGCCGCCAAGCTCGACGGCTCCGTCCTCACCGCCAGCGACCGCACCGCCCTCGACGCCTGGCTCGACGCCGCGCCCGCGCATCGCGCCGCCCTCTCATCCTATTGCCAGTTTTCCGCCGACCTCGAACAGCAGTTGCCGTTGCTTGCAGGCATCCCGGAATCGCCGGCGGAAAATCAACACGAGCTTACGTCTGCCCGTCCGCGCCCCGGGTTGTTCCGACCGCTGTGGGTCGGAGCAATGCTCACCGCGGCCGCGGCAGCCGTGGCCCTCGTCCTCTGGACCGGCCGCACCGCCACTCCGGCCGCCCTCGAGTTCGCCACCGCCGCCGCCCAACGCCAGTCCGTCGCCCTCGCCGACGGCTCGCGCATCGAACTCAACGCCCACACCCAACTCTCCGCCTCGCTCACCGCACACGAGCGCCACGTCCGTCTCACCCGCGGCCAAGCCTTCTTCACGGTCGCGAAGGACCCGGCCCGCCCGTTCTTCGTGGATACGCCAGCCGGCACCGTCCGCGTCACCGGCACGCAGTTCGACGTCCGCGCGGACGACGTCGCGCCTTTCCAAGTCACCGTGCTCGAAGGCTCCGTGCAAGTCCGCCCGGGCGACCCCGCGACCGCCTCCCCGCTCGCGCTCAAACGCGGCGACCAATACGCAGCCGGCAGTCTCCGCGCGCTAAGCACTAAGGAGCTCGACGCCTCGCTCGCGTGGCGCAACGGCGAGATCGTTTTCGACCGCGCAGCCTTGAGCGATGTCCTCGCCGCCTTCTCCCGCCACCACGGCCGCACCATCACCGTTTCCCCCGGCGCCGCGCAGCAACGCCTCGGCGGCCGCTTCAACTTGGACAACCTCCCGGAATTCCTCGAACTGCTCCCGCAAACGCTCAACGTCGTCGTCTCACGCGACCCGCACGGCGACGTGCGCGTCTCCCTCGCCAACGAACGCTGACGCATGCTCCGGCCCGCCGCCCTGCTCCGACGACTGGCCCTCGGCACCGCGCTCCTCACGGCGCTGACCGCCGCGCCGGTCGATTTCCAGCTGCCCGCGCAATCCGCCGCCGACGCGCTGCTCGCCTTCTCCCAACAGGCGAGAGTCGAGGTGTTGTTTCCGGCTGACGAGCTGGGCGCCGCGCAGGCCAACGCCGTCCAGGGCAACCTCGAGCCCGACGACGCGCTCGCCCGCCTGCTCGCCGGCACCGGCTTCGCCGCCCACCGCTTCAGCGGCGGCAAATACGTCGTCCGCTCCACCGCGCAGACCTCCGGCTCGATCACCGGCCGCCTCCTCTACCCCGACGGCAAACCCGCCGCCGGCATCGTCATCGCCCTCGCCGGCACGCGCCTCTCCGCCACGACCGACGCCGGCGGCCGCTTCAGCTTCGCCGCCGTGCCCCCCGGCAAACGGCAACTCTTCGCCAACGCCGCCGGCTGGCATCCTCTCCGCATCGACAACGTCGAGGTCGAGGCCGGACGCATTTCCAAGCTCGACGACCAGCGCCTCCAGCCCGTGCGCGAGCTCGAACAACTCGAACCCTACGTCGTCCAAGGCCGCTCCGCCCGTCTCCGCCCCATCGACGACAGCGCCGCGCTTCTCGGCCCGCGCCGCGCCACCGGCAATCTCGATCTGCCCCGCGGCGCCGACGACGCCCTGCCCTTCACCATCTACACCCGTGAACAGATCACCCGCAGCGGCGTCGTGGCGCTGAACGAATTTCTCCAACGCGCCATCCTCGAGGGCGACGCCTCCGCCCGGCCGCCGGAGCAAAGCGGCAGCTTCGACTCCAAGCAGGCCTTCGCCGGCAGCAGCAACCTCAAGCTCCGCGGCTACGAGGAAAACGAAACCGTCATCCTCATCAACGGCCGCCGCCTGCCCGAGGTGCAGATCAGCAGCAACCAGCAGCCCCAGCCGGCCGACGTGAACTTCATCCCGCTCAGCCTCATCCAGCAGGTCGAAGTGCTCCCCGCCTCCGCTTCCGCCATCTACAGCGGCAATCCCGTCGGCGGCGTGATCAACATCGTGCTGCGCCCCGACGTAACCGCCACCGAAGTCAACGCCACCTACACCAACGCCACCGGCGGCTACGACGCGCCCCAGACCTCGTTCTCCTTCCAACACGGCCAATCGCTCCTCGACCAACGCCTTCGCATCCGCCTCAGCGCCGTGCGCACCGACGTCGAACCGCCGACCGAGACCGAGCTCGGCTTCCGCCGCCGCCACGCCGCCTTCGTTCCCCTCGCGGACGACGCCCTCTTCCGCGCCACGCCCAACATCCGCAGCCACGACGGCACGCCGCTGTTCGGTGCCGGCAGCGCCACCTTCACCTCCGTCGCCCCTGGCGCCGACGGCAACGGCGGCCTCGCCGCCTTCAACGGCCGCGCCGGCGTGCGACAACTCGACTTCTACGATTCGCCCGCCGGACTCTCCGCCTCGCCGATCACCCTCGACTCCCCCTACGGCCGACGTCAGCGCCGCGACGCGTATTTCGGCTCGGTGACCTACGACCCGTGGCCTTGGATTCAGATCGGCCTCGACGTCATCCACTCGCGCACGGTGATGAACCGCGGCCTCGACGTGCTCACCGGCAACTTCACGCTCGCCGCCGCATCGCCGCTCAACCCCTTCCACCAGGACGTCGATATCACGCTCGTCGACACCGCGCCGCTCGTCGGCGAAAATTACAACGAAGCCCACATCGACTTCTCCTCCGCCGTCGGCGGCCTCCTCTTGCGCCTGCCCCGCGCGTGGCGCCTGTCGTCCGACTTCCTCGCCTCGCGCAGCGTCGTCAAATATCGCGGCCTCTTCGGCGCGGACACGACCCGCTGGCAGAGCCTCATCGACCAAGGCGTCTACAATCCGCTCCGCGACACGCAGCACTACGGCCCGCCGACCGCGTTCTACGACTCCGTGCTCATTTATCGCGGCGGCCGCGGTCGATTCGTGACGCTCGGCGACTATCGCACGCTCGACGTCGCCGCCCGCGTCACGAATCAGGAACTCAACCTCCCGACCGGACGCTCGAGCCTCGTCGCCGGCGCCGACTACCGCCGCCTCCAACTGCGCGACTACGCCGAGGAATTTCTCTACGCCGACGGCTCGCGCGCGGCCGACCCCATGCTGCGCCGCGGCCGCCAACTCGAGCGCTACAGCTTCTTCTCCGAACTTCAGACCCCGCTCGCGCCCCGCCGCTGGCTGCCTCAGTGGATTCGCAAGATCGACGGCGACTTCGCCGTCCGCTACGTCGCCTCCGACCAAGCCAACGAAGTCAACACCGTCCCGACGGTCGGCCTGCGTGCCGCGTTCGCCGGCGGCGTCACGCTGCGCGGCAGCGTCACCTCGTCGAAACGCTTCCCGGCACCCTTCCTCAGCCGCTCCGTCGCCCTACCCGGCGGCCCCGACGGCGGCGCCGCGAACCAGGACATCATCACCGATCCTCGGCGCGGCGAATCCTACGTCGCGCAGGTCGACGACAATGTGAACTTCTTCCTCGCACCCGAAGACGCCGTCACGCAAACGGCCGGCCTCCTGTTCGAACACGGCGAAGAGCATCACTTCCGCGCGACCCTCGACTTCGTCGACACCCGCAAGACCAACGAAATGCTCTCGCTCGACGCCAACGGCACGCTCGCCCTCGAAGCGCTCGTCCCCGAACGCGTCATCCGCGCGGCCCCCGGCCCCGGCGAAACCGTCGGCCGCGTGACGCGCGTGATCGTCGGCAACATCAACGCCTCGTCGCGCCGCTCGCAGAGTTGGACGCTCGGCGTCGACTACGCGTGGACCGGCCTGCTCGGCGGCACGCTCGAGACCCATGCCCGCGTGCTCTATTATCAGCGCTACGAACGCCAGTTGCTCGCGACGCAACCGACCGTGGACGAGCTGAACCATCCCGACGGCACCGGCTCCGGCCTGTTGCGCTATCGCGCGGATTTCGGCGCCGGCTGGTCGAACCGCACCTACGGCTTCGGCTTCGAGGGACAATACTTCCACTCCCGCCTGCTGCCCGACTACGAGCGTATCGCCCAAGGCGACAAGCAAATCCGCCCCTACTGGCAATTCGACGCCTATGCGCAGGCCGATCTCGTCCGCCTGCTCGGCTGGAAGACCAAGCGCTACGGCCTGCGCGGCCAGCTCCGCGTGAACAACCTCTCGGGCTTCGACTATCCCAAATACTATTACGACGGCGCCGCTTCCGGCGTGCAGCCCTACGGCGACTGGCGCGGGCGCACCTACTCGTTGTCCGTCACGGCGACGTTCTGATTTTTCACCGCGCGATGTTGCCGTTTCAGTAACTCCGTAGCCACGAGCGCCCGCGAGCGGTCCGTGTTTGCGCTCGCCCGAGCGCTTGCCGGGTAGCCCGCGACCTCCGGGCGCGGGTGCATGGGACCCGTCCTCGGAGAGGCCGGGCTATTTGGCATTTTCCGAGCGAAAAGTGAGACCTGACGGAGCCGCGCTCGCGCACGCGGCTGCCAGAATTTTCGGCGGCTACGCTAATTTCGGAAACGCGATAGCGGATATTCCCACGCGCTCTGTCGTGTCTTGGTCCGGCGCGACCGTTGCGGAAGTGCCGGCAGGTATTCATTCGCTCCGCTTCCGCGTCGGGCGATCGGGGCCGGCCCAGGTTCGGTTTGCCCGATGTGGAAGCGGAGTTTTGAACCTCGGCTGACCAGCGCGCTCCGCGGCGGCGACCAAGATTCGTCTGGCCTCGGTTCCGGTGGCTTGCTTCCGTTACCGCTCCCATTTTTCCCATGGCCAAGACCATCCTCGTCACCGGTTCCTCGGGCCTCATCGGCTCCGAAGTCTGCGTTTATTTCGCCGCTCAAGGCTACACGGTCCACGGCGTCGACAACAACCAGCGCGCCGTCTTCTTCGGCCCGCAGGGCGACACGCGCTGGAACCAGCAGCGCCTCGCGCAGGACCTGAAGGGTTTCGAGCACCACGAACTCGACATCCGTGATCGCGCCGGCGTGCTCGCGCTCGTCAAACACCTCAAGCCTGCCGTCATCGTCCACACCGCCGCGCAACCCTCGCACGACCGCGCCGCCGCGATTCCTTTCGACGATTTCGACACCAACGCCGTCGGCACGCTCAACCTCCTCGAGGCCGCGCGCCAAGCCTGCCCCGAGTCGCCCTTCGTGCACATGAGCACGAACAAAGTCTACGGCGACGCGCCCAACTCCATCAAACTCGCCGAACTCGAGACCCGCTGGGACTACGCCGATCCTGCCTACGCGCACGGCATCGCCGAGACGTTCACCATCGACCAGTCGAAGCACTCGCTCTTCGGAGCCTCCAAGGTCGCCGCCGACGTCATGGTCCAGGAATACGGCCGCTATTTCAACATGCCCACCTGCGCGCTGCGCGGCGGCTGCCTCACCGGCCCGAACCACAGCGGCGTGGAGCTCCACGGGTTCCTCAGCTACCTCGTGAAGTGCAACCTCGAGGGCCGCGAATACCGCGTCTTCGGCTACAAGGGCAAACAGGTCCGCGACAACATCCACTCGCTCGACGTCGCGCGCTTCATGGCCGCGTTCGTCGCCGCGCCTCGCGCCGGCGAGGTCTACAACCTCGGCGGCGGCAAAAACAATTCCTGTTCCATCCTCGAGGCCTTCCAGATCGCGGAAAAATTCTCCGGCAAGAAGCAGGTCTATACCTACGTCGACCAAAACCGCGCCGGCGACCACATCTGCTATTACTCGGACCTGCGCAAGATGCGCGCGCACTACCCGAGCTGGGACATCAGCGTCTCGCTCGAGGAAACCATCCGCCAGATCGTCGAGGCGTGGAAATCACGCCCCAAGACCTGAGCGGTTCTTCAGCGCCCGCCGACGTAGATGATCGCGTAACGCGTCGGCGGCGTGCGCCACTGCGCCCACGTGCCATCCCACTGGATCGGGGTGCCCGCGTAATCGACATCGCCCGTCGCGCTGCGGAACGCCGCCCGCGCACGGAGGATCGCCTTGCCCTTGGTCGGGGCGACCGCGAAGTCCGCCCGGCGCGAGAAGGTCTCGCCCAAATCGGTCTCGTAGAACAGCACCTGCCAGGTCTTGCCGGCGTCGATCGAGTATTCCACATGCACGAAGGCGACGCGCTCGCCGTCGTGGTTCGTGCTCGCCGAAATGAGCACGGACGCCGAGCCACCGGTGGCCACGTCGGTGGGCGCCACAAGTTGCAGCCCGCGTTCGGCGGCCGGAGCGGCCGCGAGCACCGTGAAAAAGAGAGCGGAGACGAGAAGACGGGAAAGGAAACGCATGACCCCGTTATCCACTCGCACCACCGCTCCCGCATCAACCCCGAAATACGGTCGGGCGAACGTTCCGGACAGATTTCCCTCTTCACCTCGATTGGTCGCTCTGTTTCCTTCCGCGGATGTCTGATTTGACACGCCTACGAGGCGATTCGCACCCGCGGAGCGGCGGCCGTCGGCTGAGCTTGCCGTGTTGACCATGTGGAACCTCTTCAGTCGGTGGTTTAATCCACGCGCGCTGGCGCTGGCCGTTCTTCTGGCCATCGCGGCCGCACTGCCGTTCGTCACGACAAGCGTGGAGCGCCGGGAGTTTTATTTCTTCGACATCACGCTCACCTCGACCACCGCCGGCTCGACGCAGCTGTTCTGGGACATCGGCCACGGCTTCAACGAATACGACTCCTCGCGCCAGCCGCTGAAGGTCGAACGGACGCCCGTGAACTATCGTTTCATGATGCCGATGGGGCGCATCAACGCGCTCCGCTTCGATCCCGTGGACGGCGCCGGCGTGTTCACTTTCAAGCATGCGCAAATCGTCGACGCCCAGGGACGGATCGTGAAGGTCTTCCGGCCGGAAGATTTGCGCCCCGCAGGCGGCGTCCTTCAGGCGTGGAACGAGACACTCACGCGCCACGTCTCCACCGATCCGTCCTCCAACGACCCGGTGCTCACCCTCCACCTCGACGCGCCGCTCGAGTTGAAACCGGGCGCATCAATCCGGCTGCGACTCGGCTGGCTCGCTGCATGGCCTGTGCTTTTGCTCGGCACCCTGCTGTCGCTCCGCCCCGTCGCGCACAAACTCACGCATGCGACGGCCCGCCTGCTCGCCTTCGCCCAGCCTCGGCCTGCGACCTCCCTCCTGCTCGCCGCCACGGTCGTCGTCGCGATCCAATGCGCACCGGTCATCTTCCAGGGACGCAGCTTCGCCTCGCCCAACAACGGCGGCCATATGCTTTATCAGGGACTGCCCGCGCTGCCGGCCGACACCGACGACACCTCGACCAACACCGGCAGCTCGGACACCGGCGCGCTGCTCTTCCAGCACCTCTATTACCCGATGGTGCAACGCGACGCGTTGCACGCCGGCGAGTGGCCGCTCTGGAACCGCTACTCGCTCTGCGGTGAACCGCTGCTCGGCCAGGGTCAGTCGATGTTTGGCGACCCGTTCAACTTCCTGACGATCGCGGCCGATGGCGCCGGATGGGCTTGGGATGTGCGCTTCGTGATCGCGCGCTGGCTGCTCGCCGCCGCACTCGGCGGCATCGTCTGGCAACTCACGCGCCACTTCGGGGCCGCGCTGCTCACGACGCTCGGCGCCGGCTTCCTGGGCTTCTTCACCTACCGGCTCGTTCACCCTGCGAATTTCAGCGTCTGCTACGCCCCGCTGATTTTGTTCGCGTGGACCGGCCTGCTGCGCGCCGACGCCCCGCGCCGGCTCATCGTCTGGCTCGCGGCGCTCGTGGCCGCGAATTGGCTCACGATGACCAGCGGCACCGTCAAGGAAGCCTACATGCTGATGGTCGGCCTGAATTTCGCCGGCGTGTTGCTCCTCCTGCTGCGGCCGGAGTGCGCCGGTCGGCGTATGCTGGTGCTCGTCGCCGCCTGCGGTGCCGGCTTCGGCTTCGTGCTGCTATCCGCGCCGCTGTGGATTTCGTTCCTCAGCGCGTGGGGCCACTCGATGACGGGCTACGACACACCGCATGCCGACACCCTGCGGTTGGCCCACGTGATCGGCTTTTTCGACGACATTTTCTACCGCCAGACGGCCAAGGAGGAGAACGTCGTCGCGCCGGCGCTGAACTTTCTCTTCCTCGTCGGCGTGCTGGCGTGGTTCGTCCAACCGCGTCGCAGCGGTCGCGATCGCACCGGCTGGGCGCTCGTGCTCGCTGCGCTGCCGCCCTTCGCGCTGGCCTTCGGCATCGTGCCGCCGGCGCTGATCGAAAAAATTCCGTTCGTCGGCAACATCGTCCATGTGGGCAACACCTTCTCGTGCGTGCTCATGCCCCTCGTCGCGGTGCTCGGCGGCCTGGGCTTCCGCGACATTTGGGAAAGCACGACACGCGCCGACGGACCTGCGTTCCACCTCCGCCTCTGGCTCGCGCTCGCCGCACTGCTGGCGCTCTACTTCGTCACCGCGACGTCATTCGATAAGAGCCCCTTCTTCACCGGCTATGCGCCGGCGCTCGTGCTCGCCGCCGCCGCGTTGCCGCTCGGCTGGCAGGCCGCGCGCCAGGAGCGACTCTCGCTTGCGCCGCTGTGGGTCGTGCTCGTCCTGGGCGTCCCGCTGCTGTTGTGGCGGCACAGCCAATATCGCGAGTCGTCGTTCTCCCACTACACCTTCGTGCCCGGGCCCCGCTCGAATCTCCACGCCGTCTCGCCCGCAATCACGATGCTGAAGGCCAGCCAGAACGAGCCGGGCCGCACCAACGGCTGGGAATCCGTGCTCTACGCTTCCTACAACACCGTGCCGCGCCTCGAAGGCGTCTACGGCGTCGATGCCGTGCGCAGCCGCCACTACCACGATCTCGCCGACGCCCTCGGCCTCGAGCGCGTCTGGAACTGGGACTGGCCCAACCGTGAGTCGCAATCCCGTGAACTCGTCCGCAAATACGATCTCTACAACGTCACGCACTGGCTCGCCACGCCCACGCCCGGCCCGCATCCCATCGACGGCCTCACGCAGATCGGCCGCGCCGACCTCGACGTCTACGCCAGCCCGACCGCGTGGCCGCGCGCCTTCTTCGTCGACCGCCTGACGACCTACGCGCAACCGGCCGACTTCGCGCGCCTCCTGATGAGCGGCGACGGTCGGCCGTTAGCCGCCGTGCAAGCTTCCGACTTCACCGACAAGCCGCCCGCGCTGCCGCTCTCCGAGCCAACCACGCCGCGCGAGATCCGCGCCGCGCGCGACTACCGTTTCACCCCGAATACGACCGCCTTTACGATCGACGCACCGCGCGCCGGGCTTGTCGTGCTCACCGAGACTTACTACTTCGATGATTTCAAAGTCACCGTGAACGGGCAACCCGCCGCCTACTTCCGCGTGAACCACGCCTTCAAGGGCGTGCAACTTCCGGCCGCCGGCACCTACCGCATCGAATTCGCCTATTGGCCCAAGCACTTCACCGCCGCGCTGTGGTGCGGTCTTGCCGGAGCGGTCTTTCTCACGTTGGGTGTGGTGCGGCTGTCGCATGTTCGCTTCCCGGACGCCGCCGCGCCGTCATGAGTCGCTCGTCGCCCAATTTCCCTCCGCTGCCCGCGGTTCCCAAACTCTCCGTCGTCGTGCCGGTGTTCAACGAGCGCGCCACCGTCACAGCTGCGCTCGACGCGATCACCGCCAAGCGCATCCCAGGCTGGGAGATCGAAATCATCATCGTCGAGAGCAACTCCACCGACGGCACGCGCGCGCTCGTGCTGCCCTACGGCTCGCTGCCGCACGTGAAGCTGATCCTGGAGGAGCGCCCCCGCGGCAAGGGCCACGCCGTGCGCAACGGCTTCCGCCAAGCCGCCGGCGACGTGCTGCTCATCCAGGACGCCGACCTCGAATACGATCTCGCCGACTACGAGAAGCTGCTCGCTCCGCTCCAAGCCGGCAGCCACACTTTCGTGCTCGGCTCGCGCCACGGCGACAGCCTCTTCATCCGCAAGATGGACGAGCAAATCCTCCACGCCTTCGCGCTGAACGCCGGCCACTGGTTCTTCACCGCGCTCGTGGACCTTTCCCTCGGACTCACGCTGCGCGATCCGTTCACGATGTATAAAGTCTTCCGGCGCGAGTGCCTCGCCGGCCTCACGTTCGACGCGAACCGCTTCGATTTCGACTGGGAGCTGCTGATCAAGCTCGTGCGCAAGGGCCACATCCCGGTGGAAATCCCCGTCCGCTACGCCTCGCGCTCCTTCAAGGAAGGGAAAAAAGTTTCCATGTTCCGCGATCCGCCCCAGTGGCTCTGGGCGTGGGCCAAATATCGTTTTCAACGCCTGTAGGGCCCGGCGCGTCCGGCCCCCCCTTTCGATTTACCATCGTCCGTCCCATGCGCATCCTGATCTCCGGCATCTGCGGTTTCGTCGGCAGCACTCTTGCCCGGGCGCTCGTCGCTTCCGGCCGCGGCTACGAAGTCGTCGGCTTCGACAATTTCATCCGCCCCGGCAGCGAAACAAACCGTGAGCCGCTGGAGAAGCTCGGCGTCAAGGTGATCACCGCCGACCTGCGTTTCGCGAAGG
Source organism: Candidatus Didemnitutus sp. (assembly GCA_019634575.1). NCBI lineage: Bacteria > Pseudomonadati > Verrucomicrobiota > Opitutia > Opitutales > Opitutaceae > Candidatus Didemnitutus > Candidatus Didemnitutus sp. Next base: position 1,669,837 of record JAHCAY010000001.1, read on the forward strand.
ATATCGACGCGCTGCCCGCCGCCGACTTCGTGCTCGATGCCGCCGCCAACCCGAGCGTGCTCGCCGGCATCGACGGCAAAACCAGTTCGCGCGAGCTCGTCGACCACAACCTCTACGGCACCGTCAATCTCCTCGAATACTGCAAGACCCACCGCGCCGGCTTCATTTTGCTCAGCACCAGCCGCGTCTACGCCATCCCGCCGCTCGCCGGACTCGCGGTCCGCGCGGTCGACGGCGCGTTCGTGCCCGACGACAGCCACGCACTGCCCGCCGGCCTCACCGCGCGCGGACTCGACGAGACCTTTTCCACCACCGCGCCGCTCTCCCTCTACGGTGCGACCAAGCTCACGTCCGAGGCGCTCGCGTTCGAATACGGCGAGACGTTCGGCTTCCCCGTCTTCGTCAACCGCTGCGGCGTGCTCGCCGGTGCCGGCCAGTTCGGCCGCGCCGATCAGGGCATCTTCGCCTACTGGATCAACTCCTGGCTGCGGAAACGGCCGTTGAAATACCTGGGCTTCGGCGGCCAGGGCCATCAGGTGCGTGATTGCCTGCACCCCGCCGATCTGCTCCCCGTCCTCGAGAAACAGTTCGCCGCGCCGAAGCTGCCGATCGAGGACCGCTGCGCGAACTTCTCCGGCGGCGCCGCCTCCGCGATGTCGCTGCGGCAACTCAGCGATTGGTGCGCGGCCCGCTTCGGCCCGCACGCCGTCGTGCAGGACGGCACGCCGCGCCCCTTCGATATTCCTTGGATCGTGCTCGACCACACCAAAGCCACGCGGGTGTGGGGCTGGCATCCGACGCAGCCCACGGCGACGGTGCTTGCGGAAATCGCCGCCCACGCCGAACAACACCCGGGCTGGCTCGAACTCTCCACCCCACGCTGAGCGCGTCGGACTGGCCGATCCCAGCCGGCTGATTTACCCTTGCCGGTCCAATTCGGTCGCACAGCCTGCGCCTCGGTTACCTCTCCGAGACTGTGCCTCGCCTGCCCCGCCTTCGCCGCCCCGCGTTGGTTCGCTTCCTTCGTTTGACGCGAACAGGCGACTGCTTGCCGCCGCCTCAATCTTGGCGGCCCCCAGCAGCGAATGACCGTTGAATCCACGCTCTTCTGGCTGGATCGACATCCCGCCGCCTACTGGACCGTCGCGCTAACGGTCAGCGCGGCACTGGTGATCGCCGCGCTGCGCCCCACGTTTTTTCCCACTCCTTCCTCCACGCAGCACCATCGGCGCTGGCTGTATCCGCTGCTAATCCTGCTCACTCTGCTGGCATGGCGCTGGCCGTTTCTCTTTTTCGTCGACGAACTCAACACCGACGAGAGCCAGTTCATCGCCGGCACGCTGACCCTCACGCGTGATCCGGTTTTCTGGCGCTCCGTGGACGGCATGACGGCGGGGCCGTTGGTTTACTACGCGCTGCTGCCGTGGACTTGGCTGGGCATCCCGCTCGGCTACCTCACCGCGCGAGTGACAGGCGTGCTGTTCGTCTGGGCCAGCCTGTGGATCTGCTATCGCCTGTTGCAAAGGGTCTATGGCGAATCCACCGCGCGACTCGGCCTTTTACCCGGAGTGCTGTTCGTCGCCTCGGCTCTCGCACCGGACCTCAATCACTACTCTTCGGAACTGGCGAGCTTACCGCTGACCGCCATCGCGTTCGTCCTGATCATGGCCGCATCGGGCACCGGCCCGGCCGCCAAATGGGAATGGCTGGGCGCCGGGCTCGCCGCCGGAGCACTGCCGTGGGCTAAACTGCAAACCGGCCCCATCGGCGCGGTGATCATCCTGCTCGGGCTGGGTCTGATCCTGCAAATGCATCAAGCGACACCCGGGGCCAAGCTGCGGGCCGCGGCATGGCTGCTCGGAGGCTGCGTCCTGCCCAGTCTGCTTTGCGCCACCATGGTCGTCAGCTGCGGCCTGGAGGAGGATTTCTATCGCCGCTATATTCTGCAAAACCTGCACTACACGGAGCAGCGCTCCTCACCGAGTTGGCTCTTCGAAAGCATCTTCAATCTCCGGCCCGCGTCCGCGGGGTTTCTGATCTATCTCCTGACCTCCTTCCTCTTGGCCGCCACTGTCGTCGGTGGCCGGCGCCGACCGGGACGCATCTTTCTCGCCGCCGGTCTGCTGCTCATGGTCGCGATTTTCTGCGTGGCTCTCCCCAAGCGCGATTTTCTCCACTATCTCTGGCTGCTGCTGTTGCCGCTCTCCATCTGGTGCACGGCAGCCTTGGGTGAATGTCGCAGTCCGGTCGCTCTCACGAGCCGGATCCCGGCCCGAATCGCGCTCGCCCTCGTGTTGGTGGCGACCGTTGGCATCCTCGGCACGCGCGTCTTCGCCGGGCGTCCGCCCATGCTGGGCCAATTGGGTCGTCTCTGGCAGAAACCGAACACAGAAGTCGACAGCGTCGTCGATCTACTGACCGACCGCGGTGACCGATTGGCTGTCTGGGGCTGGCGCGCCCAGGAATTCGTCAAGGCCGGACTCATTCAAGGCACCCGCGGCGCCTTCTCCTACTGGAGCATCGTGCCTTCTGCCCAGCGCGACTACTATCGTGCGTGCCATCTGCAGGACATGGAATCCCAGCGACCGGAAGTCTTCATCGATTCGGTCGGCCCCAACGCGATTTTTTTCCAGAATCGACTCGCGGAAGGGCATGAGTCCTTCCCCGCCCTTGCCCAACTCGTCGCCCGGGATTACCGACTCGTTGCCGACCTCGGATACTCCCGAATCTACGCGCGACGGGACGTATTGGCGCGACGCCAGATCTCGGCGGCAGATGTGCAGACCGCCCTTGCCGCGGGACGACCGTCGCAATGGATCATTCGCAATTTGCCCCGGGAGAATCTCCGCGCGCAAAATGGCCGCCACGACTTGTTCGGCGGACGCGATGTATTGATGATGCTGCCCGGCAGCAAGGCCGTCTGGCCCCTGCAAGGCGACGAGCGCGAAGTGCTTTTCCAGTGCGGCTACGATCCCAAGGCCGTGCAAAACGGCACCAGCGACGGCACGGGATTTGAAATCGAGCTGGTCGCCCCCGACGGCACGACGCGTCGCTTGCAACAATTCCTGCTGCTCCCAGCCGCCGGCCCCGAGCCCGATGGCGTTCTACGGAGCAGCCGCCAAGCGCTGCCACCCTATGTCCCAGGCAGCAAACTCGTGATCCGCACCAACCCAGGCCCCGCCGGCAACGACGCTTGGGACTGGGCCTACCTCACCAATGTCCGCTTCCTGCGCAGCCCGTATTTCACTTTCCGCCAATTCCCCGGATTCAACCGGATGCCGGACTCTGCTGAAAGCCCGCTCTCCACGCATGTGCGCAACGGCGGACGCGAAACGCTGCTCCTGCACGCACCGGGCAAGCTGGGCTTCGTCCTCTCCGGTGCTGAAAGTCGCTTGGAGCTCAGTTTCGGCTTCCTGCCTGCAGCCTTCGATAAATCCAACGGCGCGACCTTCCACATCGAACTCAGCGATCCGGTCGGAAAAATCCTGCTTCATCGGCGCCGCCAGCTCGATCCGCAACACGTGCCCGCCCATCGGCGCCGGCAATCGCTGGCCGTCGATCTGCCACCCACCCCAGCTGGCAGTCGGCTCACTGTTTCTGTCGACCCCGAAGGGAGCAACGCCTTCGATTGGACCTATATCAGCCAGCTGCGCCTCGACTAGGTGCCGCCGAAAAAGCACTCTTGCCTGCCCCATGACCGGCGGACGGAATCGGATGCACCGTCTATGTCCCAGTCTTTGCCTCAACTGACGCTTTTCTCCATCGTCATCCCCGCCCGCGATGAGCAGGACTCGCTACCACCGACGCTCACGGACATCTACGAGACCTTCACCCGCGAAGGCGTGACGCACGAGATCGTCGTCGTCGACGACGGCAGCCACGACCGGACCTGGGCCGTGTTGCAGGAACTGAAACAGAAAATCCCCACGCTCGCACCCGTCCAGAACCCCGGCCCGCACGGTTTCGGCCGCGCCGTCGTCTACGGACTCAATCACATGAAAGGCGACGCGGTCGCCATCATGATGGCCGACGCTTCCGACTCGCCCGCCGACGCCGTGAAATACTGGCGCCTGCTCAACGAGGGATGGGAATGCGCCTTCGGCTCCCGCTTCGTCAAGGGCGGCGAGGTCATCGATTACCCGCGCGTGAAACTCTTCGTGAACCGCCTCGCGAATTTCTTCGTCCGCATCGGCTTCAACATCCCGCTCAACGACACCACCAACGCCTTCAAGGCCTACCGCCGCACTGTCATCGAAGGCTGCCGGCCGTTTCTCGCGCCGCACTTCAACCTCACCGTCGAAATCCCGCTCAAGGCCATCGTGCGCGGCTACCGCTGGACCGTCATGCCGATCTCCTGGCGCAACCGCAAATACGGCGAAGCCAAACTCAAGATCAAGGAGATGGGCAGCCGCTACTTTTTCATCTGCGCCTACGTCTGGCTGGAGAAATATTTCAGCCGCGGCGACTATCGCCGCAAGTAATCGTTTTCGCTCTTCAAACAGCGTGTTGACGCCCATCGCAACCCGCTGTCTCGTAACCGCTCCATGATCTATTTGCTCGGAGGCTCCGGTTACGTCGGCACCGCCTATCAAGCCTTGCTCACGCACAAAGGCATCCCGTTCCGCAACCTGCGGCGCGCGGACGTCAATTACGCCGATCGCGCCACGCTCACGGACCTCCTCCGCCGCGAGAAACCCGAGTTCCTGATCAATGCCGCCGGCTACACCGGCAAGCCCAACGTCGACGCCTGCGAACTCCACAAATCCGAGTGCCTCGACGGCAACGCCGTCCTCCCCGGCACCATCGCCCTCGCCTGCGCCGACACCGGCGTGCCGTGGGGCCACGTCTCCTCCGGCTGCATCTACACCGGCGCGCGCGCCGACGGCTCCGGCTTCACCGAGACCGACACGCCGAACTTCTCCTTCCGCACCAACAACTGCTCGTTCTATTCCGGCACGAAAGCCCTCGGCGAAGAAGTCCTCGCCGACAAGCCGAACGTCTACGTCTGGCGCCTGCGCATCCCCTTCAACGAAGTCGACAACCCGCGCAACTACCTCACGAAACTCCAGCGCTACGCCACGCTGCTCGAAGCCACGAACTCCATCTCGCAACTCGAGGAGTTCGTCGCCGCCACCTTCGCCTGCTGGGAAAAACGCGTCCCCTTCGGCACCTACAACGTCACCAACCCCGGCCAGATCACCACGCACGAAGTCGTCGACCTGATCAAAAAGACCGGCGTCTCCGACAAGACCTTCGTCTTCTTCAAGGACGAGGCCGACTTCATGTCCAAGGCCGCCAAGACCCCGCGCTCCAACTGCGTGATGAACTCCGCCAAGCTCGCCTCCGTCGGCATCACGATGACCGAGGTCCACGCCGCCGTCGAACAAGCGCTGCGCTCGTGGCGCAGCGCTTGTTGAAGTTGAGAGTTTAAGTTGAAGACCCGCATTCCAAACCTCTCCCCGCGCGCGCCAGTCCGACCCACTTAGACTTCAACTTCCCACTTCAACTCGAAAATTTTCAGCATGAAAATTTTAGTCACCGGCGGCGCCGGCTTCATCGGCTCCAACTTCATCCGCCAGCGCCTGCTCTCAGCGACGTCGCGGCCTTCAACTTCAACTTCCGACTTCAACTCGCCAGATGCGACCGTGTCGCGTCTGGTGAATCTCGACGCCCTCACCTACGCCGGCAACCCTGCCAACCTCGCCGACCTCGCGTCCGACCCGCGCTACGTTTTCGCGCACGGCGACATCGGTGACGCCGCGCTCGTCGCGCAGCTCCTCGTCGAGCACCAGATCGACGCCGTGGTGAATTTCGCCGCCGAGTCGCACGTCGATCGCTCCATCGACTCGCCCGAGCCCTTCATTCAGACCAACGTCGTCGGCACGCTCCGCCTCCTCAACTGCGCCAAACAATACTGGGCCAAGCTCCCCGAGCCGAAGAAGAGCGCGTTCCGCTTCCTCCACGTCTCCACCGACGAAGTCTACGGCTCGCTCAAGCTCGGCGCACCCGCGTTCACCGAGGACCACAACTTCGAACCCAACTCGCCCTACGCCGCCTCCAAGGCCGCCAGCGATCATCTCGTCCGCGCCTACCAGCACACCTACGGCCTGCCCACGCTCACCACCAACTGTTCGAACAACTACGGCCCGTTCCACTTCCCCGAGAAACTCATCCCGTTGATGATCCTCAACGCCCTCGAGGGGAAAAACCTGCCCGTCTACGGCGACGGCATGCAGATCCGCGACTGGCTCTACGTCGAGGACCACGCCGCCGCCATCTGGACCGTCCTCCTCGGCGGCCGCGTCGGCGAGACCTACAACATCGGCGGCTGGAACGAAAAGCCGAACATCGAGATCGTGAACACCATCTGCGCGTTGCTGGACAAAAAGTCCCCGCGCGCCGACGGCCAGAGTTACACGAAACAAATCACCTACGTCACCGACCGCCCCGGCCACGACCGCCGCTACGCGATCGACGCCACGAAAATCCACCGCGAGCTCGGCTGGAAACCCGCCGAAACCTTCGCCACCGGCATCGAGAAAACCGTCGACTGGTATCTCACCCACCGCAACTGGGCCGCGGACATCACCGCAAAAAAATACTCCCGCGAGCGCTTGGGCGTAGGCCGCTGACAACGTCATTCTCCCGCGGCCAGTTTAAGTCTGAAGTTGAAGTTTAAGAACAGTGCACGACACGCACGATAGTTTCGAAAAACTCGAAGTGTGGCGACGGTCGCATGCACTGAGCATCGAAATCTACCGCCTCCTCGCTGACTGTCGCGACTGGGGATTCAAGGACCAGATTACCCGCTCCACCAACAGCATTTCCGACAACATCGCCGAAGGGGCCGAACGCAGCGGCCAGGCCGAGTTCAAACAATTTCTGAGCTACGCCAAAGGCTCCGCTGGCGAGTCCCGATCCCAAGTCTTGCGCGCCCTTGCCCTCGGCTACATCTCTCAGGATCGCGGCGCCGCGCTCCTTTCCGAACTCCGCGAGATATCCCGCATGATCCACGGCCTCATCAAATCCCTCGACCGCTGATGTCCTCTCTTAAACTTCAACTTTCCACTTCAACTGGCGCGGCCCGCAAAGGCATTGTTTTGGCGGGAGGTTCAGGGACGCGCCTCTACCCGCTCACCATCGCGGTCTCGAAGCAGCTCATGCCGGTCTACGACAAACCGATGATCTACTACCCGCTGTCGGTGCTCATGCTCGCCGGCATCCGCGAGATCCTGATCATCTCCACGCCGACTGACCTGCCGCTCTTCAAGAAACTCCTCGGCGACGGCGCCAACCTCGGCGTGAAGTTCTCCTACGCCGAACAACCGAGCCCCGACGGACTCGCCCAAGCCTTCACCATCGCCGCCGACGTCGGCTTCCTCACCGGCGCCGAATCCTCCGCCCTCGTCCTCGGCGACAATCTTTTCTACGGCGCCGACTTCGTCACCTCGGTCACCACCGCCTCTGCCCGCACCGCCGGCTCCACGATCTTCGGCTATCACGTCGCCAACCCCACCGCCTACGGCGTCGTCGAGTTCGCCCCCGACGGCAAAGTCGTTTCGCTCGAGGAAAAGCCCAAGCAGCCGAAGTCCAACTACGCCGTCCCCGGCCTCTATTTCTACGACGAAGAGGTCGTCGCCCTCGCCCGCAGCCTCAAGCCCTCCGCCCGCGGCGAACTCGAGATCACCGACCTCAACCGCCTCTACCTCGAACGCGGCGCGCTCCACGTCGAACTCTTCGGCCGCGGCACCGCCTGGCTCGACACCGGCACGCACGACTCGCTCATGCAGGCCGCCCAGTTCGTCGAAGTCCTCGAAAACCGCACCGGCCTGAAGATCGCCTGCCTCGAGGAGATCGCCTACAAACGCGACTGGATCGATCGCGCCGGCCTCGAAGCCAACATCAGGAAGCTCGGCAAGTCCTCCTACGGCGACTACCTCCGCCGCCTGCTCGACTGAGCGCGGCGGAGTCGCCGAGCCTTCACCGCAGGCTCGACCGGCTTCCTCGGTTGTCTTTGTCTGAGGCGAGTTGGCCGCCTCCCCGACAGCATCTTGAACCGCCCTTTCTGTTCACCCCGCATCTGGTGGCAGGCCTTGCTCCTCGCCGCCGCCACCTGGCTCGCCGTCATGGCGGTGTTCGGGCGCTGGACATGGGCCGACTGGTCCGCGCCGCACTGGCTCGAAGGCGACCCCTTGGAAGTCTACGCCCGGGTGAAAATCGCCGCGGAGCAACCGCGCCACGCGCTCGCCTCGTTCTCCGATCCGGCACGGCTCGGCGCGCCCTACGTGGCGGATTGGCGCGCTTACACGGTCCCGGATCGGATCGTCTTCGTCCTCACCGGTCTGCTCAGCCGCTCGTTCGGCTTGGTCGCCGCCGTGCAACTTGTCAGCGCGCTCGGATTCGTCCTGAATGCCGTTTCCTTCTTCCTCTGCGCGCGTTGGCTCGGGCGGCGTTGGGAATGGGCGGCGGCGGCGGCGCTCGGGTTCGCGTTCTGCAACTACAATCTCCGGTGGGGCATCACGCTGAGCCTGGCCCAAACCTTCACTCTGCCGCCACTCGTGCTCCTCTGCGCCTACGCGGCGCGCCCCGCGCCCGTCCGTCGGCGCCTGCCCTGGCTCGCTCTCGGCGCCGCTCTCGGATGTTGGCTGGCGCTCGGCAATCCCTACCTCGCATTCTTCGCCGGCGTCGTCGCCTCGGGCGGCGGCGTGCTCGCGCTCCTGCGCCGCGCCCCGCGGTCGCGCGTCGCACCCCTCGCGGTTTTTCTGGTCACCTTGGCGCTCGTCTTCATCGCGGCCAACTTCCACTACGCCCGCGCCCACTGGGGCGCCGCCGAAACGAGTTCGCTCGCGCGCGACCCCAGCGACTTTCAACGCTACGCGCTACGCCCGCTGGAATGGTTCGTGCCACCGGCCGATCACCGGCTCTCCGCGCTGGCCGCGCTCGGGCGCGCCTATCAGGCCAATTCGTCGGCCGGCGAATTTTTCTATGCCTACCTCGGCGTGCTCGGCGGCGCGGGGCTCGTCGGACTCGTCCTCCTTTCCCTGCACCGCGCCCGGCGATTTCCACTTCGGCAGGCGGCGCTCGGTGGATTGCTCTGGATCGTCGCGTTCGGCCTCCCCTACGGCGTGAATTCCTGGCTCGGGCACGCCGGCCTCGACGTCTTTCGCGCGAGCACGCGCATCGCGATCTTCGCCGCAGTGTGGGTGGCGTTCTTTCTCGCCGCGATCGCAAGCCGCCTCACGCACCGCTGGCCGCGCGGGCTCAGCGTCGCCGCGGCGTCGATTCTCGCCGGTTTCATGATCTGGGAACAAACCCCCTCGCTCTCCGCCCGGACGGCACGCCAAGCCAACGTCGCGCGCCTGGACGCCCAGCAGGAGCTCATGGCGCGGCTCGAGGCCGAGTTGCCACGCGGGGCGATGATCTTCCAGCTGCCCGTCGCGCCGTTCCCCGAAGCCGGGCGCATCGCCGCACTGCCCGACTACGAGCATTTCCTGCCGTTCCTGTTCTCGACCGAGCTCCATTTTTCCTACGGCCACCTCGGCTCCGCCGCCGCGCTGCGCTGGGAACGCAGCATCGCCCATCTGCCGCCGCGGAAAATGGTCGGCGAACTCCAACAAACCGGCTTCGCCGCACTCTGGATCGATCGGCGGGGATTCGCCGACGAAGCCGTCGCCTTGGTGCGTGAACTACAGATGGCAAAGCTGCCCGAAATCGCCGTCCCCGCCGGTTTGCCGGTCAATATTTTCCGCCTGCGACCGGTCCCACGACCGACCTTGCCCGACCCGACGATGCCGTTCTTCTACGAACCCTGGGGCGTCACGGAGACCGACGATCCGCCCGTGCGCGCGCTCGCGGTCGACGGCTGGTATCCGCCCGAACGCGAGGGCGACCGCGCCTGGCGCTGGGCTTCGCAACGCGCGATCCTCGGACTCTGGAACACCGACGTCGCCCGCCAAAAAGTGCGCGTGACTTTTGTGCCCATCGGTCGCCCCCCGGCGAGGCTCCAGCTCCACTCCGGCGGCCGCACGTTGTGGGAAGGCGCATTCGCCGACGTCAGCAACAAGCCTCAGTCCGTCGACCTCGTCCTCACCCCGGAACTCAATCGGCTCACGTGGAAACTCGACGGCAAAACGTTCGTCCCCGGCCGCAACGACCGGCGACGACTCGGCTTCGCGCTGGAGAATCTGTCGGTCGAACTGAAATGACTGCTTTTCCCCGTCCCCGCGCCCGCCACGTGCGCCGTTGCGCCCGCGTCCAAGATTCGTTCTGCATGGAGCCTTCGCGATGAAGGTCTCGTTCGTCATTCCGCTCCACAACGCCCTGCCGCTCACGCAGGAGTGCTTGCGCACACTGCAGGCGACGCTGCCGGCGGACCTGGAGCACGAGATCATTTTCGTCGACGACCAATCGACCGACGGCACACCCGCGTGGCTCGCGACGCTCGAATCCCCCTGCCGCGCACTCCGCAACGAACGCAATCTCGGCTTCGCCGGCACCTGCAACCGCGGCGCGGAGGCCGCGCGCGGCGAATGGCTCGTTTTTCTCAACAACGACCTCGTCCTGTTGCCCGGCTGGTTCGTGCCGCTGTTCGCCGCCCGCGAGTCCGCGCGCGCCGGCGTCGTCGGCAACATCCAGCTGCGCGTCGACGACGGCTCGCTCGACCACGCCGGCATCGCGGTTCTCCCCAGCGGCAAGATCGCTCACGAAAGGCCCGCCACCCTCGCGGCCGCGCAACGCCGTGCCGTGCGTGAGGTCCCCGCCGTCACCGCCGCCTGCTGCCTCGTGGCGCGCTCGCTGTTTCTCGAGTCGGGCGGATTCGACACCGCATTCGTGAACGGCGGCGAAGATGTCGACCTGTGCTTCCGCCTCCGCCGCCGCGGCCGCCTCACCTACGTCGCCACGCGCAGCGTCATCCGCCACCACGTCAGCGCCTCGCGCGGCCCGACGAATCTCCGCGACGAGCGCAACAGCCGGCTCCTCGCCCAACGCTGGCGCGACGAGCTGGTTCAATTCGGCGCGCACTCGTGGGCCGCCGCGCAGATCGCCGCCCACCTCGCGCGCCCCTGGACGAGCGACGGCCTCCATGCCCTCGCGCTCCTGCCGTTTCAACTCGGGCTCGCGGCGCAGCCGCCCGCGTTCGCGCGCGCCGTGCTGGAAAGCGCGCTCTATCGCGAGGAGATGCGCTGGAAACGCCTCTTCGATCAGCCCGCCGGAGCCGCCCGCGCGCCGCGCGGCTCGAAGGCCTACCGGACGGATCGTCTCTTCCGCGACCAAACCGAAACCGCGACCGTGTGGCTGCGCGACCGCGCCAGAATCGACCTGCCCGCCGGATTCCCCACGAGCAACTTCTTCCTCAGCGGTTTTCTGCTCGAAGCGCCGCCGCATCGGCCGAACCTCGCGCGCCCGCTCGGCCTGCGCGTCATCATCAACGGCACGCAACGGGTCGAATTTCGCGACCTGCCGCTCGGCAATTTCAACCTGGGCGTCGACGCCCCGTTCGTGCACCCGCACGAGCCGACCCGCGTCGAGATCGAGCTGATCGGCGTCGGCTGGACGAATTTCCTCGCGTGGTTCGGACGCATCGTCGGTCTGCGGGAATACTGGCCCGTCGGCCGCTATCGCCGCCAGCAGCTCAACCGCCGCCTGCGCCTGAGCCGCATCGTCGCCGACGACGAGATCGTGTTCGACTTCCAACGCGATCCCGCGCTCGCACCGCAGCTTCGCCACCGGCCGCAACCCACCGGCGTCAACATCGTCGGCTGGTTCCGCGCCACGCTCGGTGTCGGGGAATCCGCGCGCTGCATGGCGCGCGCCTGCGACGCCGCCGGCCTGCCGGCGACGCTCGTCGACCTCCGCCTCAACTGCCTCAACCCACCGGACGACGACACCTTCACCGCCCGCCTGCGCGAGCAGCCGCAGCACGACGTGAACATTTTCCACGTCGATCCGCCGGTCTCCGATCAGATCGATCACCATCACGGCCCCGAGCTGCGGCGCGACCGCTACAACATCGCCTATTGGGCCTGGGAGCTGCCGGAGTTCCCCGACGCCTGGGTGCGCCAATGCGCCTTCTTCGACGAAATCTGGTGCCCGTCGGAATTCGTCCGCGCCGCCATCGCTCCCAAAGTGCCGCTGCCGGTCCACGTGATGCCGCACGCGATCGAGATCCCGCCGGTCGCCGGCGATGGACACCAGCGCTTCGGCCTGCCGCGCGACCGCTTCCTGTTTCTTTTCGTCTACGACCTGAACTCCTACCAGGAACGCAAGAATCCGCTCGCCGCGATCGAAGCCTATCGCCGCGCGTTCCCCGCCGAGTCCGGCGTCGGCCTCGTGATCAAGACCCAGAATCGCGAGCGCCATCCCGAAGCCTTCGCGCGCCTCGAGACCGCGCTGCGCGGGCTGCAGCACGCCACGCTCATCGCCGAGACCCTCTCCCGCGCTGACGTCCATCTGCTCCAATCGACCTGCGATGCGTTCGTCTCGTTGCACCGCTCGGAAGGCTTCGGCCTCAACGTCGCGGAATGCATGCTGCTCGGGAAACCCGTGGTCTCCACGAATTGGTCGGCGACCGCGGAGTTCGTCGACGAGACCTGCGGCTGTCCCGTGCGCTATCAATTGGTCGAGCTGCAGGAAACACACGGTCCCTACACTCAGGGCCAGATCTGGGCCGAGCCCGACGTCGCCCACGCCGCGGATTGGATGCGCCGACTCGTGGAAGACCCCGCCTTTGCCCGCCATCTCGGCGAGGCCGCGCGCGAGCGGATCAAGCAGCGCTTCGCACCGGCCGTGATCGGCGCACGCTACCGGCGCAGGCTCGCGGCGTTCTCGCTCTGGCCGGAGTGACCGGCCGTCAAACGCCGCCGCGCTCGACCGAGCGCACCACCGACTGCGGCCGCCGATTCACCGTCAGGAACATCCGGCCGATGTATTCGCCGATCAGGCCGAGCATCACCAGCTGTGTGCCGGAAAACACCAGCAGCGCCCCCATCAGCGAACCCCAGCCATACTCGGGGCCGTGATTCGCAAAACGCAGATAGAACACGATCGCGAGTCCCGCGAGTCCGCCCGCGGCCATGATCAGCCCGAGCAGCGTCGCGATGCGCAGCGGCATCACGGAAAAATTCACGAACGTGCTCGCCCACAGCCGCAGCAGCCGTCGCAGCGTGTAGCCGCTCCGTCCCGCCTGCCGCGTGCGGTGCTGCACCTCGACCGAGCCGATGCTCTGCGTCACCTGCAGCAGCAGCCCGTCGATATACGGAAATGGCCCGTCGTGCGCCGCGACCTCCTTCGCCGCGAACGCGCTCACGCAGCGGAAACTCGAGAGATAAAATCCCTTCGGCTTATCGAGCACGTAGTCGGTCACGCGATTCGTGAACCAGCTGCCGAAATTGCGAAACGGCGAATGCTCCTTCTGCGCGTAGTGGCCGTAGACCACATCGAGCCCGTCCGCGCGCGCTTTCTCCCAGAGCCGCACCGCCTCCGCCGGCGGATTCTGTCCGTCGTCGTCGAGATTGACCACATGGAGTCCGCGCGCGTGGCGGTAGCCCGTGAGCACGGCGTTGTGCTCGCCGAAATTCCGCGCGTGATTCACGAACGCGATCGGCACGCGCGCCTCGCGCATGAGTTCGCGGCAGACCGCCGCCGTCGCGTCGCGACTGCCGTCGTTCACCAGCACGATCTCGTGCCCGCCCACGATCGCGAGCGCCTCGATCTCCTTCACCAGTGGGCGGATGGTCTCGGCACTGTAATAGAGCGGGATGACGAAGCTGAGTGCCGGCTGGTCCGGGGTCGACATAGGCGAACGCGAAATCACCACGCCATCCGCGCCCTGTCAACGCCCCGCGCCGGCCGCCTCAGCCCGGCTCCGCCCGTGCCACCGCCAGCAACGAACTCCCGAACGGGAGCGCGTGACCGCGGGCGATCCAGCGGTGCTCCAGCCGCATCATCGCATCGAACCCACCCTCCACCGACGGCGAAAACAAATGCACGTCGCTCTCCCCCTCGCGCGCCGGGAACACCTTGCGCCGCAACACCGCCAGCGGGAACGGCAGCATGTTCCAATACGTCATCGCCAGCGGCCGCCATCCCGCGGCGCGCAGCAAATCCGCCAACCCGCCCCGCGTGTAGCGCCGCAAATTCCCCACCTGCCGATCATGATACGAATACATCCACGGAAACGCCGGCAGCGTCAGCACCAGCACGCCGCCGGGCTTGAGCACGCGACGGAATTCGCCCAGCGCGCGCGCCGGCTCCACCACTTGGCACAACACGTCGCACGATACGATCGCCTCGTAGGAATCCGCACCGAAGGGCATCTGCTCGACCGAGCCTTCCAACACGAGCGCCCCCGTCCGCTCGCGCGTCAGCTCGCACGCCAGCGGGGAGAGATCGACGCCCGCCAGCCGCCAGCCGCGCTCCTCCCGGCGCAAGGCCCGCAACAACCCGCCGGTCCCGCACCCCGCATCCAGGATCGCCGCGCCGGCCGGCGCGACGCCCCGCAGCGCCGTCGCGACATTGCGATGCAACGCGCGGTAATACCACATGACGTCCTCGACGTCGGCCATCTTGCGATATTCTTCGGCGTGCACGGGCCGAGCTTCACGGGAAGCGCTCGCGCGGCGCCACAAAATTCTGGTCCGGAGTGCCGACACCGCCCTTGCCAGCCGTTCTCATGGCGGCATCGTTGACCTGAATCCGTGCGCTCGCATTCCCATCTGAGACTCAGCCCGGTGTGCGGCCGGAGCCCACAGTAGGATGCCACTGACCATGCCTTGGCTCACCGCGGTCTTGATCCTGACAGGCGTTCCCTTCGCCTTTGCGCTTCAGGGCGCGTGGCTGGCGCGCCGGCTCGAGCTGCCGTCGGCCGGACTGCGCCTTGCCACCGCGACGCTCGCCGGTCTGACCATCACGCTGTGGGAGGCGGGCACGCTGAATCTCCTCGCTCCGCTGTCGGGCTGGCCCCTCGGCTTGCTCCTAGTCCCCGCGCTGCCGACCTTGCTGCATCGGCCGACGCGCACCGGCCTCTTCGCGGATGGGCGCGCGGTATTCGCCAACCCGGCCGGCCTTTCGTTTGGGGCCGGACTCATCGCGTTTCTCGCACTGCTGCTTTGGCCGGCTTGGCGAGATGCCAGCTTGGTCTACGCCGATGGCACATCCAATCACGACGCTTTCTTTTGGATTCTTGGTGCCGACTTCGTCCGCGAACACGCGAGCATCGCGACGACGGGCACGCCGCCCGCCAGCGGCGCAGCGACATTCGCGGGCGCGATCGCCGGCTGGTTCCCGTCATGGGGTCGGTTCGGCGCGGAAGGCTATCTGGCGACCGTCGCCGGATTCGCACACACCAGGCCGCTGGGCATTTATCTGTGGGCCAGCGCCGCTTTGTTTTTTGCCTGGGTGGCGGCCGTCTACGGCATCGTGCGCACCTTCATCGCCGACCAGCTGGGCTGGGGCGCGCTGGTCGCGCTGGCGCTTTTTCAGCCGCTGTTCGCCTTCTACCATCACAACGCGAATCTGCCGAACCTGCTTGGCGTGCTCGCGGGTGCGACGGCGGCGCTCGCAACCGAGTGGACCCGACGTGCCGTCGCGGCCGGGACGCAGAAACCCATCGCCGCCGTCGCGATCTTCGCATTCGCCTGGCACGCCGTGATCGTCGCCTACCCCGAAATCGCGCCGTTCATCGCGTTGCCTTGCGTGCTGCTCGCAGTGCGAAAGATCTCTTCCGTTGCGCTCGTCCGGCGCACGCTGACCTGGCTGGCGGCCGGCTTTCTGGCGGCGCTGCTCGCCAATCCCCTCCTCACCGTCCGCGCGGGCAACGCCTTCATCCGCTCGCTACAGATCGCGCGGTTCGAATCCAATTGGGCGAATATCGTCACCGCCGCCGGTCCCGGCGGATTTCTCCCGGCACTGGTCACGCTTTCCACCAAGACAGGGCATGAGCTCGGCGTCCCCCTTGGTGTCGTGGCCACGCTGCTCATCGCGCTCGGTGCCTTCGCCACATGGCGGCGCGCGCGCGACCGCTACGGACTGGCGAGCCTGCTGGCCGGCGCCGGCATTCTCTCCGTCTACACTCTCGCGACCGGCTTCGTTTATGGTTGGCAAAAGACCGCCCAATTTTCCGGCGTCTTCCTCGCCGCCGTCTTTCCGGTCGGCTTGGCCGCGGTGGTCAGCCGGAGACGCGCGCCCCGCTGGCAGGCAACGCTGACGACCGGCGCGCTCGCGGCCTTCTTCGGATTTACGCTGACCGTTGTGCAACTCGACCTGCTGAAATGGAGCGGGCGCAAGTCGCTCCATGCCGACTGGGCCAATCTCGGCCGCTCGACCGCACTCCCTCCCGGAGCAACCGTCACGATCGATGCCGCGACATTTCGCCAACCGTTCTTCTACGGCATGTGGAGCGCGTATTTCTTGCGGACGCAGCCGTTCCGTTTCGCTGCGCGCGGCGGGACGGAGAATACTGGCTATCTGCGCGACCAGGTGGCGGTGGAAACCACGGCGCACGCGCGCGACGCCGTGCTGGTCAGTCGGGAGTGGGCGGAGACTGTCGTGCCCGACGCCCCGCGACTGGCCGTCGGCCGCGAATTCGCCTTGCTCAGCGGTGCGGACCGCATGCTCGGCACGGAAGGTGTCGCGCCGCAGCAAGGCGTGCCGCAAACCGTCGCCCCGCACTTTACGCTCCGAGTGCTCGCATCGCGCACCGCGTGCCTCGCGATCGCAATCGCCCCGCCGGTGGGCGAGACTGCTGCGGGTGTGTGGGTCGCACAGGCGATAGGTTCGCCGTCCGTGGAGCTGCGCGGCGACGACTCCGGCTGGAGGGCGGTGTTACCTCTGCTGGCCGACGGCGAACAAGTCCTCGAATTCGAGTTCAGACCCGCCGTTCCGGCGCGGACGTCGTCATCACTCTTTCCCCTCACCCAACTGCGATTCGTGCACGCGTCGCAGTGAGACGACGTCCGCGAGGACGGGCGGCAGGTGCGCGCAAAAGCGGTTTACTTCACTTCCTGCCGCACCCACATAATTCGCTCCCATGCCCGCTCCTGCGCATCCTTCCGCTGCCGCTCCTGATTCACCTGAATCCCGGTGGGCTTGGCGCGCGTGGCTGCAGCGCCACCGCGGCGGGCTGCTGATGTTTGCCGCTTTCGCCCTGTTCCTCGTCTACGGGTCGTGCCGGCAGCGCTACATCTGGGGCGTGGACTCGTTCGGCTATTACGAACTGGGCAAAGTGATCAGCGAGGGCCGGATCACGCTGCCGCTGCACTTCGAGAGCGTGCACAAGAGTCCGCTAACACCGTGGGGGTTTCTGGTTCGTGAGCAGGGGGTGCCCACGCCGTCCTATCCGCCCGGATTCCCATTGCTGCTGGCGCTCGGCCACCTCGTGCGGGCGCCGTTGTGGGTCACGCCGGCGATCGGGGTGCTCTCGTGCGCGTTGCTCTTGCGGCTCCTGCGTCGGCGCACCAGCGAGGCTGTGGCACTGCTCCTCACCGCGGCGTGGGCGCTCATGCCGCTCACCGTTTACGGGAGCACGATGTTGATGAGCGACCTCGTGGCGGCGACGACGCTGATGGGCGGCTTGTTGGCCTGGCAACAAGGGCGGCTCGGTCTCGCAGCGTGGATCTTCAGTTTCAGCTTCGCCGTGCGGCCGACGAATGTCCTTTTCTTCGTGCCTCTGCTGCTCGTGCTGCCACGCGACCGGACCAGTGTGCGCTTCCTGCTCCATTTCATCGTGCCGTGCGCGATCTACGCGGTCTACAATACGCTGCTCTACGGCCGCCCCTGGCGCACAGGCTACGGCAACATCATGGTCGGAATGGAGGCGCGCATCTTTCCGGAATTCTTCGCGTTCTTCCTGCGCACCACATGGGAACTCCTCACCCCGATCGTGATCGGGTTCGCCGCACTGGCCTTCGTGCGGCCCAGCCGCGAACGCTTCTTCCTCCTCGCGTGGTGGCTGACCTTTGTCGGGTTCTACTCGTTCTGGGCCGGTGGCGGCGCCGATCGTTGGTGGTGGGCGCGATTCATTCTGCCTGGGATGGCCGGTCTTTTTCTGCTGGCCGGCGATGGCTGCGAATGGGCCCGGCAATGGATGGGGAAGACATTCCCTCATGCCCGATGGGTGGCAGTGCTTCCCCTCCTGCTGATCGCCGTCTTGCCGTTCGCCTATCTGCGCGATGCGCGCAACCGGCCGGAAATCTGGCGCCGCGATACCGGTCTGCCCAACCACCTGTTGGTGGAGAAGGTCTGCGCCACGGTGCCGGAAGGCAGCCTCATCGGCACCCTGGAGCACGCGAGCAGCTTCTACCTTTATTCGTCGCTCGTGCCGTTCGTCTGCATCGATCCCGCCGCCTCCGAGCTCGTCGACGAGGCGCTGCGGCACGGCCGGCGCGTGTTCGTGCTTCCCGAGCCATGGCATGTCGACCATCCCGAAGTCCGTGAACTGCTCACCCGGTTTTCCGCCACCGAGGCCGGTAAGTTCGACACGCCCTGGGCCGGTCAGACCCTCTACGAGCTGAAGCTTCGCTGAGATCACTCCCGGGCGGGGAATCGTCTCGCCTTGCCGCACCTGTTCTTCTTGATGGCGAGTTTCGCTATCGTGCATCGGGTTTTCGCTTCACCGCTCCGCTCCATTTTCATCGGCACTCTGCTGGTGCTGGTCGTGGTCAACCATGCCTTCCTTTTCCGGACCGCATGGCACGAAGACGGGGATTTCGCCGTCAATGCCCTGCAGATCGAACGCGCCAAGCACCTCAACGAGATCTACGGCAACTATTCCCGATTCCAGTTCAACCACCCGGGACCTGCGTTTTTCTACGTCTACGCCGCCGGTGAATACATTCTCTACGACTGGCTGCAGGTCGTGCCCTCCCCGCATAACGCGCACGCGATCGCGGGCACGATTCTCCAGACTTTCTTCTTCGCGCTCGCCCTTACGCTCGCCGCACGCTGGGTCCGTTCGCCGTGGCTGGTGCCGCTCGCCCTCGCGCTCGCGGGCGTCCACTACGGCCTCGCCGGCGACGCGTTCACCAGCATCTGGCCGCCGCACGCCCTCTTGATGCCCATGCTCTGCCTCCTGGTGGCGGCGGCATCGGTCGCCGCCGGGAGAGTCGAGGATCTCCCCATCCTGGTGCTCACCGGCTGCCTGCTCGTCCACGGCCATGTGGCGCAGCCGTTGATTGTCGGCCTAGTGTTTGCCGCAAGCTACGCCCTCATGTGGCGGCAACGAAAACAGGCCGGCGATCTGCGCAAACCGTGGCAGGTTGCGCCCTGGCCGCACGGGATCGCCGCGGCCGGCATCGTCGCCTTCGCCGTGCCGCTCGTCATCGACCTGAGCTATGGCTCTCGCAGCAACCTGGCCACGATCCTGCGATTCCTGCTCGCGGAGAAGCCGCACCGCACCTTCGTCGAATCCATCGTCTATTTCCTCAGTTTCCTGGGCTACGAGCACCGCCAGGAACATTACCTGACCGGGCGCTCCATCGACTTCAGCTTCATGCGATCGGCCGCGCTGGCCTACGCCATCTGGGCGCTCGTGCTGGGCTTCACGACTTGGCGGATGCGGCAAATCGCACGCAAAAAAGTCCGCACGGAAGGCGAGAGATTTGCCGTCGCTCTGGGCCAAGTCGCGGCAGTGGCTGTTTTCGCCGTCGTGCTCTGGGGGCGCGCCCAGAACGGCGACATGTTCGCCTTCAACGGCTATTTCTACTTTTCCATCCTCTACGCGCTCGCCCTGCTCGCGGCGATCCTTCTGGCCGAGTTGTTGCCGGCGCGCGGTGCGCTCCTCGGCGGAGCCCTGCTCTGCGCCTCGGGCGTCCTCGCCTACTCCCAACTGGCCGCTCCGCCACCGTCCACAAACAACGCCAGCACGGCCTGGCGCGACGCCACCGCCGCCGCACTCGAAGCCGATCCGCAGCCGAACGCCCCCAAATTTCTCGTCTTCAACCACGACGACTGGGGCGACGTCGCCCGCACCGCGCTCGCACTGAAACGCATGGGCGGCAGCTACCGCGTCGACGAATCGTGGGGCTTCATGTTCGGCCCCTATCGCACGCTGCCGACAACCGACATCGGGACTCTCGGGCGTTACTCGATCTGGCGGTTCTCGCATCACGACCTCACCGGACCGAGCGTGAAACTCGGACGCGGGCTGCGCGTATTCTTCGAACCCGGCTCGATCAATCCAACCGGCGACCTGATCAGCTGCCGGGCGACGGGGAACTTCGATCAATTCTCCCTGTTCGGCTTCGCGTCGCCCGACGAGGGCTTCACCTGGACCAACCTCCCTCGCGCCGCCTTCCAGTTCCGCTCGGCCCAACCCGCCAACGGCGACGTCGAAATCGCCATCGAGGCGCGGCCCTATCAATCGCCGAAACGGGCGGTGCAGCCGATGCGCCTGTCCGTCAACGGCGAGCCCGTCGGCGAATTCCAACTGGAGAAACAGGAAACCGTCCGCGCCGTCGTTCCCGCACGCGTATGGAATCGCGAGCCGATCGTCACCATCGTCTTCGAGTTTCCCGCCGCCGAGTCGCCGCGCGAAATGGGCACCTCCGACGATCCGCGTATCCTCGGTTGGGGCATTTACTCCCTGAAGTTCCGCGAAGTCTGGTAGACGGAGAGAGAATTGTGTTTGAGCCCGCCAGCGCCGGAAGAAAACTCCCCGGTTGATGCGCCCTCCCTCCATCCGCGCCAACTCGGCCGCGCGTCCGCGGCTCCGCCTGACCGAGCTGGCCTTGCTCGGCCTGGTCCTCGCCGGATTCGGGATCTTCGTCGCACGACACGCCACCATCGCGCCGGCCGGGGCTGACGCGTCCGGTTACTTCAACCTGGCCCGCACGCTCCTGCACGCTCAGTCCCACGCTCTCCCGCGCACCATCGAAGGACTCCCGATGGCGACGCTGCCGCCGTTCGTCTATTGTCCGCTGGGCTTCGTGCCCGACACTGTTGCCGGACACATCACGCCGACCTACCCGCCGGGACTGTCACTTCTGTTCGCCATCGCCAGCCTCTGTGGATGGTCGGCCGGCCCGTTGCTCGTCATGGCGCTCCACGCCGGCGCCGGTCTTGCCATCGCCTACGCCTTGGTTCGCCAAACAGGACTGTCGACCCCTTGGGCGTGGCTCGGCGTGCTGGTGCTCGGCAGCTCGCCGCTCTACCTCGCCTACGCCGTGCAAGCGATGTCGGATCTGCCCGCGCTTGTGTGGTGCTCGCTCGCCTTGTGGCTGGCCTCGCGCGACGGCCGACGCTCCGCCGCCGCCTGCGGCCTGGCGTTCGGAATGGCCGTCCTGCTCCGCCCGACCAACGCCCTGCTCGCGGCGCCGCTGGCCCTGGTCTTGGGACGCCCGAGCGGACGATGGATTTGGTTCGCCGCCGGAACGCTCCCCGCCGCACTCGGATTCGGCGCATTGAACTACTTTTCCTTCGGCAGCGTGCTGACCACAGGCTACGGCAACATCGGGGAATACCTCTCACGGCAATGGCTGTCCGCCAGTCTGGGGCACTACCTCCGCTGGTTGCCCGTCGCGCTGTCGCCGCTGTTCTTGTGCGCGCTTGCGGCCCCCTTCAACACTCGCCGCTTCGGCCGGACGCTGGCCGCCCACGCACTCTGGGTGCTCCTCATCGCCGGCTTCTACTCCTTCTACTATTTCACCCACCGCGAGTGGTGGTATCTGCGCTTCCTGCTGCCCGCATTTCCCTCGCTGATCCTGCTTGCCCTCGCGGGCGGCGAAGCCATCGCCGCGCACATCACCCATCGCGCCGTGCGCGCGAGCCTGTGGCTTGCGACCGCGCTGCTTGTGCTGGTGCCGGCACCGCGATACTGGAGCGAGCTGGATATCGCCGGAATCGGCGCCGCCGGCGGGAACTTCACGGAGCTCTGCGCCACCGTCGCAGCCACCGTGCCGCCCAACGGCGTCGTGCTCTGCCTCGAAGGCAGTGGCGCGCTCTATTTTTCCACGCACTACTGCATTGTGCGCTGGGACACCATGGATGACGCCTGGCCGCGACTGCGCGACGGCGCCCGACTGGCCAACCGTCCGATCTTCGCCGCGCTGCTCTCCTTCGAGGACAAGGATCGCTTTCAACGCCTCGCGCCCGGCAACTGGCAGCCGGTCGCCCACCGCGGGCTGACCACGATCTGGCAGCTCACGCCCTGACCCCGTGATCCTCCTCGACGCCACTCACACCAGCCACACCCGCGCGCAGACGGGCATCCAGCGCGTGGTGCGCTCGCTGTTCCGCGAACTGGAGAAACGCGGCCGCGCGGCGCCGATCTGCTTCGATCCGCACGAGCACGCGTGGCGCGGCCTCACCGCGGAGGAGCTCGCGACCTTGCGCGACCACGGCGGCGGCAGCGGCTCGCGCGGCGCGAAGTGGACGCTCGCCCAGAAACTGGCCGGCCGCGCGCGACGCCTGCTCGGCCGGCGTGGCGCGTTGCCCGCGGCGCAGGGTCTCGTGGTGCCCGAACTCTTCTCGGTGAAAGTCGCCGGCGAACTGCCCGGACTGCGCGCGCAGGTGCGCGGCCCGCGCGTGGCCGTTTTTCACGATGCCATCGGCCTGAAATTTCCGGAGCTCACCCCGCCCGCCACCGTCGCGCGATTGCCCGGCTACCTCGTCGAACTCGCGCAATTCGACGGCGTCGCGGCGGTCTCCGAGGACTCCGCGGCGAGCCTGCGCGACTTCTGGCGCTGGGCGGACGTTCGCCGCACGCCGCCGGTTTGCGCGATCCCGAACGGTGTCGATCCCGTGCCCGCAAGCGCACTCGGCGCCGCCCGCGACGGCCCACCGCGCGTGCTCTGCGTGAGCACGATCGAGGGCCGCAAGAACCACCTCGCGCTCCTCGAAGCCGCCGAGACGCTCTGGCGCGAAGGCCGCGATTTCGAGCTCGAGCTGATCGGCCTCGCCCGCGCCGACACGGCCGCGCCGGCGCTCGCGCGCATCGCGGCGCTGCGGGAGAGCGGCCGCAAGATCGTCCATCACGGTCCGGTTTCGGACGAGAAACTCCATGCAGCCTACGCGCGTTGCGCGTTCACGGTTTACCCGTCGTTGATCGAAGGCTTCGGCCTGCCCGTGCTGGAAAGCCTGCAACACGGCCGCCCCTGCATCTGCTCGGGACACGGCGCGCTCGGCGAGGCGGCGCGTGGTGGCGGCGCGCTGACGCTTGAAGCGACGAACGCCGCCAACCTCGCGTCCGCGATGCACCAGTTGCTGCTCGATGCCTCGCTTGCCAAGGATCTCGCCATGCAGGCGCGGGCGCGCAAATTCCGCTCGTGGAGCGACTACGCCGGCGAATTGGTGGCGTGGATGGATTCGCTGCCGCGCCGGGACTGACGTTCGGCCTTTGCGGTTGCCAACCCCTGCCTTTCGCCGCGTAGTCAGCGGCGGATATCCATGGCCCTTTCCCTCTTCACCAAGACCAAAAAGGCGATCATCGAGCGCGCGAAGGACGACTACGCGACGAAGATGCGCCTGAAATACAAGCCCTACTACCACGCGATGGAAGCGCAGCAGGGCACGCATGTTCGGCTGCAGGGGCGGGACATGGTCATGCTCTCGAGCAACGACTACCTCGGATTGTCGTTCCACCCCAAGGTCATCGAAGCCGCTGGCCTCGCCGCGAAGAAGTGGGGCACCAGCACCACCGGCGCGCGCATCTCCAACGGCTCGCGCGGCTACCACATCGAGCTCGAGGAAAAGCTTGCCGCGTTCCTCGGTCGCGAAGCCTGCCACATCAGTGTCGCGGGCTACGTCTCGTGCTGCTCCGCCGTCGCGACCTTTGCGCAAAAGGGCGACACGATCGTCGCCGATAAGAACATCCACTCCTGCCTTTGGGACGGCGTGCGCCTCTCCATGGCGGCCGTCGAGCGCTTCAGCCACAACAACCCCGAGGATCTGCGCCAGGTGCTGAAGAGCATTCCCTTCAACACGCCGAAAATGCTCGTCGTCGAGGGCGTCTACTCGATGGAAGGCCATATCTGCCGCCTGCCCGAGATCGCTCAGCTCGGCGAAGAGGCGGGCTGTTTCACGGTGCTCGACGACGCCCACGGCTTCGGCGTGCTCGGTCGCCAGGGCCGCGGCACGGTCGACCACTTCAAGTTGAACGACAAGGTCGACATCATTTGCGGCTCGATGTCCAAGTCGCTCGCGAGCACCGGCGGCTATCTCGCCGGCGGCAAGGACCTCATCGAGTATCTGCGCACGAACTCGAAGCAAACGCTCTTCAGCGCCGCGATCAGCCCGAGCATGGCCTTCACCGCGTCCGCCTCGCTCGACATCATGCAGAGCGAGCCGCAGCACCTCGAACGCCTGTGGCGGAACACCAAGCGTTACCGCGAAATGCTCAAGAACCTCGGCCTCGACACCTGGGACAGCGAGACCCCCGCCGTGCCGATCGTGCTCGGCTCGAAGGAGCTCGTTTACCGCTTCTGGCAGGCGCTCCTCGAGAAGGGCGTCTTCACCGTCATGTCCATCGCGCCCGCCGTGCCTCCCGGCAAGGATCTGATCCGCACCGCCGTCTCCGCGCTGCACAGCGACGAGGATCTCGAGAAGATCCATGCCGCGATGGCCTACGCCGTGAAGCAGCTCTGAGCGACTCCGCTCAGCGCAATCCGTTCAGCAAGCTTTCTGCCGTCTGCTTCCATGTCGGCAGCGGACGCGCGATCGCCTCGGCCCGCAGGCGTTGTTGCAACGACGCATCGCTCACCAGAGCGCCAAGCTTCGCCGCCCAATCGGCATGATCGTTCGTTTTCGCGACGACGCAGCCGCCGTGATCGGCGTTCTCGCGCAGCACCGGCAAATCGCTGCACACGCACGGCACGCCGCGCCACAGTGCCTCGATGACCGGCAGGCCGCAGCCTTCGGCGATCGTGGGGAACGCCACGGCACTCGCCTGCGCGTAGAGTTCGCGGAGCTTGGCGTCGTTCGCGGCGACGTGCAGCTGCAGGCGTCGCTCGTGTTTCGCGAGGGTCTTGATGCGTTTCACGATCGGCTCGCCGAAATGCGGATTCACGCGCCCGACGATATGCAGGTCGAAATCCGCGCCCGCGCGCCACAACGCCTCGGCCACATCGAGAAGAAAGGTCTGGTTCTTTCGCGGCTCGATGATGCCCACACAGAGAAACGAGCCGCGCCGCGGCGCCGGCGGAGCCACCGTGGCGCGCGCCGAGCCGTCGAAATCCGAACCGAGTTCCACCGCCCCGGTCCGCGCGCGCACCGTCACGCCCTGCCACGTCCAGAAGCCGGTCAGATCGCGCTCCACCGCGCGCGAAATGCCCCACACGCGATCGAAGCCCGCGAGCAGCTTCATGTAATCCGGATGACGCTGCACGCTGTGCGGCCAGGTGATGTGCGGGTGAGTGAGCGGAATCGCGTCCGGGAACACCGCCGCCAGCCGGCACGGCGGCCACGCGATGAATTCGCGAAAACCCGGGCGCTCTGCACCGCTGAATAGCTCGACCGTGAGCAGCCAATCGTTCGCCGCAAAGGCCACGCTGCGCGGCTGCGCCTCGACCGTGGCGAAACGCCCCTTGCGCCACGCCACCGGCACGACCTCATTCCGCATCTCCGCGAGCAGGCGCGAACTCACGCGGGTGAGCCCCGACTTCTGCCGGGCGGCATGCATTTTGGTGACGTCGAAGTAGATCATCGCCGGGCGACCGACTGGAAAAGCTCGCGCAGGCGGGCGGTGTTCTTCCGCGCATCGTAATTTTCCTCCACCCACGCGCGCGCCTGCCGCCGCAGGCGCTCCGTGAGAGCATCGTCGCTCGCGAGGCGTTCGAGCGCCACCTGCCACGCGAGCGGCAGATCGACGTCGCACACCAAGCCGGTGCGTTCCTGCTGCACCGCCTCGATCGTGGCCGAGACCGGCGAACTCACCACCAACACGCCCGCCGCCATCGCCTCGGGAATGACGTTCGGCAATCCGTCGCGATCGCCGCTGGGCGCAACGACACCGGTGTGCAGCAGCACGTCGGCCCAGGCGAGTTCGTTCCAAATCCGCTCATGCGGCAGCTGACCGAGGAACTTCACCTGCCCGGACAGGCCCAGCGAATCCACGAGCGCGCGCAGCTCCTCGCGCAAAGGTCCATCGCCGGCAATCCGCGCCTCGAAGGCGAAACCGGCCTCGCGCAACGTCGCGTAGATGCGGAGCTGACGGCGCAGCCCTTTCTTTTCCACGAGTCGCGCGATACAGAGCAGACGCAGCGGTCGACGCGCCGCGCGCAGCGGCTTGAACTCCGGAAACTCCGCGAGCCCGCGCCGGATGGTGAAGATCTTTTCCGGTGCGATGCCGTGCTCGACGAGGTATTGGCGGCCGGTGTCGGTCGAGGTCTGCACGAAGCGCGCCAAGCGCAGTTTCTCGAACAGCCACCAGTCGCCGCCGTGCTCGTAGAGATCGTAGGCATGCGCGCCGCAGCTGAACGGCAGGCCGAGGATGCGCCAAAGCAGCCAGCCCGCAGTCGCCGGCGCGCCCGCCCACGCGCCGTGCACGAGATCAGGCGGGTCGCGCCGAAACTCGCGGTAGAAGCACCCGGCGAAGCCTGCGCCGAGCATGTTCTCCCAGAAATTCAGCCACGCCGGCGGCGCACGCATGATCACGCCCTCGAACAGATCGCGCACGATGCGCGGACGACGCAGGCAGTTCCACGGAATCGTGAGCAGAAGCAACGGCACGAGATTCCAGAGATTGAACGTGCGCACCGTTCGACCGCGGAATTCGCCGCCGCCGCCCCACAACGAATAGAGGCGCACGTCGACACCATGCTCGATCAGCGCCGCGACGTCACGTTGCAGGAAGGTCTCCGAGGTTTTCGGAAAGGTCGTGAAGAGAAACGCGACTTTGAGCGGACGGGAAGCCAAGCAGCCGATGAACTAGCCACGAAGCGCGCCGAAGGGACACAAAAAAGATGCGCCGCGCGGCCGTCGCCGGAGAAGGAGTTGATCACTTCCCCTTCGGCGGAGGAAACGCGCGGGCCTTCAGGTGCGAGCCGCTCACTTGCTGCGCCAAGTCGACGAGTTCGGTGACCACCGTCGTCGGCTCTTCGTCGTAGCGCAGGGAAAGGAACCGCTCGCGGAGGGCGCGGTAATCGTCCGGCGTGGTCTGCCATCGAGCGATCAGCGCGGCGAAATCGTCCGCATTGCGGATAATTTCCGCGCCGTGACCGTTGCGGAAGAATTTCACCGTAAGCTCTTCCTGAGGCATGATGCCGCCGAAGGCGTTGAAGATGATCGGGCACTCGAAATGCAGCGCCTTGGCGCACGTCGTGGTGCCGCCGCGCGTGACGATCGCGTCGCTCACCTGCATCAGGAGGTGCACATCCTCGGAGAAACCGTCGACGAAGCAATTGAGCTCCGGGTGCTCGTTGCGCCAGTGCAGGACGTCGTTGTAGGCGTCGCGATTGCGCCCGCAGATGACGATGGCCTGGACGCGATCGCCGTGGGGCAGGAGGCGCGGGAGAAGTTCGAGATGGTTGTTCGCGCCATTGCCGCCGGTGGCGAGGAAGACCGTGAAGAGGTCCGGCCGCAATTCGAGGGTGTCGACGAGGTAATCGCGCCTCGCGCTGGCGGTCCGGAGCACCTCGACGTGCGCGCGCGGGCGCATGAGGTGGCCGCGCACGCGAGTGCGCTCGCGGGGCATGCCGAGTTTCACGGCGTAGTCGCTGGCGGTCGGCGTGCGCGAGATGTAGAGATCGGCCGTCGGCTCGACCCAGTTCACGCTGTAACCGAAGCCGCCGGAGAACTCGCCACAATAGGTCGCGCAGCGCACCTTGTCCGCGCCGAGCATTTTGCGCGCGAGCTGGAAGTAGCCGCGATTGAGGCAGTCGTGGACGCTGAAGATGAGGTGCGGGCGGTAGTCCAGCAGGACCTTCTCGTAGTAGCGCCGACCCCAGGAAACCGAACGACGGTTCACGAGACTGAGCAGCTCAACGAAAAGGAAGAACGCCTTGTGAATCCACGGGGATTTTTTCTGGATCCAGTTGTAGAATTCGACGCCCCAGCGGAAGAACGTGGAGGATTTCTCGAGCATCTGCTCGATGCGCACATCGACGTCGTGGCGGTAGAGCTCGAAGCACCACTCGGCGAAGGCTTGGGCGCGCGCATCGTGGCCGGCGCCGGTCGAGGAAGTGAGGATGAGGATGCGAACGCGCGCCATGTCAGATATCGAAATATTGGCCGATGATCGTGCGGCGGAGCGACAGCGAACCAAAACGGGCGAGGAACGGGCTCACGACCGCCTGAAAGAAACGTCCGGTCCGCACCGTGCCGCTGCGGCCACGGCGCAAGGCGCGACGGAGCGAATCGGCCGCGTGCGCGGGCGCGGGGCCGCCTTCCATGAGACGATGAAACGCGGCCCAGACGCGTTCCTGTCTGGCGTCGGCGAGTTTTGCGGGGCGCACGACCGCGCCCTCGAAATCGGTGCGGTAATCGCCCGGCCGGAAATCTATCACGGCCACGCCGGTGCCGGCCGTCTCGAACATCAGACTCTCGTTCAACGCGCTGAGGCCGGACTTCACGACGTTGTAGGTCGCTTGGTAGGGCATCGGGAATTCGGCGGCGAGCGAGGAGATGTTCACGAGGACGCCGCGGCGGCGGGTGAGCATGCCGCGGAGCGCGGCGTGCGACAGGCGCGCGGTGTTCACGAGCATGATTTCCATCTGGCGTTGCCAAAGCGAGAAATCGCTCTCGGCGAAACCGCCGAAGGCCCCGAAACCGGCGTTGTTGATCACGATGTCGAAGCCGGCGGCGGCGTGATCGGCCGCGAGAAAAACGCCCTCGGCCGCGGCGCCGTCGCCGAGTTCGAGCGCGATGGCGTGAAAGCGCTCGCGCGACGCGAGGCGTTTCACCTCGCGCGCGGTGCCCCAGACTTCGACGCCTTCCGCGAGCAACATCTCCGTAAACGCCAGCCCGAGACCGGTGCTGGCACCGGTGACGAAGGCGGTGCGGTAGCGCGACGAAAGCGGAGCGGCGCTCATCAGGTCAGACGAATCGCTCCGGAGTCGCGGCGCGACACCTCGCCATGGCAGTCAAAGTGGAGCAGCGAGACATCGGGCGGCTCAGACGCTCTTCAGGACGAGGGCGACGTTGGCGCCGCCGAAACCGCTGCTGTTGCTGAGCACGACGTTGGGCCGGTTGGGCAGCGTGGAGCGGATGATGTTCAGACCTTCGCAGGCCGGATCGAGTTTCGTGATGTGCGCGGAACCCGGCATGAAGCCGTCGCGGATGGCGACAGCGCAGAAGGCCGCTTCCATCGCACCGGCGAGTGACAGGCCGTGTCCGGTCAGGGCCTTCGTGCTGCTGATGGCGGGGCGCGTGGGGGCGTTGCCGAAAATGGCCTTGAGCGCGCGGGCCTCGGAGAGGTCGCCGATCGGCGTGGAGGTGGCGTGGGCGTTCACGTAGTCGACCTGGTCGGGCGTGATGTCGGCGGATTTGAAAGCGTTCTCGATCGCGACGCGCAGGCCTGTGCCCTCGGGGTGCGAGATGGCGACGTTATGGCCGTCGGAGGCCTGGCCCCAGCCGGCGACTTCGCAATAAGTCTTCGCGCCACGCCGTTCGACTTCCTCTTCGCTCTCGAGCACGACGACGGTCGCGCCGCCGGTGCCGACGAAGCCGTCGCGCGCCGCATCGAAGGGACGCGAGGCCTGCGCCGGATCGGTTTGGACGGAGAGAGCGCGCATGCCCGCAAAGGGCACGATGCTCTCGTAATTGCCGTCCTCCGCACCGACGACGAACATGCGTTTCTGGCGGCCGAGCGTGATCTCGTCGTAGGCGAAGCCGAGGGCGTGAGCCGACGAGGCGCAAGCAGACGAGAAGCCCGTGGATGCGCCCTTGATCTTGAAGTGGGACACGAGGTTGAAGTTCACCGTGCCGGAGATCGAGGCGACGATGCCCAGCGGCTGGCAGCGCATGACGCCGACTTTGCGCATCCGCTCGAGGTAGTAGCCCAGGAGAAACGGCGAGCCGCCTGACGCGGCGTAGAGGCCGGTGTCGTTGTTCGAATAGTCGGCCTCGGAAAGTTTCGCGTCCTCGAGGGCCTGCAGCATCGCGCAGTAGGCGTAGACGCCGTGCGGTGCCATGCCGCGGAGCAACTCGCGGCGGATGCTGTAGCGGGCGGGGAATTTCCAGTCTTCCGCGTCGGTGGTGTCGGTTTGGAAGTCCTTGATCGGTGCGGCGACCTTGACCGGGATGTCCGGCTTCTGGAAGGGCGGGTAGACTTCCATGCCGTGGCGCAACTCGCGCAGGCTTTCGGTGACGGTGGCGAGGTCGTTGCCGATGCTCGTGATGAAGCCGACGCCGGTAATGTAGACTTTGCGCATGAGTGAGGTCAAAAGCGTCGCCACGGGGGAGTCGGCGACAGAATCGGGACACTCAAGAGCGTTTCGCCGGGCCGGTCAACAGGCCCGTGCAAAACCCTACACTGCCTTCCTGCGCTCAGGCGGTGACCGCCGTGGGCTGTGAACCGGAGCTCTCGATTTGCTTGCCGACCGCATCGGCCGGCGCCGCGACGGCAGCGGGCTGGGCGGTTTCCTCGGCAAAGGCGAAGGTGAGCGTGATTTCCTCGGCGATCGCGGCCTTCTCCTGGCCGACGCGGATCTGGCCCTCGAAGGTGGCGAGCGGGAGCTTCAGACGCTTCGGCTTGATCGAGAGGCTGAGCACGTCACCGGGACGGCAAACGCGATGGCAACGGACGCCTTCGCAGGAGGTGAAGAAAATCATCTTCGGGTCGACCGTCTTGCCGGCCTCGCCGATTTGGGCCTCGAGCAGGAACAGCACGCCGAGCTGACCGAGCGCCTCGAGCATGATCGAGGCGGGCAGCACGGGGTTGTCCTTGAAGTGACCCTGAAGAAAGAATTCCTGGCCGCTGATCTTGTATTTGGCGTTCGCGCCATGCGCACTGACCGAGGCTTCGCTCAGGAAGAGGAACGGCGGCTGGATCGGCATCACGGAAGCGATTTGCTCGATCGGGAGAAACTTCGTGGGCTTGGGCAGGGGCAGGCCGCGGACCTTGCACTCGATGAAGGTCTTCACGTCGCCAACCGTGCGGAGGTGGCGCAGCTCCTCGTTGTTGATGGACATCTGCAGCACATCTTCCACGAGGATGACGATTTCCATCATCGTCAGCGAATCGATGCCGAGGTCTTCGATGATGCGCAGGTCGTCGTCGGCATCCTTCAGCTTGGCGCGAAGATCAGGCTCGACGAAGCGCTCGATGATGCCGAGGACGATGGCAGGCAGATGCTCGGTGTTACCGGTCTTGCGGAATTGCGCCGCCGCCTCGTAGGTCGCTGCGGAGCAACGTTTCAAGGCCTCACGAAGATTTGCATCATCCTCGGGAGTAAACGGTTTGAGCTGGAATCCCGTAGGATTGTTAACTGCCTGTGCCATTTGGGGAGAATTAGGTGAACCTGCCTGAGAGTGTAAACCCTAAAAACCTAGGGCCGGGTGGCCGATGGTGCAGCGCTTACGACAGCGAAGACCGTCAAAGCCGCTATTAATAATTCGCTGGCGGCGGCACCCTCACCCAGCCTAAACCCAACCCTCCCATGCCCGAACCCATCCAGCCGCGCCTCGTGACCGTGACGCACGAGTTTTTCCCCCATCGCGGCGGCATCGCGGTCTATACGGCAGAGATGGCCGCGGCAGTTTCCCGTCTGGGCTATGCCGTGGAGGTCTGGGCGCCCAAGCTCCCCGCGAAAGCCACCGAGCCCGCCTGGCCGTTTCAGATCAACCGCCTGAACATCGACGGATCCCACAGCCTCCTCAATCAGTGGCGCACGGCGCGCCACCTCCTGCGCCACCGCGAGCATTGGGAAGACGCGACCCTCTACGTCCCCGAGCCGGGACCGCTGCTGTCGATGGCGCTGCTGCAGTTCTTCGACATCCTGCCCCCGGGCAAACTGGTTATCACGCTTCACGGCTCCGAGATCCTGAAGCTCGCCATGCGCCCGCTGATGCGTGCCAGCGCCCGGCGCCTCTTCGATCGCGCCGACCGCATCAGCGTCGTCAGCCGCTACGCCGAACGCCTCTTGGTGGACCTTTTCCCCGACACCGCGCCCAAGGTCGTGCTCACCCCCGGTGCCCTCCGCGCCGACTTCGCGTCGGCCAATCTCCCCGGCCCTCGCACGCCGAAGGACCGCATTATCATCCTCACCGTCGCGCGTATCCATCCGCGCAAAGGCCAGCTCCGCGTCCTCCAAGCTCTCAAAGCCCTCCCCTCCCCGCTCCGCGCCCGGCTCGAATACTGGATCGTCGGCGGCCACGGCAAAGAGAACTACGAACCCGCCCTCCGCGCCGCCGCGACCGACGCCGGCTTCCCCATCAAATTCCTCGGCGACGTCCCCGACGCCGACCTCGGCCCGATCTACGCGCAAGCCGACATCTTCGCGATGACCAGCATGCCGCACAAACTCAGCGTCGAAGGCTTCGGCCTTGTCTACCTTGAGGCTGGCGCGCACGCCCTCCCCGTCATCGCCCACGCCATCGGCGGCGTGCCCGAAGCCGTCATCGACGGCGAGACCGGTATCCTCGTTCAACCCGACGACTCCGCCGCTCTTACCGCCGCCTTCGCCCGCCTCATCAACGACCCCGCGCTCTGCCGCCGCTTCGGCGCCGCCGGCCAGGCCCGCGCCCTCAGCCACACCTGGGACGCCGCCGCGCTGACCTTGTTCGGACAACCCGTCGCGCCCGCCACGCCCACCCTCCCGCCCCAATGATCGTCTCCCGCTCGACCGTTCACGTCCGCTACGCCGAAACCGACATGATGGGCGTCGTCTACCACGGCAACTACCTCGCCTGGTTCGAAGTCGGCCGCACCAATCTCCTCCGCGAGCAAGGCCTCGTCTACCGCGACCTTGAAGCCCAAGGCTACCTGCTCCCCGTCATCGAAGTCGGCGCGAAATACCTCCGCCCCGCACTCTACGACGACGAGATCACGGTCGTCACGACCCTCGCCGAAAAACCTCTCCTGCGCATCCGCCTCGATTACGAAGTGAAACGCGGCGACGAGCTGCTCGTCACCGGCTTCACCGTCCACAGCTTCATCAACAAGAAAGGCGAGCCCGTCCGCCCGCCCCCCGCGTTCGCCGAGCGCATGCGCGAACTCTTCGCCGCAAAGCCGTAACACGTAGCCGCGATCCCCGAAGCTCGCCGCACGGTAGCCCGCAACCTCCGGGCGCGGGTCTCGACTCACGTCCGCCCCGCGTCCGCCGCCGCGTATTCCGCGAGCACCGTCGCGTCCGCCTCGACCGCGCGCACCGCCGCGAGCAATTCCACCGCACGCTCGCCCGCGATCCGCCGCACCGCCCACACCGCGTGCGCCCGCACGAGCGGCAACTCATGCCGCGCCAGCGCCACCAGCCCCGGCACATGCGCCGCGTCGCCCGAGTTCCCCGCCACCACGCACGCGTTCCGCAGCAAGCCCGACAACTTCAACCGCTTCACCGCCGTGCGGCGGAACGTCGCCGCAAATTTCTCCGGCGTCAGCGCCAGCAAATCCCCCAGCGTCAGCGCCGCGAGCTCCTCGCGCGCCACGAGCAACGTCTTCCGCCCCTCGCGCGCGAAACGATTCCACGGACACACCTCGAGACACACGTCGCACCCGTAGACGCGGGCCCCGATGCCCGCGCGCAGCTCGCGCGGGATCACGCCCTTATTCTCGATCGTCTGGTAGGAAATGCACCGCCGCGCATCGACCACACCCGGCGCCGTGATCGCCGCCGTCGGACACGCCTCGATGCACCGCGTGCACTTCCCGCACAACAAGCCTGTCGGCTCGTCGCCCGTCACGCGCACCACGTCCGGCCGCAACGGCGCATCCGGCTCGATCGGCACGCGCGTCAGAATCACTGCAAGAAACAGCCAGTTCCCGTGCTCGCGCGAAATCAGCATGCCATTTTTCCCGCGAAAACCCGCCCCGGCCCGCGCCGCGAAACCACGCTCCAGCACCGGCCCCGTGTCCGTGTAGAAGCGATAATCCGTCGCCGCCGCGCCGCACCATTCCTCCAGCACGCGCCCGGCCGCGACGAGCCCCGGCTTGATCGTGTCGTGGTAATCCTCGTGCAACGCGTAGCGCGCCCAGCGCGGCAACGCGGTCGCGGCGAGTTCGCGCTCGAACGCTTCGCTGCCACGATAATTCACCCCGAGCACCACGACACTCCGCGCACCCTCGAGCACGAGCGACGCGTCACCGCGCTTGTCGACCGTGCGCTCCATCCACGCCATGTCCGCGTGCATTCCGGCCGCAAGCCACGCGCGCAAAGCCTCGCCGCCCGCCGGGGCCGCCGACGCGAACCGCACCACGTCGAAACCGCACGCGAGCAGCCGCCCACGCAATTCCTCGCGTCGCTCGCCCCCGAATCGCGCCGCTTGCGCCGCGCTCATGTCTTCGGTCGCCACTCGCGCGCTTCCTGCCGATAAACGCGCAACACGTGCGCGACGATTTCGCGCAACGGCCGCGAATCGGTGAGCACCATCGTCCCGGTGCGCCGATAGATCGGCTCGCGCGCTGCGTAGAGCGTGCGGAGTTTCTCCTCGCGGTTTTCCCCGGCGAGGAGCGGCCGGTGGTTGTTGCGGCCGGTGCGCTCGAGCACGGTCGCGAGCGAGGCATGCAGGCAGATCACCACGCCGCGCGCCTTCAGCAATTCGAGCATTCCCTCCTGCACCACGAGTCCGCCGCCACACGACACGACGCAGCCATCCGCCGGATGTCCGCCCGCGATGAACGCGCGCTCCATCGCGCGAAACGCCGGCTCGCCCTGCTCGGCGAAGATCTGCGGGATCGGTTTGCCCTGCGCGCCCTCGATCTCGTGATCGACGTCGAGCAACGTGTAGCCAAGCGTGCGCGCCGCGTGCCGCCCGACCGTGCTCTTGCCGGTGCCGGCGAAACCCACGAGGTAGAGATTGACGCGAGGCGCTTCCACTCGCGCGAACGAATACCGCCCGCGCCCGCGGCGCAAGGCCGCCGTGCGTCGCGCCGACCGGCAAAGTAGCGGGAGCTTCCAGCTCCCGGCTTTTCGAGGCGTGGCAACCCCCAAGGCAGGAGCTGGAAGCTCCCGCCACTCTCCGCCGTTGCTCTCGTTGCCGCACCCTGCGCGTCGCAGGCAAAGGTGCTCATTAAGAACTTTCGCGCCGGCACTTCGCCCTCGGCAACGCAGCGCGTTTCGCCCAGCCTCCGCACATCATGTCCGCGTCCGTCCCGCCCGACTACACCTTCGCGAGCGACAACACCGCCGGCATCGCGCCCGAAGCGCTCGCCGCCCTCACCGCCGCCAACGCCGGCACCGTGCCCTCCTACGGCAACGACCGGTGGACCGCGCGCGCCAAACAGCTCATCCGCGACGTCTTCGCGGCCGATTGCGAGGTGTTCTTCGTTTTCAACGGCACCGCCGCCAACTCGCTCGCGCTCGCGCAATTCTGCCGCAGCTACCACAGCGTGATCTGCCACGAGTTCTCGCACGTCGACACCGACGAGTGCAGCGCGCCGGAATTCTTCCTCGGCGGCGGCAAGGTCATCACGGTCAAAGGCCCGAACTGCAAACTGCGCCCCGCCGACGTCGCGCCGGTCTTCTCGCGCGGCCACGGCGTGCATTATCCGAAGCCCGGAGCGCTCTCGCTCACGCAGGCCACCGAGTGGGGCACCGTCTATCAACCCGAAGAAGTCCGCGCCGTCGCCGATCTCGCGCACGCGCACGGCCTCGGCGTGCACATGGACGGCGCACGCTTCGCCAACGTCGCCGCGGCGCTCGCATCGCGCGGCATCACGCCAGCCGACTTCACGTGGCGCGCCGGCGTCGATGTGCTCAGTTTCGGCGGCACGAAGAACGGCATGAACACCACCGAGGCCGTCGTGTTCTTTCGGCGCGAGCACGCGCGAGAGTTCGAGTATCGCGTGAAGCAGGGCGCGCAGCTCGCCTCGAAGCAGCGCTTCGCCGCCGCGCAATGGTGCGGCATGCTCGAAGGCGGCGCGTGGTTGAAACACGCCGCGCACGCCAACGCCATGGCGCAACGCCTCGCCCGCGCGCTCCGCGCCGCGGGCGGCAAGCTCGTCGTCGAACCCGAGGTGAACGGCGTGTTCGTCGAGCTGACCTCCGCGCAGGCCGACGCGCTCGCGGAGCGCGGCTGGCAATTCTACCGCTTCATCGGCGAGAACGGCTACCGCCTCATGTGTTCGTGGGCGACCGCGCCGGAAACCGTGGATCGCTTCGCCGCGGATTTCGCCGCCTCAAGGTAGCGCAGGCTTGCACCCTGCTCCGAGCGCCCTTGGCAGGCCGAGGCCTGCGCTACGCCCAAACAAAAACGCCCTCCAGGTCGGAGGGCGTTCGTTTTTTAAAATATCGCGAGCGCGACTTACTTCGCGGCGGGCTGCTCGGCCGGAGCGTCGGCCACGCCGAACACTTCGACTTCAAACAGGAGTGTCGCGGCCGGTTGGATACCGGGGGCGCCATCGTCGCCATAGGCGAGGTGCGGCGGGACGTAGAGGCGCCACTTCGCGCCGACCGGCATGTTCTTAAGCGCGAGGATGAGGCCCTCGGGCGCGTTGGTGCCGGACTTCACGAGCATGTCGACCGGCTCGGGAATGCCTCCACCCTGCTGTTGCTGGAGCGTGGACTCGAAAATCTGGCCGTTGGTGAACGCGCCGATAAGGTGGATCTTGGCAATCTGGCCGTCCTTCGCGATCTGGCCCTTGCCCTCCTTGAGGACTTCGTAGCGGAGGCCATTGCTGCCCGCGAGTTCCTTCACGGCCTTGTTCTCCTTCAGCTTGGTGAAGAACTCGGCGGTGTTGAGGCGGTTCGCCTCACGGATCTTGCCGAGGAGCACCTGCTGCTTCTTCGCGAGGAAAGCCTGGAGCTGCTCGCCCATTTGCTTGCCGTCGTAAGTGAGGTCCTTGCCCTGCGCGGCTTCGGTCATGCCCTTGGCCATCGCGTCGATCTGGGCGGGCGTGAACTCCTGCCCGGCGAAGTTACCGCGCGCCGCGAGCATCCAGCCGTAAGCCTCCATGATCTGCGTCTCGGTGTAGGTCACCGCGGGGGCGGCCGGCGCAGCGGCGGGAGCAGTCGCATTGGCCGGGGCCGTCTGGGCGGCGGGCGTCTGCGCACCGGCGCCGACTTGCGGGAGTTCGAATTTGACCGGGTTCTGCGCTTGCGCAGTCGCGGCGAGGAGCAGGCCGAGAGAGGCAACGCCTGCGCTGAGTTGGGAGGTGAATTTCATTGAGGGATGAGGCCCCGGTTGGAAAACGGCCCGGGTTCTTTGTGCCGTTAAAAGAGCGAACTTGCGGGGCCGCTGACCAAAAATCAACCCCTTTGGCGGCCATTTCCCCTCGGGCGCCGCCCGACACGGGAACCGCGAACATCGCGGGCTTGTCACTCGCCGACCTCAGCCCCACCCTCGCCAATCCCATGAACGAAAACCAATTCTGGCACAGCACCGATGGCCAGATTTTGACGGTCAAGACCAAGAACGGCACCGACTCCGTCAGCCTCACCCTCGCCTTCTGGCCGCGCCATCCCGCCGAGATGGACTTTCTCAAGGCGCACCTTGCCGAGCTGCGCTTCACCGAGCGCTCGTCGCTCGCACGCATCGGCATCGAGATGATCGCGCAGGGCGCGCCCACCGTCGACGGCCACCGTCTCGTGCTCGACGTCGTGTGCTCGCTCTACGACCAGAGTTTCCCGAACGCGCCGTATTGGAAGAAACTCCTCCGCCCCGGCGTGCCCGCCGGCCGCCTCTTCTTCGCGCCCGCCGCCGCCAAGCTTTCGACCAAGGAAATCTGGGACGCCGTGCAGGCCAACCAGCTCAAGCTCCCCAACACCATCTCCATCGACTCGCAGGGCCGCGTGTTCTTCACCCCGCACGCCGTCAGCTACACGCTCAACCCGCGCCTCACGCGCCTGAATTTCGAGCACATCGTCTCCGGCTACGCCGGCCGCAGCTTCATCGACAAGGTCCAGATCCGTCACGACGCCTCGCCGCTCACCATCCCGCCGCGCGCCGGCATCCTCACGAGCTGCTCGCTCTACCTGAAGGAGCACTTCGTCGTGCTCAGCCCCGGCGAGGGCAACTTCGGCCTCCACACCAGCGCCGTGCTGCTCGATCCGGTGAAGACGTTCGGCACGAACGTCATGTTGGAAATCTACAACAAGGGCGACCAACCCGTCGTGAACCCCATGGTCTCCGTCGAGGTCTTCCGCTCGCCGCCCTCCGAGGACACCGAGTTCAAGGCGCTCGCGAAACGCCGCACACGCCTCCTCTCCACCGTCAGCACGCTCTACAAGTGCCTCGACGACTACCCCGCCGTCGACACCGGCGGCGCCAAACCGAAAACCAAAATCACCGTCCGCGGCCAGAGCGCCACGATGGCCAACCGCGCCGTCGTCGTCCGCGCCAACGACGAGGACCTCAAGAAACTCCTCGAAGCCGGCTCCTGCCCACTCGGCGCGCACACCGTCATCGAGGCCCTCGACAACGCGCCCGCCGACGCCGACACGCTCGTGGCCGACTACTTCCCCGACCTGCTCGAGCACATGGAGCTCATCACGCGCCTCGGCGACGTGAAGCTCAAGCGCGTCATCTTCCGCCGCGCCTCGCGCACCCACGGCTACTTCCTCTCGTCCAACGCCCACGCGCGCCTCGACACCTTCAACTCCCTCGGCATCCCCGTCTACTGGCACGACGAGATGACCAACGACCTCTACCTCCACACCTACAAGAAAGGCCACGCCTTCTTCGTGCGCGAGGAGATGGCGAAGAAATTCCAGGAGTCGCCCATCCTCGCGTTCTACGGCTCCGCCGTGCAACTCGACGCCGACGACACCGCGCGCATCTCCTCGCTCGTCGAAAAACTCAGCGGCTTCATCGGCCCGAACATCGGCGTGCTCACCGGCGGCGGCGGCGGCGTCATGCGCCTCGCCACCGAGACCGCCCGCGCGAAGGGCGCGCTTACCGGCGCCTGCTTCCTCGAACTTGAGGCCCAACCGCCCGAGCTCGGCGTGGACTTCTTCAACACGTTCCAGGAAACCTCGCGGCACTTCCGCCAAAAATGGTTCGAGGTCGCCGATTTTTGCATCTTCAACGTCGGCGGCGTCGGCACGCTCGAGGAGATCGGCATCGAACTCTGCAACCTCAAGCTCGGCATCCGCCCGCGCACGCCCTACGTGTTCTTCGGCTCCGGCTTCTGGAAGGACCTCGAGAAACAACTCGCGCTGATGATCCGCGAGAAACGCGCCCCGGCGTGGATGAAGGACTACGTCCTCTTCTCCGAAGACCCCGACGAAGTCCTCCGCTTCTACCGCAAGACGCTGCAGGTGCTCTGAGCAGCGCCCCGCCGACGGTCGTCCACCGATGCAAGTCGCCGTCACCCCGCGCGCCCGCACCGAAGCCGAAACCCTCTTCGCGCCCGAGGTCGCCGCGACGGTTTGCGCCGAACTCGCCACCGTCGACCTTCCGCTCATTGCCAACAACGGCGAACGCGTCCACCTCGCTGTCCTGAAACTCTCGCGCGGCGACCTCGTCGCATTCCGCCGCCACCTCGCCCTCGCGCGCACCGACTGGCGCGACACCCTCGTCGCCGCCGGAATCTGAGCCGGCCGGCGCCCTGACGCGCACATGCCTCATCGCGGCCTTGCCTCGCGTCGCCAGCTCTGAATTTCTCGCGCCGTGGCGTCGCAACTTCCCACCTCCGTCCTCGTCGTCGGTTCCGGCGGGCGCGAGCATGCGCTCGTGCGCTCGCTGCTCGCCTCTCCCGCCAAGCCGCGCGTGATTTGCGCGCCGGGCAATGCTGGCATCGCGCAGGACGTCGCGTGCCACGCCGTCGCCGCTGACAACATCGCCGGCCTCGTCGAGCTCGCGCAGCGCGAACGCGTGGAATTCGTCGTCGTCGGCCCCGAAGTCCCGCTCTCGCTCGGCTTGGTCGACGCGCTCACGAAAATCGGCATCCCCGCCTACGGCCCCAAGGCCGACGGCGCGCGCCTCGAAGCCTCGAAGGTTTTCACGAAGCAGATCCTGCTCAAATACGGCATCCCCACTGCCGCCGCCGGCATCTTCACCGAGGTCGCGCCCGCTCTCGACTACATCCGCCGCCGCGGCGCGCCGATCGTGATCAAGGCCGACGGCCTCGCCGCGGGCAAAGGCGTGGTCGTCGCGCAAACGCTCGCCGAGGCCGAGGCCGCCGTGCACGACATGCTCGCAGGCAACAAATTCGGCTCCGCCGGCAGCCAGATTCTCGTCGAGGACTGCATGTTCGGCGACGAAACCTCGATCCTCGTCGTCGTCTCGGGCCGCGACTACGTGATCCTGCCCGTCTCGCAGGACCACAAACGCGTCGGCGACGGCGACACCGGCCCGAACACCGGCGGCATGGGCACCTACTCGCCCGCCGAAGTCGTCACGCCCGAACTCCTCGCGCGCATCGACCGCGAAATCGTGAAACCTTCCGTCGACGCCATCGCCAGTGAAGGCATCGATTTCCGCGGCACGCTCTTCATCGGCATCATGCTGACCGCGAGCGGCCCGAGCGTCCTCGAATACAACACCCGCTTCGGCGACCCCGAGACGCAAGTCGTCCTCCCGCGCCTGCGCACCGACGTCCTCGCTCTCCTCTGGCGCGCCGCCACTGGCACGCTCGCCGGCACGACACTCGACGTCCGTCCCGAGGCCGCGCTGTGCGTTGTCGTCGCCGCGAAAGGTTATCCGGAAAAATTTCCCAAGGGCGATGTCATCACTTTTCCCGCCGCGCTGCCGCCCAGCACGACGATCTTCCACGCCGGCACGGCAAAAAACGCCGCCGGCGACATCGTCACCAACGGCGGCCGCGTCCTCGGCGTGACCGCGCTCGCGCCGACGCTCCGCGAAGCCGCCAACCGCGCCTATGCCGCCTGCGACGCGCTCCAGTGCGCCTCGAAATACTTCCGCCGCGACATCGGCGCCCGCCAACTCAACCGCCGATGATTTCCTCCCGCTTCACCCACCCAACGGCTATTTGCCGTATTACGGCAAATTCGCTCGTCTGCGCCGCAACGCTCTCGTTGCTCGCGCTGTGCGTGCCCGCAATCGCGGCCGATGCGTCCTCCGCGGCCACACCCGCCACGACTTCTTCCGCCGCCCTCGCCCCCGTCGCCGCGACCGAACCCTACGATCTTGGCGAAGGACTCGGCTACATCCGCGTGCAGCGCATCACGGAGTCGCTCGACTTGCTCTCGCGCACCCTGCCGCGCGGCACGGCTCTCGTCCTCGACCTGCGTTACACCAGCGCGACGGACGGCGACGCGGCCGCCCTCGCCGGCGCGCTCGCGCAGCGCACCGGCGGCGCACCGCTTTTCGTGCTGGTCTCGCCGCAGACGCCGGCCGCGCTTACGCCCGTGTTGCTCAAGACCTCCGCCGTCACGCTCGGCGTCGACGAGTCCCTGCCCGCGCCCGCGGTCGTCGTCGCCCAGTCCGTCGACGCCGATCGCCGCGCCTACGATGCCTTCGCCGGCGGCATGCCGCTCGAAACGCTCATTGCGGGAAAAATCGAAAAGGAGCGCTTCGACGAAGCCTCCCTCGTGAAGGAATTCGAGCACGGCAACCCCAACGCCGCGCCGCCCCCCGAGCCCGATCCGACCAAACCTGCCCCGGAAAAGGCCCCGGTTCTGACCGATCGCGTCCTGCAACGCGCCGTGCACCTGCATCGCGCGCTCGCGGCCCTGAAACGCGACTGAGCGCGTTGCACGGCCGCTCAACGCGCCGGGGTTGCGCATCAGCCGGCGTCGGTGACGCGACGCGCCCGCCCTTTGGCTTGCAGCGCGCGGGTTAGTGCTTACCGCTTGGCGGTCATTTCATGCCAGCTCCGGGCCCCATCATCGTTGTCTGCACGGCGAACATCTGCCGCAGCCCCATGGCCGAAGGGCTGCTCGCCCACGCCCTCGCCGCCGAAAACGGTCCGTTGAAAAAACTTCAAGTCGCCTCCGCCGGCGTCGCCGCGCGCCCCGGCGATTACGTTTCGGAAAACTCCGTCGTCGCGCTCAAGAAAGTCGGCATCGACATCTCGGGACATCGCGCGCAGCCGCTGACGCAGGACATGCTCGACTCGGCGCTGCTCGTCCTGTGCATGACCGAATCCCATCGCAGTCTCATCGAGCTCCAAGCCTCGCCCGTGCCCGCGCGCCTGCACCTGTTCCGCGATTTTCTCCCCGCCGGTGCCAGTCGCGAGATCGCCGATCCGTTCGGCGGACCGCTCAAACTCTACGAAGCCAGCCGCGACGAGATGGTCGAAGCCATTCCCAGCATCCTCGCCCAACTGAAATCGCTCGTCTCCACCTCCTGAATTTCCACATGTCGCTCCACTCCGCTCCCCTCGCCCAACTCGATCCCGCCCTGCACGCCGCCATCGCCGGCGAGCTCTCGCGTCAGCAGCACCACATCGAGCTGATCGCCTCGGAAAACTTCACCTATCCTGCCGCCATGGAGGCGCAGGGCAGCGTGCTCACGAACAAATACGCCGAAGGCTACCCCGCGAAGCGCTGGTATGGCGGCTGCGAATACGTCGACCAGGTCGAGACGCTCGCGATCGAGCGCGCCAAGCAGCTCTTCGGCGCCGAGCACGCCAACGTCCAGCCGCACTCCGGCGCGCAGGCCAACACCGCCGTCTACGCCGCCGTGCTCCAGCCCGGCGACAAGCTCCTCGGCATGAACCTCAGCCACGGCGGCCACCTCACGCACGGCAACCCGGCCAACTTCTCCGGCAAACTCTACAACTTCTGCCAATACGGCGTCCGCGAGGACAATGGCCTGATCGACTACGACGAGCTCGCCGCCGTCGCCCAGCGCGAGAAACCCAAGATGATCACCGTCGGCGCCTCCGCCTACTCACGCACGATCGACTTCGCGCGCATGGGCGAGATCGCCCGCAGCGTCGGCGCGTATCTCTTCGCCGACATCGCGCACATCGCCGGCCTCGTCGCCTCGGGCGTCCACCCGTCACCCGTGCCGCACGCGGACTTCGTCACGACCACGACGCACAAGACGCTCCGCGGTCCGCGCGGCGGCCTCATCCTCTGCAAGGCCGCCCACGCGAAGGCGATCGACTCCGCCGTGTTCCCCGGCACGCAGGGCGGCCCGCTCATGCACGTCATCGCGGCCAAAGCCGTGTGCTTCGGCGAGGCGCTGAAGCCCGAGTTCAAAACCTACTCGCAGCAGGTCGTGAAGAACGCCGCCGCTCTCGCTGACGCCATGGTCGCGCGCGGCTACAAGATCGTTTCCGGCGGCACCGACAACCACCTCATGCTCGTCGATCTCCGCGCCAAGTTGCCCAACCTCACCGGCAAGGTCGCGCAGGAGACGCTCGATCGCGCCAACATCACCTGCAACAAGAACACCGTGCCCTTCGAAACGCGTTCGCCGTTCCAGGCCTCGGGCATCCGCCTCGGCTCGCCCGCGATGACCACGCGCGGCTTCGGCCCGGCCGAGTTCCAGCAGGTCGCCGCCTTGATCGACCAAGTCCTCGTCGCCATCGGCACGGAGCAGGAAGCCGCCGCGCTGGCCGAAGTGAAGGCGAAGGTCGTTGCCCTCACCGGCAACTTCCCGCTGCCCTACCGCGCTTGATGGAAATTCCGGCCGCCCCCTCGGCCCTCGTGGCCCGTCGCCGCGAAATCGTCGCGGCCCTCGTCATCGTCGGCGCAGCGCTCTCGTTCGCCGGCTGGGGTTTTGTCCGGCAAACCGAGCAGCGCCGCATCGAGGCGACGTTCCAGCGGCGCTCCTCGGTGCACATGCGGCTCGCCCGCGAGCGCCTGCTCCTGCACCAGGAAGTCGTCCGCGGACTGCGCGCGTATTTCGAGCACTCCGACGACGTCACCCTGCAGGAATTCTCCGACTACACGCGCCCGCTGTTCGAACGCCTGCCCGCCGCGCGCGCCTTCCAGTGGGCACCGCGCGTGACCCGCGAAAAACGCCCGGCCTTCGAGGCCGCCCGCCTCGCCGTCGGCGGCGCGCCTGGTTTCCATATCTGGGAACGCGATGTGCCGACGCAGCTCGGCACCGCCGCCATCCCCGCCCGCGACCGCGCCGAATACTGGCCCATTACCTGGGTCGAACCGCTCGCCGGCAACGAGCCCTCGCTCGGCTTCGACCTCTCCGCGAGCGTCGTCACGCGCCCGATCCTCGACGCCGCCCGCGCCACCCGGCACATGCAGATCAGCCCGCAGGTGCGGCTCATTCGCACCACCGCCACCGATCGCGGCTCCGGCGTCATCTTCATAACGCCGGTCTTCCACACCGACTTGCCGGGCGCCGCGCCGGACGGATTTGCCGGATTCATCCAGGCGATCTTCTCGGTCGATTCTCTGCTCAAGCAGGTCCACGCGGAAAATCCCGACGACGCGCTCGACTTCGCCTACTACGACGACAGCGCGCAATTCGACCACCTCAAGCTCCTCTACGCCCGCATCAACGGCCGCGAATACAGCGGCAGCCGCGACGCCGCCACCTCCGTCATCGAAGCGCCGCGATTCCCGGCCAATCCCACCGACGCGATGAGCGAGACCTTCGACGTCGGCGGCCGCAAGTGGCGCATCGTCGTCGCGCCCAATCCCGTGTGGGAAACTCGCCAGCGCACCCTGGTCCCGTGGCTCGTGCTCGCAGTCGAGCTCGGCTTCGTGGCGCTCGCGGCTCTCTTTGCCCACGGCCTTCTCTCCCGCACCGCGCGCATCGAACGCGAGGTGAAGGATCGCACCGCCGAACTCCTCGAAAGCCGCCGCCGCCTCGCCTCGATCCTCTCCGACATGCCCGGCGCGGCCTATCGCTGCGCCCCCACCTCGCCCTTCGCCGTCGAGTTCGTCAGCGAGGGCATCGTCGACCTGTGCGGCTACACCGCCGAGGATTTCGTGAGCGGCCGCGCCCACTGGA
Organism: Candidatus Didemnitutus sp.; assembly: GCA_019634575.1. NCBI lineage: Bacteria > Pseudomonadati > Verrucomicrobiota > Opitutia > Opitutales > Opitutaceae > Candidatus Didemnitutus > Candidatus Didemnitutus sp. The sequence goes on from JAHCAY010000001.1 coordinate 1,714,690, forward strand.
TCGAGCGCCTCCGCACGGAGGACCTCGCCGAATGCGAACGCCGCATCAACGAAGCGATCGCGAAACAAGGCACCTTCGAACTCGAATACCGCGTCCGCCACGCCGACGGCAGCGAGCGGCACATCTGGGAGCGCGGCCACGCCGTCTACGACGCCAGCGGCCGCGCCATCGCGCTCGAAGGCCTCAAGGTCGACGCCACCGCGCGCAAGGAGGCCGAGTCCCGCGCCCGCGAATTCGACCGCCAAATGGTCGAGACGCAAAAGCTCGAGAGCCTCGGCGTGCTCGCCGGCGGCATCGCCCACGACTTCAACAATCTCCTCACCGCCATCCTCGGCAACGCCTCGCTCGCGCGCCAGTCGCTCGCCGCCACCAGCCCGGTCCACGCCCAGCTCCAGCAGATCGAACGAGCCTCGCGCCGCGCCGCCGACCTCTGCGGCCAGATGCTCGCCTACGCCGGCAAAAGCCAGCTGACCACCAGCCGCGTCAACCTCTCCGAACTCGTCCGCGACACCACGAGCCTCCTCCAAGTCTCGCTGCCCAAGAGCGCCCGCCTCGACCTCCGGCTGCACAGCGCCCTCCCGGCCGTCCAGGCCGACGCCACGCAACTCCGCCAGATCGTGATGAACCTCGTGATGAACGCCGCCGAGTCCATCGTCGAGGGCTCCGGCCAGGTCACGCTCCACACCTTCGCCACCGAGATGACCCGACACCAACTGCGCGGCGCGGTCGAACGGCCGGATTTGCCCCACGGTCTCTACGTCGGCCTCGAGGTCACCGACACCGGCGTCGGCATGCCCGCCGAGATGCTGGCGCGCATCTTCGAACCGTTCTTCAGCACGAAATTCTCCGGCCGCGGCCTCGGCCTCTCCGCCGTGCTCGGCATCGTCCGCAGCCACCACGGCGCCCTGTTCGTCGAATCGCAGCCGGGCGTCGGCTCGACCTTCCGCCTCCTGTTGCCCGCCGCCCCCGCGGCCGCCAAGACCCCGCCAGCTCCGAGCCCGACGCCGGGAGCACCGGGCGCCGCCAACCGGCCGGAATTGCGCGGCACCGTGCTGGTGGTCGATGACGAGATGCACGTGCGCGACATGACCTCCCTCGCGTTGCAAATGGCCGGACTGGAGGCCGTGGAAGCGCCCGACGGCGAAACCGCGCTTCGCCTCTGCCGCGAGCACTCCCCCGCGATCGATTTGATCCTCCTCGACCTCACGATGCCCGGCCTCTCCGGCGAGGAGACGCTCCGCCGCCTGCGCATGCAAGGCGGCCAGCAAAAGGTGATCCTCATCTCCGGCTACAGCGCCATCGACACCGCCAAGCGCTGCGCGCAGCTCGGCGCGGTCGCATTCCTGCAAAAACCGTTCGAAATCTCGGCCCTCTTGGCCGAGCTGAAAAAACACCTCGCCCGGTAAACCCGCGCGGCCCCGTGGGAACCGTGGGGTTTTCGCCCCGCCACACCGCAATCCCCGGACAGACGTGAAACGGGCTTTGCGCGGCGGCGTCTTTTCGCCAACGTGCCGCTTCCCGTGTCCACTCCGTCCACCGCTCCCAAGCCGCTCTCGCTCGGCGTCATCTTCCTGACGCTCTACATCGACCTGATCGGTTTCTCGATTTTCTTCCCGCTCGGGCCGGAATTGCTCCGCTACTACATCGCGCATGAGCCGTCCGGCGGACTCTTCGCGACGCTGTTCGCCCAGTTGCAATCGTTCGCGCACAACTCGCATGTGCCCGAGGTCGCCGTCGCCGCGCTCTTCGGCGGCCTGCTCGGCTCAGTCTACGCGTTCATGCAGTTCCTCTTCTCGCCGGTGTGGGGCGCGCGCTCCGACCGCGTCGGCCGCCGGCCCGTGTTGCTGCTCACGGTCGCCGGCAACGCCCTCAGCTATCTGCTGCTCGTGTTCAGCGGCTCGTTCGTCGTCTTCCTCGTCGGCCGCGTGCTCGCCGGCATCATGGGCGGCAACCTCGCCGTCGCCATCGCGTCCGTCGCCGACGTCACCACCCGCGAAAATCGCGCCAAAGGCATGGGCATCGTCGGCGCGGCCTTCGGCCTCGGCTTCCTCACCGGCCCCGCGATCGGCGGACTGACCTCGGGCTTCAACCTCCTCACCTCGCACCCGAACCTCGCCGCGTGGGGCATCCACCCGTTCAGCGTCCCGGCGCTCATCGCGCTCGGCATGTGCTTCATCAACCTCCTGTGGATCGCCGCGCGCTTCCGCGAGACGCTCCCCGAGGACAAGCGCGGTGCGGGTGTCACCCTGCGCGAGCGCAATCCGCTCCGTGCGCTGCTCACGCTGCCCGACGCCGCGATCCGGCGCACCAACGTCGTCGGTTTCCTGCTCACGTTCGGCTTCAGCTTTTTCGAGACGCTCATCACTTTCTTCGCCGCCGACGCCTTCCACTACTCGCCGCGCGACCTCGTCAGCGTGTTCGTCTACAACGGCGTCGTCTCGATCCTCACCCAAGGCTTCCTCGTCCGCCGGCTCGTGCCGCGCATGGGCGAGAAACGCGCCGCCGTCATGGGCATCGCCTTCGTCGCGATCGGCATGGTCGGCCTCGGCCTCACCGTCGGCCTGCTGCACTCGGTGCCGCTGATGTATGTCGCGCTGACCTTCTGCTCGGTCGGCTCCGGCTTCGCCAACGTCGGCCTCTCGTCGCTCATCTCGCTCTACGCCCCGGCGGAAGAACAAGGCAAGGTCACCGGCATTTTCCGCTCCCTCGGCTTCCTCGCTCGCGCGTGCAGCCCGGCCGTGGCCGGCGTGCTGTTCTTCCAAGTCGGCGGCACCGTGACTTTCGCGCTCGCCGGCGCGCTGCTCGCCGTGCCGTTCGCGCTCGGCCTCGCGCTGCCGCAGCCGCACAAATGAAATCCGCCGCGCGCGCCGTCCTGCTTCCGCTTCTCGCCGCCGCCTGGCTGCTGATCGCGGCCGGTTGCGCGAGCCTTCCGTTCGGCCGACCGGGCAAAACCGTCGTCGCCACCAAGCCCTCGACGTTGCCGGCGCGCATCGTCTCGAACTTCTTCCTGGTCGAGGCGCCGCAGAGCGACGGCACGACGCGCCGCTTCCTCGTCGACACCGGCTCCACCGCCACGCTCGTCTCCGCGCCGCTCGCCAAGGCCATCGGGCAAAAGGACCGCGATGCCGCCAAGCGCAGCGTGCGCGTCCGCTCCGCCAACGGCGGCGAAGTCACGCTCGAGGCCGTCACGCTGAAACGCCTGCAATTCGGCGACGCCGTGTTCGAGCGCGTGCCGGCGCTCGTCTACGACTTCACGGAACTCTCCGCGCACCTCGGCCTCACCATCGACGGCCTGATCGGTTTCCCCGTCTTCCGCGAGACGCTGCTCACACTCGATTATCCGAACTCGCGCCTCGTCGTCGCCCCGCAGCCGCTCACGCCCGTGCCGCCGATCAACCGCGGCCGCACCTCGACCATCGCCTTCAACAACGAGCAAAGCACGCCGCTCATCCCCGTGCAGCTCGGCAACGAATCGTTCGTCGTGCTCGTCGACACCGGCAGCGACGGCGCGCTCAACCTCAACCCCGCCGGCCTGCACCCGCGCTTCACCGCCGGACCGCGCGCCGGCACTGTCGTCTCCTCCCTCGCCGGCGACCGCGCGCAGCAAGTCGGTCGCGTCGCGCAAAACCTCTGGCTCGGCACGCACGTCGTCGAGCAACCCGTGGTCGATCTCACCGACCAGCTCTCGGCGATCGGCGGCGAGTTGTTGAAACACTTCGCGATCACCTTCGACCAGCGGCGCAACTACGCGACGTTCACGCGCGACACCGACGGCATGGTGAAGATGGAGCCGCGCCGCAGCACCGGCCTGTCGTTCTCTCGCGCGCCGGCGTATTGGCGCGTGATGACGATCATCCCCGACTCGCCCTCAACGGGCCTCGGCGTCCAGCAAGGCGACCTCGTCGTCCGCATCAACGGCGAGCCCGTGGCCAATTGGGATTTCGAGCGCTACGCGCTGCTCCTCAAGAGCGCCGCCAAGATCACCTACACCTTCCTCACCGGCACCCGCGAATACGACGTGGAGGTTCCCGTGTTCGAGTTGGTGCCGTAGCGCCGCTGCGCGGCGGGGCGATGAGCTCTAAGCGATAAGCCATAAGCTCCGGAACGCACTCGGAATTACTCCGAGCTTAGAGCTTCCTCAGTAAGAACGCCCCCGCGCCGTCGTGGCCGTCGATCCACGGATACGCGAGCACATGGCGTTCGAGCGTCCATGGCGTGCGCGCTTCCTTCACGAAACGCTGCACGACTTCCTCGTTTTCCGCCGGATCGATGCTACAGGTCGAGTAAACCAAGCGGCCGCCCTCGCGCACGAGCCGCGCGGCGGAGCGGAGCAACGCGAGCTGCTGCGCCGCGTGCTTGGCGAAATCGCCTTCCTGGAGCCGCCACTTCACGTCGATGCGATGGCGCATGACGCCGGTGTTGCTGCACGGCGCGTCGAGGAGCACGGCGTCGTAGGTTTCGGGCAGATTGAATTCCTTGAAAAATCTCGGCGAGATCTGCCGCAGGTCGCCCGGCATGAGTGCGACCTCCACGCCGGACGGCACACGCGTCAGGTTTTCCTTCAAGCGTTCGAAACGCACGTCGCGCTCGCCCTCCGCCGCCGGCAAATCCAGCGCGACCACGCGGCCGGTCTTCATCACATCGGCGATGAACAGGCTCTTGCCGCCCGGCGCTGCGCAGGCATCGAGGATCGTTTCGTTCGCGGCCGGAGCGAGCAGTTCGATGCAGAGGCGCGTCGACGGGTCCTGGAGGTAGAGCGCGCCTTTTCGCGCGAGTTCGCGGACTTCGTCCCAGTGTCCGGCCTTAACTTCGAAATAAGTTTCCCATTTCGTCGGCGTCAGAAACTCCGGCGGCACCGCCGAGGCTTCGATCACCCGCCAGCGCGCGTAGACCGGCGCCGGCTGCTGATTCCATTCGAGCAGCTGGCGCGTCGCGTCGGGACCGAATTGCTTTTCCCAGCGCCCGACCAGCCAAGCCGGGTGCGCATAGGCCTCGGCGGTCGTCGCCGGCTTCTCGGCCAGCCGCGCCGCCAGCTTGCGGGCGACGGCGTTGATCAAGCCGGCTTCCTTGAGACTCGCGACCTTCTTGGCCTTCTCGACCGCGTGGTGGACGATTTTCGCCGGCTCGGCACCCGCTTCCAGCAATTCGAAACCCGCCACGAACAGCACCGCGCGCACCTTCGTCCGCGGCGCGCGCGCCATCAGCCCGGCCAACGCGGCGTCGAGACGGTCCGCCCAACGCACGACGCCGTAGAAAAGATGCTGCGCGCGCGCGCGCTCCTGCGCGGCGAGACCCGGTGTAAGTTGTTCCAACAGCGCATCCACGCGCTGCTTGGTCGCGAGCCAGCGCTCGACGAGCAGCACGGCGGTTTCCCAGCCGTCAGTGCCTGGTTTTACGGTCGTGGAGCGAGGCTTGAGGAAACCCTGTTTGACAACGTTGCGCATGTCGGACTGAACTAACCCTTTCAACGACTCGCTACGCAAATATGAATTCCGAGGTTATCTCCGCGATCATCGCCAAAAATCCCGCCCTGAAGGCGTCGAAATCGAAACTGGAGGCGATGGAAGCCGGCGCCTACGTGATGCACCGCAGCTGGGGCTTCGGCCAGATCAAGAGCTTCGACGAGTCCTCCGGCAAGCTGGTCATCGACTTCAAGGGCAAGAAGTCCCACGCGATGGACCCCGCCTTCTGCATCAACACCATGGATGTCCTGCCGGCGAAACACATCCTCGCCCGCAAGGAAACCGAAGCCGCCAAGGTCGAGGAACTGATCGAGAACGACCCCGTCCTGCTCGTCATCGAGACCCTTTCCGTTTACCCGAACAAGGCCGCCTCCGCCATCGAACTCGAATCGACGCTTTCACAGGTCATCGGCGAGGAGAAGTTCAAGCGCTGGTTCTCCAACGTTAAGAAACAACTCATCAAGGACCCGCGCGTCGGCGTCCCGGCCAAGAAGACCGAAGTCTACGTCGTCCGCGAGGAACCCGTTTCCGCCGAGGACGAGATCCTCGAGGCCTTCGGCACCACCCGCTCCGCCCGCCGCCGCATCACGCTCGCCGAGGACCTCCTCGCCGCGTCCATCAAGGAAGAGGCCAAACCCGGCCTCCAATCCGTCCTCACCGGCCTCACCGAGGCGGTCCGCGACTCCAACCAGCTCGACGCCGCCGAGCGCCTCTACGGCGCCTTCGTCCGCGACGAGCTCGCCCGCATCCTCGGCCACGACTCCGCCAAGCTGAACCCGCCGCAAGCCGAGCTCATCAAGGAAGTCCGCGGCCTCAGCGCCATCGCCGAGAAAATCCCGGTCCACTTCCAGTCGCGCTTCCTCGACCTCGTGAAGGAGACGCACCCGCTCGAGTGGCGCGAGATCGTCTTCGCCCTCCTCAAGACCTCGCAGGGCAAGTTCACCACCGAGTGCATCAACTTCCTCGTCGAGCACGGCCAGTCCGATGAACTCGCCCAGACGCTCGTGCGCTGGAAGACCGAGCAAAACCTCCGCGCGCCCGTCCTCCTCTGGGTGATCAAGAATCGCCACTCGAAGAAATTCGCGAAGCTGCTCAACAACCTCATCACGCCGCGCCTGCTCTCCGCGATCTTCTTCGCCATCGATTACGAGGCGCTGCAATCCGCCGGCACGCGCCGCATCCCGCTCGCCGAAGCGCTGAGCGACGATCCGGAGCTCATCTCCGATCTCCTCGCCACCGCCGACACCGAGACAGCCCGCGACCTCGCGAACACCCTTCTCCTCAACCAAGGTTTCGAAGAGCTCACCAAGAAGTCGCTCCTCGCGCGCTTCATCAAACTCTTCCCCTCGCTCCAATCGCTGGTCGCCGGCGACGCCGAGGCCAAGGACGAGCAACTCATCGTCTCGCGCTCCAGCTACGAGAAGAAGCGCACCGAATACGAGGAGATCGTCTCCAAGCGCATCCCGGACAACTCCAAGGCCATCGCCACCGCCCGCGAACACGGCGACCTCCGCGAGAACTCCGAATTCAAGATGGCCAAGCAGGACCAGTCCGTGCTCATGGCGCAAAAAGCGCAGCTCGAACGCGACCTCGCCCGCGCCCGCATCTCCGACTTCGCCGACGCCACCACCGACCAGGTTTCCGTCGGCACGATCGTCGACCTCCGCGACGTCACCAACGGCAAGGCCGTCCGCTACACCGTGCTCGGCGCGTGGGACTCCGATCCGGACAACCACGTCATCGCCTACAAGACCCCGCTCGGCCAGGCTCTCCTCGGTCGCAAGGTCGGCGAGCACGTGAAGCTCAAGATCGCCGGCACGAACCACGAATACCAAGTCGCCGGCATCGCCCGCTACGGCGCCTGAGTTCGACCATCTTGCAACGGCGGTCTGCGACCGCCGAACTTTTCGGCCGCGACGCAAGTCGCGGCCTTTTCTTTCCCTGCGCGAGCTGACTCGCGACGAACCGCACGCACCCGCCGCTGCGGGCCACAGGAGGACCTTTTGATTTGTCAACCCGCACACCGTCCGGAATCGTCGTCGGACCTGCCGATGTTTTTCAAAGGTCTGCTCATCGGATTCGCCATCGCCGTCCCCGTCGGCCCGATCGGCTTTCTCTGCCTCCGTCGCACCCTCGTCTACGGTCGCGTCACGGGATTTGTGTCCGGCCTCGGTGCGGCCACCGCCGACGCGTTTTACGGCCTGATCGCCGCGTTCGGACTCACGGCGATCTCGTCCTTTCTGCTGCGCATCGAGTCGTGGCTGCAACTCTTCGGCGGGCTCTTCCTCGTCGCGCTCGGCCTTAAAACCGCCCTGGCCAAGACGCCCGCGAAGGCCGCCGCCGAAGCGCCGCCTCAACCCACGCGCAGCTGGCAAGCCGCCTATCTCTCCACGCTCGCGCTCACGCTCACCAGTCCGGCCACGGTGCTCGCGTTCGTCGCGATCTTCGCCGGCGTCGGCCTCGGCGTCTCGGCCACCAGCCCGCTCCACGCGCTCGAGCTTGTCGCGGGCGTCTTCACCGGCTCGGCCGCCTGGTGGCTGCTGCTCAGCCTCGGCGCCGGCGCGCTGCGCGACCGCCTGCACGCGCAGACGCTCCACTACCTCCACGTGATTTCCGGCCTGTGCATTATGGCGCTCGGCCTGTGGCAAGGCGTCCTGCTCGTGCAAAAATGGCTCGGCTGACGCGCCGTCACTTCACCTGCGAATCCGCCCGATACTGATCGGGTGTCTGGCCGGTGGCGGCGTGGAAAAATTTCGCGAAGCTCGCCTCGTCGGGAAAGCCGCAACCGCTGGCGATGGATTGGATGCTCAGTCGCGTGCAGCGCAGCGCGTCGAAGACGTTCAGCTCGGTCAACGCCAGCGGCGCATACACGCCGCCGCCGACGAAATGCGCGCCTTCCGCCAGCACCGTCTTCGGCCGGCTCTCGACCTCGAGGCTGGCGCGGTAGTATTGCGCCCGGTAATCCTGCGGCGTCAGCCCGATCATCTGGCGGAACACGCGGCAAAAATAGCTCGTGTCGCCGAAGCCGCAGGCCGCCCCGATCGCCTTCACGCTGAGCTGCGTGGTGCGCAGGCCGTCCGTCGCGTTTTGGATGCGCACGCGCGTGATGTATTCGCCGAGCCGCTCGCCGGTTTTCTCGCTGAAGATCCGCGAGAGATAGTTGGGCGAGAGGCCCAGTTCCCGCGCCAGCCAGCCGATGCTGAGGTCGTCGTGGTTGGCATTGCGCTTCACCAGCCACTGGCAGCGCGTGACGAAATCGCGCACCGGCGAAGGTTGCGCCTGCGGCGTCTCCACGAGTTGGGCGATCAGTGCGAGCGTCGCCGTCAGCAGCGCACGGATCGGCACGCGATTGTCGGCGGCCTCGTCGTTCGCCAGCTCGCCGACCCGGTCGAGGAACGCGATCAGGTCGTGGTGCAGCGAGGTGGTGAAAAAGAAAAAGCTGTCCGGCGCCGGCAGGCCGTGGCCGTCGTCGTGCGCGCCGTGCACGTAGACGGTCTTGTTGTGGAAATTCACGATCACCGAACGGTAGTCCGTATCGGCGCGCCGCACCCGCTCGCGGTGGGCGATGCCGCCCGGCATCACGCACAATTCGCCGCCACGCGCCGTGAAGGTCCCGCTGGCGCAGCGGAATTCGCACTCGCCGCCGATCAGCACGAACAGCTCCGGCGCGAAATGGTAGTGCATCCCCGGCGCCGGTTGGTAGCGCCGGCTCAGCGGCGGGATGTGCCAGCACTTCTCTGCGCTTTCGAGGCGGCGAATCTGTTCCCGCAATGCTCCCGCCATCGCGGCGAGCGTCGTTTGCGGGGCCGGCGTGGGCGCGAGCGCAGACATGGCGTGGGGTGACACGGCGACGGTGGGAGAACGGCGCATGGTTGCCAAGGCGGGTTTCACGCCCGCGCGCGGGCCCGGGCGACCGCTTCGTCGACCAGCCGCGCCGATTCGCCCAGATAGCTTTCCACCCTCAACGCGCGCTCCAAGTCGTCCGGTGTCGCCCGCTCGCGGAGCAAGTGGTGGGCGCGCACCGCCTCGAGAAACGGGACGTGCTCGGTGATCGCCGTCTGCGCCGCCTCGTAGACGAGTTCGTGCGCCTGGTGCCGGCCCATGATCGCCGTGAGCTTCATCATCACCGCCTCGGACACGATCAATCCCTGCGTAAGCTCGACGTTCGCACGCATCGCCTCCCGGTGCACGGCCAACCCCTGTGCCAAACGGCCGAGCGTCTCGGCGATGCCGACCGCGAGCACCGCGATTTCCGGCAGCGTGACGTCGCTCACGTTGCTCGCCGACGAGTCGCCCTCGTCCATCCGCACCATGCTCTCGAGCATCAGGGGCACGCGCGAGCGCAGCAACCGCGCCATGCTCACCAGCATGAGCGCCGTCGCCGGGTTGCGCTTCTGCGCCATGGTCGAGCTGCCGACCTTGCCCAGATGGAACGCCTCCGAAACCTCGCCCACCTCGGTCCGCTGGAGAAAAACCACGTCGCGCGCGATCTTCTCCGCCGTGCCCGCCAGCAACCCGAGCGCCGTCACGTAGTCGCACACGCGATCGTAGGACGAGCGCGACGGCAGGCCGGCGGCCTCGAGTCCGAGCATTTCCGCGATCCGCCGCTCGACTTCGCCGCCCCGGCCGCCCATGGCGGAAAACGTGCCGACGGCGCCGCCCATCGAGACCACGAATGACTTCGGAAACCGCTGCGCCAGCCGCTCGCGATCGCGCGCAAGTTCGTCGATCCAGCCCGCGACCTTGAAGCCGAAGGTGATCGGCAGCGCGTGCTGCCCGTGCGTGCGCCCGGCCTGGAGCGTCAGGCGGTGCTCCGCCGCGAGGTCGGCGAGTCGACCGAATGCGGCGTCGAGAAAGCGCAGCGTCAGCGCGTGCGTCTGCGCCATCTGCAACGCCACGGCCGTATCGAAGATGTTCTGGGTCGTGGCGCCCCAGTGCAGGTAACCCGCCGCCGGCTCGCCGCACAGCTTCTCGAATTGCCGCAACACCGGCACGAAGGGGTGCTGCGCAAAATCGATGTCGCGCGCCAGTTGGGCGAGATCGAAGCGACTCACGTCGGTCTGGCGGGCGATTTCCTGCGCCGCCGCCGCCGGGATGAGGCCGAGCTCGGCCTGCGCGAGCGCCAGCGTCGCCTCGACGCGCAACCACGCCTCGAGCGTGCCCACGTCGCTCCAGACGCGACGCGCCTCGGCGTTATACCAGCCCCGGGTGATGAAGGAATCGAAGAGTCCTACGTTCATGAAGGGATGCGGGTGATGCGCCGCAGCGCCAGGCCACCGACGACCATGATCGCCAGCGGCACGAACAACGCCGCCAACGCGGCGATGCCGCCGAAATGCGCGAACACCACGCCGAGCAGCGGCGTGCCGATCGCGCCCGAGGTCGAGGAAAAGACGACGCTCAGGCTCGCGAGCGTGTTGTGCCGCGCCACCGGCAGCGACGTCAGCGCCGCCGAATGGATCAACGGCCACACGGGCCCGACGAAAAGTCCGGCCAACGGCAGCAGCCACACGGCGACCGGCACGAGGCGCCAATCAGACACATCCTTCGCGACATCGGTCCCGCCGGCCGCCGCGAGACCGACCGCGAGCACGGCCACCGCCCCGACCACGCACCAGATCAGCACCGGGAACCACGCCACGCGACGCAACACGAAGCCGACGCTCACACGTCCCGCGATCGCGCAGACGGCGTAGAGGCCGGCGAGTTGGATGCCGAGCGACGGCACGAGGCCCATCACCTTCGCGTTGAAGGTCGGCAGCCAGTTGATGAAGCCGTGTTCGGTCACGATGCACGCGAACACGAGGAAACCGAGCGTGACGGCGACGGGCATCGCGGCCAGTTGCAGCATTTCCCACAGCGGCAGATGCAGTGGACGTCCCGGCGCTTCGCGCACCGCCGACTCGTCCAGCGGCGTCCGCCACAACAGCGCGAAAGCCACGGCCATCACGAGGGCGAGCAGCGAATAGGCATACGACCACGACGTGGAGTGCGGGTCGGCGTTGTTCGTGAACGCCGCGAAGACCACGAAGGTCAGCAGGCTCCCGATCTTGTAGAACGACTCCACGAACGAGAGCAGGCTGGCGTGTGCCTGCTTGTCCGGTGCGAGCAAGCCGATGGTCGAGTAGAGCGCCACCTTCATGAGACCGTAACTCACTCCCGTGACGAGGAACACGAGCTTCACCGCCGTGAAGCTCACGAACAGCGGCACGGCCACGAGCGCGAGCGCCGACGCCGCCAACGCCAGGAGCATCGCGCGCCGGTAGCCGATGCGTTTGAGGAACGCGCCGGCGAGCAGCGCGCCCGCGAGGATGCCGCCGCCTTTGTAGAGCGCGAGGGTGCTCGCCGCGACGACCGACACGTCGAAGCTGCGCTGCACCTGGAGCACGGCGATGCCCACGCTGTTCAACTGAACCGCATACGCGCAGTAGTTCAGGAACATGCACAGCCGGAGCTGGAGCGGGACGGGGCGGAACATGGGAACTAAGCGAATGAGCCGAGCGCGCTTGATTTCCCGTAGGGTCGCCGCTTGCCGGCGGGCCGTTTTGCGCTCGCGGCCCGGCCACAAGGACCGGCCCTACACACAAGACGACGGCAGGCGTGGCGCATCAGTAGGTGAGTTTGAATTCGCACGTCACCACCGTCGGGCGTCCGCGGAGGAATGCGGCCGGCACGTATTTCTCATCGGTGACGTTGTCCCAGTTCACCGTGACGCTGGCAGGGCGGCCGGAGAGCTTCCAGCCGTAGCCGACCGCGGCGTTGAGGAGCGTGTAAGGATCGGTGAAGAGCGCGGGATTGTTCACGCGCTGCGCCTTCTTGCCCGAGTAGTTCACGCCGAGCGAGGTCCAAAGGCCGCGGAGTGCGCCGTGCTTGAACGAATAGCGAGCCTGCGCGTTGGCGAGTTCGCGCACGGTGTTTTCCGGATGGGAGCCGAGCAGGTATTCCGTGCCCACGGGCGTCTCCACGACCTTCACGTCGTTGAGCGAGCCGCTGAGGTAGATTTGGAAACCCTCGATCGGCGACAGCGTCGTCTCCACCTCTACGCCGCGGCTGCGGTCGCGCGTGCCCTGCATGCGGTTGACGAGGACGACGCCGGTCGGGCTGGTGGTGTTGAAGTTGATCACGCGGTCGCGCTGCTCGATGCCGAACACCGACACGGTGGACGAGACGCGTCCGCCGAGCAGGTCGGTCTTCACGCCGAACTCCCAGCCCTCGGACGTCGTCGGCGACGCGGGGCCGGAGGGCACGTTGGCGATCTGGAGGTTGGCGATCGAGTTCTGGAACGACGTGCTGTAGGAACCGTAGACGAGGATGTCGCGGGTGATTTTCCAGCCGCCGCCGAACTGCGGGGAAAATTTGCTGTGCTCGGATTTGCCGATGCTCGCGGACGGAGTGAGGAAGTTGTCGTTGGCGCCTGACGTGCGCGAGTAGCGTCCGCCCGCGACGGTGTAGACGCGGTTGTCGAAGAAGGAACTGTTGAGGATGCCGTAGACGGCCTTGCTGCGACGCACGCCGCGGTCGAATTGCTGGAGCGGAAGCGTCTCGGGGCTGTAGTCGGTGTCGCGGTTCCAGGTCGACGGGTCCTTGATGTTCCATGGCGCGGGGAACTGGGATGCGGCCGCGAGACGGTTGCGGGTGTTGTCCTGGTATTCGAGGTAGGAGGCGCCGAGGAGCGGCTTCACCTCCGTGCGGCCGAACTTGTATTTGCCGGTCACCTCCGCCTGCGCGGCGCGGCCGGTGCCGAACGTTTCCTGGAGATTGAGGCGGCGCTGCAGCTGCGCGTAGGGCGCATCGAGCGCGAGCGCGGGATTTTTCAGGAGGTCGTCGGCGTAGGCTTGCGCGGCGGCGAGGTAGACGGCGTTCGCCGTCGTGGGATAGGGCGTGCCCGAGGGGATGTAGCGGTCGGGCACAGTGATGTTGACCTGGCCGAGGCCGGTGCCCTTGAACCAGATCTTGTATTTGCTCCAGCTGAAGTTCGCGCGCGCGGTCCAGTGGTCGTCGATCTTCACCGTCAGCTCCGAGCTGAGCGATTCCATCTCGGAGATGCGGCGATCGTGGCGCGACGAGATCGTGAAATCGTCGGGCAACGGATAGAAGCCGACGAAGCCGCGGTCCTCGCCGCTCTGCTTTTGGAGCACGCTCGCCGTGCTGAGGATGCCCGAGGCCGGCAGCGGCGCGACGATGCGCGAGGTCGGGAGGCGCGTGGCGTAGGGCGGGTTCTCGTCGCGCTGGAAGTTCTGATACTCGACGTTGAGCGAGACGCGGTCGTTGATTTTCCAAGTGAACGTCGGCGCGAGCGACTGGGAGTGAACCTGGCCCGGGGTGAAATACTGGATGTCGTTTTCCCACGACGCGTTCACCCGGAAGAGGAGCTGGTTTTTCAGCAGCGGCTGGTTGTGGTCGAGGCTCGCGCGGAAGTAGCCGTAGCTGCCGGCCTTCACGCCGACGGTCGTCGCGGCCTTGTTCGACGGACGCTTCGTGATGTAGTTCACCGTGCCGCCGGGCGCGACCTCGCCGTAGAGGACGGAGGCGGGACCCTTCACCACCTCGACGCGCTCGATCGTCGTCGAGTCGACGTAGGCCTCGCCGGCGAAGCCGTTGCGCTGCGGGCTCTGGTTGAAGCCGCGGATGGCGTAGACGGAATTGCCGCTGGCGAACTCCACGCCCGCCGCCGTGACGCTCGGCGAGAACTTCGCCACATCGAACAGCTCGCGCGCCCCGATGTCGCCGATGAACTGCGGCGTGAACGCGCTGACGGAAAACGGCAGATCCTTGATCGCGACGTCGATGCGGGTGGCCGACACGGAATTGCCGGCGCGGTAGCCGCGATCGGCGGTCGCGGAGACCTGGAAGGGCGAGAGGGTGACGACGGCATCGCTCGCGGCGGGGTCTTTTTCCGGTTTGGCCACGGACTGCTCGGGTTCGGCGACGGTCTGAGCCGACAGCGAGCAAGCGACGAGGCAGAAGCCGACGGCGGCAACGCGCGCGCGCCGGACCGGTTCGCAGGAGGACAGCGAGAGGATCATGATTGCGGGGGTTGGGGGTTGCGCGGGTCGTCTCGCTGCGCCTAACACTCGCGATAGGCAGCGGGATTACCTCGCGACGCCAATCGAATTTCCCGCCGGCCGCCGGCCGCGAGCGCAAGCGATGGGATTATCCGTGCAACGATGGGAGAAATCTACGCTCACGCCGTCCGGCCGCCTCCGCCACGCCGGTCCCCGCGCCGCGGCTCTTGTAAAGCGGCACGGTTGCCTTCATAGGGTTGCGCGCCATGGCCGATTCCTGGGACAGCCTGAAAACCCTCTCCGACTCCACGCGTCTCCGCGTGCTCGCGCTGCTGCTCAAGGAAGAGCTATCCGTCGCCGAGTTGCAGGACATCCTCGGCATGGGCCAGTCGCGCATTTCGTCCCAACTCGCACTGCTCCGCCAGGCCGGTTTCGTGAACGACCGTCGTGAGGGCAAAAAAGCCTTCTACTCGCTCCGCGCCAATCTTCCGCCCAAGCAACTCGCGCTGCTGCGCGCCGCCTGCGACTCCGTCGCCGAGTTGTCCGAGTCCGCCGAGGATCGTGAGAATCTCGACCGCGTGCTCCAGCGCCGCCGTCGCGTCTCCGAACAGTATTTCAACCTCATCGCCGGCCGGCTCGGCAAAGGCTACTGCCCCGGTCGCTCGTGGGAAGCGCTGGGGCATCTCGCCCTGCGCCTCGTGCCCGCCATCACCGTCGCCGATCTCGGCGCGGGCGAAGGTCTCGTCTCGCAACTCCTCGCGCAGCGCGCCGAGCGCGTCTGGTGCATCGACAGTTCGCCGAAAATGGTCGAGGTCGGCACGGAGCTCGCGAAGAAGAACGGCCTCGCCAACCTCAGCTACAAGCTCGGCGACATTGAGCAGGTGCCGCTCGCCGACAAGTCCGTCGATCTCGCCATCCTCTCGCAGGCGCTGCATCACGCCGCGCATCCGGAGGCGGCCGTGGACGAGGCGTTCCGCATCCTCAAGCCCGGCGGCCAGCTCCTCGTGCTCGACCTGAAGGAGCACACCTTTGAAAAAGCGCGCGAGCTCTACGGTGACCTCTGGCTCGGCTTCAAGGAAAGCGCCCTGCACGGTTTCCTGAAGAAGGCCGGCTTCCAGAAAGTCGAGGTTACTACGGTCGCGCGCGAGGAAGGCGAACCCCGTTTCGAAACGCTGCTCGCGAGCGGCGTCAAAGCCGCGCGCTGAAAGGCAGGACGGGACCGCGCCGAGTGCGAAAGCCTCGGCGGCTGGGCCCACCGAAAGACGTTCGCGATCGGCTCAGCGGTCCGGCCCGCCCCTCGCGCCCAGCCGTCGCGTCTGCTCCCCACGAACATCACGCCATAGGTGGTCGCCGCCGTCCTCGGCGGCGACAAAACCGGTCTCGCAAGCGTGGCGCCGTCGAGGACGCCGACGCCCAACTCGGAAACCTGCGCTCCCCTCACTCGCTCGTCATGATGAACTGCGGGCGCATCTCGAAGCTGTGGTAGTGCGGGCGCAGCCGGTCGGTGTTGTAGAACTTGTCGACGTTCACGAGCTTCTTGGTCGAGGTGATGACCTCGATCGGAAGATTGTCGTAGCGGCCGTTCTTCAACACCACGAGCCGCCCGTGGATGCCCTGCATGATCAGATCGAGCGCGAGATTGCCGTAGGCCATCGGCACGATCGAGTCGACCGCGTCGGGATCGCCGCCGCGCACGAGGTAGCCGAGGCGCTGGTTGATGCAGTCGATTTTTTTGCCCTTGTTGAATTTCGGCGAGAGGTCCTTCAGGCGCGACGCCACCATGTCGCCGATACCGCCGAGCTTGGCGTGGCCGAACATGTCCTTCTCCGCGCTCTCGTAGACCATCTCCTCGCCCTCGAAGGATGCGCCCTCGGAAACGAGCACGATGGAGTATTTGCTCGGATTGTTGATGCGGTCGGCGACGAGCAGCTCGGTGAGGCGCTCGATGTTGAACTTCCACTCGGGAATCACGCAGCGGTTCGCCGCGCCGGCCATCGTCGGCAGCATCGCGGTGAAGCCCGCATAGCGGCCGAAGACCTCGACGACGAGGAAGCGCTCATGCGAACCGGCCGACGTCCGCAGCGTGTTCACGAGGCTGATGGTGCGCGACACGCAGGTGCTGAAACCGATGCAGTAGTCCGTGCCGGGGACGTCGTTGTCCATCGTCTTCGGAATCGCGATCACCTTCATGCCCTTCTGGAAAAGGTGCACGCCGTAGCTGAGCGTGTCGTCGCCGCCGATCGGGATGATGTGGTCGATGCCGAGCCACTCGAGATTCTTTAGCACCTCGGGCGTCAGGTCGTTGATGTCGGCGCTGAAACTGGATTTCAGGTGCTCGGGCACGCTGTTCTTCGGCACGTGGCTCGGGCGCGTGCGCGAGCTGTGCAGGAACGTGCCGCCGGTGCGCCCGGCGCGATTCACGATCTCCTCGGTGAGGTGGACGTAATACTCGCTGTTGTCGTGATCCTTGTCGCGGATCATCGAAATCAGGCCGCCCCAGCCTTTGCGGATGCCGATGACCTTGTAGCCTTCGCGCAGGGCGCGAATCGTGACGGCACGAATCGCGGGGTTGAGTCCTGGCACGTCGCCGCCACCCGTCAGGATGCCGATCGTGCCCTTCGCTTTGATATTCGCCATGGTGGGGGTTCTCCAAAAACAGCAATAACGCCGCTGACGGCCAACGTGGCTATCATGTCGCCGCCCGCTCGGCAATGCGCGCGAACCGGTATGAACCCGCCTAAACGCGCGCGCTGCGCGCCCTACTCCCGCCGATCGGGCCCGCCGACTTTGTCACCCAATAGGTGACAACTCCGCGCGCGGCCTTCCGTCCCCGCCGCGGCGCGCGGACATCCGCATCACTCCGCGCCGACGTGCTTTTCGTAGAACGCGTCGACGATCGCGGCCGTTTTCTTCGAGTCGGTCTGCGCCAGGCAATCGACCGCGAGTTTCTGCGCCTCGCTGAACTTCATCGCGCGCACGAGATACTTCACCGCCGGCAGCAGCGGGGGCGTCATGCTCAACTCGTCCACGCCCAGCCCGACCAGCAGCGGCGCATAGATCGGGTCGCCCGCCATCTCGCCGCAGACGCTGACCTTTAACTTAAACTGGTGCGCGGCGTCGATCACCTGCTTCAACACGCGCAAGACCGCCGGGTGTGTCGGGTCGTAGAGGTGCGCGATGCGGTTGTTGCCGCGATCGATCGCGAGCAGGTATTGGATCAGGTCGTTGGTGCCGATGCTGAAAAACTGGCAGTGCGGCGCGAGCGTGTCGGCGGCGAGCGCCGCACTGGGAATTTCGATCATCGTGCCGACCCGCACCTTCTCGTCGAATGCCTGACCGCGCTCCTTCAGCTCGGCCTTCGCTTCGGCGAGCAACGCGTTGGCCTTCTCGAGCTCCTCGGCGCAGCCGATCATCGGATACATGATCTCGACCTTGCCGTGCGCGCTCGCGCGGAGCACGGCGCGGAGCTGCTCCTTGAACAGCTCCGGATTCTCCAGGCACATGCGGATCGCGCGGAAACCGAGAAACGGGTTCGCCTCCGGGCCGATCAGCTCGGGATTGCCGGGCAACGGCTTGTCGCCGCCGATGTCGAGCGTGCGGATCGTCACGGGCGCGGGCGCGAGGCCTTCGACGATGGCGCGGTAGTTGGCGTATTGATGCTCCTCGTTCGGCAGATGGTGCGAGCTGAGGTAAAGATATTCGGTGCGGTAGAGGCCCACGCCCTCGCCGCGGTATTGGCGCACGAGCGCGACCTCGTCGGCCTTCTCGATGTTCGCGCGCAAGATCACGCGCACGCCGTCGAGCGTCTCGGCGGGCAATTCGTTGGCCGCGAGCAGGCGCGACTCGAACGAACTGCGCTCCTTCTGGATCTTGCCGTAGCGGAACAGCGTCGCCTGCGTCGGGTGCAGGATCGCGACGCCCTCGTAGCCATCGATGATGATCCAGTCGCCGTCCTTCGCACTCTTGGTCAGATCGCGCACCGCGACGACGGCCGGGATTTTCATCGAGCGCGCGACGATCACCGCATGGCTGGTGCGGCTGCCGCTGTCGGTCACGATGCCGAGTGCGGCGCTGCGATCGATGCCCGCGGCCTCGGAAGGCGAAATGTCGTGCGCGACGATGATGCGTTTCTCGACCAGCTCGGAGAGATTCATCGCCGACTGGCCGAGCAACACGTGCAGCACGCGGCGGGCGACGTCCTTGATGTCGGCGGCGCGCTCGCGGAGGTATTCGTCGTCAATCTCGGCGAACGCCTGGATGTAGCGCTGCGCGACGGCGTTGAAACACGTCTCGATGTTCAGGCCCGTCGTCTCGAAATCCCGGATCGTCTCGCCGATGAGCGCCTGGTCCTCGAGCACCATCTGGTGCGCATCGAAGATGAGCGCTTCCTCCTCGCTGAGATTCTTTCGCACCTGCTGCTGGATCGCGGCGATCTGCTGCCGCGTCGTCACCAGCGCCTGCTCGAACCGCGCGATCTCCTGCACGCGTTTGGCGGGCTCGACTTGGTAGCGCGGCACCTCGAGCTCGCTCTGCAGGTAGAGAAACACCTGCCCGTAGGCGATGCCGCGCGACGCAGCGATGCCCCGGATCACTGTCTCGGTTTTGCCGCGGGCGTCCATGTGCTGCCGTTGATTAACGAAGCCTCGCGAAATCCGGTCAATGCGTAACTAGGCGATTTGCGTCTCAACCACCGTCGCGGCTTCGCCCCACGCCGCGCGAATCCGCGCCACGATTGGAGCCGTTGCCTGATTGTCACCGAGCAGGGCGAAACACGCGCTGCCGCTGCCGCTCATGCGCGGCGCGAGCCCGAACTCCGTCCGCAATTGCGCCAGCAGGACGGGCAACGCGACGAATTTTTCGAACGCCGCCGGCTCCATATTGTTGAAAAGCAGTTCCTCGGCCGGCGCACCGCCGACGCGCCACGTCGCAAGTTTCTCTTCGGCGCACACCGTGTCCAGATAATCGCCGCCGCGCGCCACCATGCGCCCGTAAGCCCACGGCGTCGCGATGCCGAAACTCGGTTTAAAAACCAGCACACGCCGCCCGCGCAACCTCACCGCCGCGTCCGCCGGCAACAGCTCCACCCGTTCGCCGCGCCCGCGCATCACGACCGGTGCGTTCCGCAGAAACAGCGCGCAATCCGACCCGAGCCGCGCCGCCATCGCCTCGAGCTGCGCGTCGCTCGCTCGCCCGCCCGATAGCTGGTTCAACGCCCGGAGCGCCGCCACGGCGTTGCTGCTCCCGCCGCCGAGCCCTGCGCCCATCGGGATGCGCTTCGTCAGCCGAAAGTGCGCGCCGCCCGTCCAGCCCGTCGTCGCCGCGAACAGCTCCGCCGCTTTCAAAATCAAATTCGTCCCGTCCAACGGCACGTCGCCTGCATCGCACGCCAGCGTGAACCGCGCCCCGCCCTGCGCACTCCATCCTCCGTCCTCCGCCCCCCGCTCCCCGCTCCCCGTGCCCTGCTCCTTGCTCCCCGCTTCCAACTCATCCCCGAACTCCAGCGGCGCCGCCACCGACACGAGATCGTGAAAGCCATCCGCCCGCCGGCCCGTGATGGCCAGGAACAGATTGATCTTCGCCGGACTGAAAACGGTCACGCTCATCGCACGCCTTTTCAGTTAGGCACAGTGCCGCGCGCTCTCCTAGTCGAAACTCACGCCGTTTTCCCGCCTCCGCCAACCGGCCCACTCCGGCGATTTCTCTCTTTGATTAGTGAGCATTCGTGTCCATTAGTGAGACCCCCGCTCCGCACCCGATGCCCTGCGATCTGATCCTTGCCCTAGACGTTCCCACGCGCGAAGAAGCCGCCCCGATCCTCCGCCAATTGCGCGGCCAGCTCCGCTGGGTGAAGATCGGCCTCCAGATGTTCACCGCCTACGGGCCGAACTACGTGCGCGAAGTCGCCGGTATGGGCTTCGACATCTTTCTCGATCTCAAGCTCCACGACATCCCCAACACCGTCGCCAAAGCCGTCGAGTCGCTCGGCCCGCTGCCGATCAAGATGCTCACGCTCCACACCGCCGGCGGCAGCGAGATGATGCGCGCCGCCGTCGCCGCCCAGCAGAAATCGAATCCCAACCTCCTCCTTCTCGGCGTCACCGTGCTCACCTCGATGGACGCCACCGGCCTCGCCGAGATCGGCGTCACCATCGCCCCCGAGCAACAAGTCGCGCGCCTCGGCCGCCTCGCCGCCGACAGCGGCATGCGCGGCCTCGTCTGCTCGCCGCTCGAAGTCTCTTTGCTCCGCTCCTCGCTCCCGGCCCACATGCAACTCGTCACGCCCGGCATCCGCCCCGCCAGCGAGCAAGGGAGCGACGACCAGAAGCGCGTCATGACACCCGCCGACGCCGCGCGCGCCGGCTCGAGCTACATCGTCGTCGGCCGCCCGATCCTCAAGGCCGCCGATCCCGCCGCCGCCGCCCGCGGCATCCTCGCCGAACTCCACGGTGCCTGACCGGTCTCACCTCCCGGTCCCTTCAACTTAAACTTTTGCCTTCAACTTCTTCATGAGCCGCACCGCCGCCATCCTTCTCGCCGCCGGGAGCAGTCGCCGCATGGCCGGCACCGTCGCCGACAAGATCCTCGCCCCACTCGCCGGCAAACCGGTCTTCGCGCACTCGGCCGCCACGTTCTACCGCAGCGGCGTCATCGACTTCTTCGTCGTCACCTACCGCGACCAACGCCAGATGGTCGAACTCTCCGCCTACGCGCCCACGCCCACGCTCTTCGTCCCCGGCGGCGCCGAACGTCAGGACTCCGTCGCCGCCGCCCTCGCAGAGCTGCCCGAGGACGTGAAATACGTCTTCATCCACGACTGCGCCCGCCCGCTCGTCCGCCCGGAACAACTCCACGCGCTCCACAAGATCGTCCGCCGCGAAGACGCCGTCGTGCTCGCCCACCGCGTCACCGACACGATCAAGGAACACTCCGGCGAAGGCATGCTGCGCACCCTGAATCGCGACCAGCTCTGGGCCATGGAGACGCCGCAAGTCTTCTCCCGCGACCTCATCTGCCGCGCCTACGCCAAAGCCGCCGCGCAGAAGAAACGCCTCACCGACGACGCCTCCGCCGTCGAACTTCTCAAACACCCCGTCGCACTCCTCGAAAACCCGCACCCGAACCCAAAGCTCACGACGCCGGCCGATTTGGCCTACGCCGAGTTCCTGTTCAGCCAATCGGACCTGAGCGCTGAAAGCTGACCGCTGACGCCTCATGGCCTCCTTCCGCATCGGTCACGGCTACGACATCCACCGCACGGTGCCGGACCGCGCGCTCGTCCTCGGCGGCGTGAAGTTCGACTGCGACTTCGGCCTCGACGGCCATTCCGACGCCGACGCGCTCACCCATGCCATCTGCGACGCGCTCCTCGGCGCCGCCGCGCTGCCCGACATCGGCCACTTTTTTCCCAACACCGACCCGCGCTGGAAAGGCGTGGACTCGCAACTGCTCCTCCAACACGTCGTCGCCGCCTTGCGCGAACGCGGCTGGCGTCCCGCCAACATCGACGCCTCACTCATCGCCGAGCGCCCGAAAATCGCCCCGCGCCTCGCCGAGATGAAAGCCGTCCTCGCCCGCTCCGCCGGCCTGCCCGTCGATTGCGTCGGGCTGAAGGCGACGACCAACGAAGGCAGCGACGACATCGGCCGCGGCCTCGCCATCGCCGCGCACGCCGTCGCGCTGATCGAGCGCGTCTGATTTTCCATGCCCACGCAGCACTTTCCGGTAGCGACGGTCGATGACCGCCGACTCGCTTCCCTTCGGCGGTCACAAACCGCCGCTACAGAAATTCTCCGCGCCCTTTCGTGTCTTTTCGTGTGTTTCGTGGGCCTCTCTCTGGTGTCCTGCGCGAAACGCGAGACGCCCGTCCAAATCGGCAACCGCACCGGCACGCTGCACATGAGCATCGGCGCCGAGCCGAGCGACCTCGACCCGCACGTCGTCACCGGCGTCGGCGAGGCCAAGGTCATCCACTCGCTCTTCGAGCCGCTCGTCAGCTACGATCCGAAGACCCTCAAGCCCGTCCCCGCGCTCGCCGAGCGCTGGGAAATCTCCGCCGACGGCCTGACCTACACCTTCCACCTCCGCGCCGCCGCCAAGTGGTCCAACGGCGAGCCCATCACCGCGCAGGACTGCGTCGAGTCGTGGAAGCGCATCCTCACGCCGACGCTCGCCGCCGATTACGCCTACATGCTCTACATGGTCCGCGGCGCCGAGGAGTTCAACAAGGGCAAGGCCAACTTCTCCGCCGTTGGTCTCGCCGCACCCGACGCGCGCACGCTCGTCGTCCACCTCACCGCGCCCGCGCCGTATTTTCTCCAGGTGCTGCTCAACTCGCCGTGGCGCCCGGTCAACGTCCGCGCCATCGCCGCCGTCGGCGACGCCTACCACCGCGGCACCGCGTGGGCCACGCCGCAGCACATCGTCACGAGCGGCCCGTTTCACCTGAAGGAGTGGACTTCGCACCAGCGCCTCGTCGTCGAAAAATCCGCGACCTACTGGGACCGCGAGCACGTGAAGCTCAACGCCATCGTTTTCTACCCCACCGACAGCGTCGACGCCGAGGAGCGCATGTTTCGTGCCGGTCAGCTCCACCTCACCTACAACCTCTCGCTCTCGAAGCTCGCCAGCTACCGCCAGTCGATGCCCGAGGCGCTCCGCATCGATCCTTATCTCAGCACGTTCTTTTTCCGCGCCAACACCCGCAAGCCTCCGCTCGATAACGCGCTCGTCCGCCGCGCCCTCTCGCTCGCCATCGACCGCACGCTCATCGTCGAAAAAGTCCTCCGTGGCGGCCAGCGTCCCGCGCCATCGCTCGTGCCGCCCGAGACGCCCGACTACCCCGTGCCCGCGCTCCCGCCGCGCGACCTCGCGACCGCCCAAAAACTCCTCGCCGACGCCGGCTATCCCGGCGGCAAAGGCTTCCCACCGATCGAGATCATCTACGACAATTCCGAAATCCTCCGCCTCGTCGTCGAAGCCATTCAGGAAATGTGGCGCCGCGACCTCGGCATCGAGGTCCAGCTCCTGAACCAGGAGCACAAAGTCGTTTTCGCCAACCGCCGCGCCGGCACCTACCAGCTCCTCCTCAGCGAATGGGTCGGCGACTACCTCGACGCCACCACCTTCCTCGACCTCTGGCGCAGCGACGCCGGCAACAACCACACCGGCTGGGCCAACGCCGACTACGACGCCCTCATGAACCGCGCGATGACCGAGCAGGACGTCGCCGCCCGTGCCAAGCTCCTCCAGCAAGCCGAGCTCCTCATGCTGGAAAGCTCGCCGTGCATTCCGGTCTATTTCAACACGCACGTCTATCTGTGCGCGCCGTCGGTGAAGGACTGGTTGCCAAATCCGATGGATCACATGGATTACCGGCATGTGTCGCTCACGCCGTGAAGCCGCGGTAGGGCGCGGATTCCGTTCCGCGCCGCATGCCCTCGCGGCGCGTCGGTCCGCCCTCCGCCGTCCGTCCTCGGTTCTCCGTCTCCTGTCCTCCGCCCTCTGCGCTCTCGCACTCTGCGCAACGTGGTCCGGATGCCGCCGCGACGCGCCCGCTCCGACCGAGCAACTTCTCCGCATTTCCCAGCGCAACGAGCCCGCGACGCTCGACCCGCACCTCGCCACGCTGCCCGACGAATTCTTCCTCATCCGCGCGCTCACCGAAGGCCTCGTCGTGCCCAACCCCGCCGGCGGCACGCCGCTCCCCGGCGTCGCCGAGCGCTGGGAAACCTCTGCCGACGGTCTTACGTGGACTTTCCACCTTCGCGCCGATGCGCGCTGGTCCAACGGCGATCCCGTCACCGCCGCAGATTTCGTTTACTCCTTCCGTCGCGCGCTCACGCCCGCGCTCGGCGCGCCGAAGGCGCAGCTCTTCTTCGTGCTGAAAAACGCCGCCGCTTTCTACCGCGGACAGCTCGCCGACCCCGCGCAACTCGGCCTCGCCGCGCCCGACGCCCGCACCCTCGTCCTCACGCTCGAGCAACCCGCGCCGCACCTCCTCGCCCTCGCCGCCAGCGGCCCGTGGCTGCCCGTGCACCCGGCGAGCATCGAGCACTTCGGCGGCGCCACCGCGCGCAACGCCACATGGACCGAGCCCGGCCGCTACGTCGGCAACGGCCCCTTCGTCCTCGCCGAATGGCGCAAAGCCCAACACCTCCTCGTCACGCGCAATCCGCATTTCCACGCCGCCGACCGCATCAAACTCACCGCCGTGCGCTACCAGATCTACGACAGCGGCGACACCGAGGAGCGCGCCTTCCGCGCCGGCCAGGTCGACATCACGATGGCCGTGCCGTTCACGAAGCTCGAGCACTACGCGTCGCCGGTGCTCCGCCGCCAGCCGCTGCACGAGACGCGCTATTTCGCGCTCAACACCACGCGCCCGCCGCTCGACGACGCCCGCATCCGCCGCGCCCTCGCCCTCGCCCTCGATCGCGACGCCATCGTGCGCAACGTCCTCCGCGGCGCGCAGCGTCCCGCCCTGAGTTTCATCCCGCCCGACCTCGGCGGCTACACCGGTGCCGCGCAACTCACCCCCGATCCTGCCGCCGCCCGCGCGCTGCTTGCCGCGGCCGGCTTCCCTGACGGCAAAGGCTTCCCCAAGCTCGAGCTCGCCGCGTGGAATGTGAACCCCGCCATCCTCGAAGCCGCGCAACAGATGTGGCGCCGCGAGCTCGGCATCGAGACCTCCATCGTTCAACGCGAAGGCAAAGTCCACATGGCTGCCGTCATCGCCGGTGACTTCGCCATCGCCCTCATGCCCGCGATTCCCGACTACGACGACGCTAGCGCACTCTTCGACGAACTCACCACCGGCGCGCCGGGCAACTTCCCGCGCTGGAGCGACGCACGCTACGACGAACTCGTCCGCAACGCTCGCCGCGAAACCGACCGTGCTCATCGCACTGAGCTTTATCGCGCCGCTGAACACCGCTTACTCGACCAGTTGCCCATCGTGCCGTTTTATTTCAATTCCCAGGATTACCTCGTAGCCCCTCGCGTCTCCGGCTGGTGCCAGGACGCGCTCTGGAACCGCTTCTATGAAGACGTCACCGTCTCGCCCGAAATCTCACGCTAGCAATGTAGGGGCGCAGTCTTGCTGCGCCCTTCCGGCGGACGCGGCATCCGCCAGGCGCAGCAGGACTGCGCCCCTACCGCTTAATCCTGTCATTGCGCGGAATGCAGCGTCGACTCCATCCAGCGGGATTGCCACGGCGCGTTTGGCGCACCTCGCAATGACGATCAGCGCACTGCTCGCTTGCACGAGCGCCCTCGCCGCTGAGACGCCCGCGCCGTCCGCCGAACGCATCCTCGCGCGCACCAAGGTGCTCGCGTCCGACGAATTCGAGGGCCGCGCCCCCGGCACGCCGGGCGAGGACAAGACCGTCGCCTACCTCACGACCGAGTTCCAGAAGCTCGGCCTCTCGCCCGGCAACCCCGACGGCACCTACGTGCAGGAGGTCCGGACCACCGGCCTCACCTCGAAGTCCGCGCTGACCTTCACCGCCGGCGGCCAGACGCTCGCGCCGCAGGTCGGCCTCGACTTCATCGCGCTCTCCCGCCGCCGCCAGGCACAGGTCGAGCTGAAGGACAGCGAGATCGTCTTCGTCGGCTACGGCATCACCGCGCCGGAATTCGGTTGGGACGACTTCAAGGGCGTCGACGTCCGCGGCAAGACCGTCGTCATGCTGATCAACGACCCGCCGATCACCGACCCGAAGACCGGCCAGCTCGACGACGCGGTCTTCGGCGGCAAGGCCATGACCTACTACGGGCGCTGGACCTACAAGTTCGAGAGCGCCTCCGCCCGTGGCGCCGCCGCCGTCCTCATCGTGCACGAGACTGGCCCGGCCGGTTATCCGTTCGCCGTCATCGCCGCCGGCTCCGGCCGCGAAACCTTCGACGTCGGCTCCGACGCCGCCAGCGAGCAGCGCGTCGCCGTCGAAGGCTGGATCACGCTCGACACCGCGCGCCGCCTCTTCGCCGCCGCCGGCCAGGATTACGCCGCGCTGAAAGCCGCCGCCGCGCACCGCGATTTCCGCCCCGTGCCCCTCGCCGCCCGCGCGCAAATCTCCGTCGCCAACACCGTGCGCAGCGTCAGCTCGCGCAACGTCGTCGCCCTGCTCCCCGGCTCCGACCCGCAGCTGCGCGACCAGTTCGTCGTCTACTCCGCGCACTGGGACGCCTACGGGCGCAACCCCGCGCTCACCGGCGACCAGATCCTCAACGGCGCGGCCGACAACGCCATCTCCGTCGCGATGATGCTCGAGATCGCGCAGGTCGCCGCCGCGCTGCCCGCCGCCGAGCGTCCGCGCCGCTCCCTGCTCTTCTTCGCCCCGACCTACGAGGAAAAGGGCATCCTTGGCTCGCAATTCTACGCGCGCAACCCGCTCCACCCGCTCGCGCGCACCGTCGCCAACCTCAACATCGAGCCGCTCGACGGCAACCTCGCCTACGGCCCGACGCGCGACATGGAGGTGGTCGGCCGCAACCCGTCCACGCTCGACGACTACGCCGCCGCCATCGCCCGCGAGCAGGGCCGCGTGCTGCGCCCCGACTCCGAACCGGAGAAGGGTTACTATTACCGCAGCGACCACTTCGAGTTCGCCAAGGTCGGCGTGCCCGCGTTCTTCGTCCGCTCGGGCGTCGACTTCCTCGACGCCCCCGCCGGCACCGGCGAGAAGCTGCGCCTGAACTACCTCGTGAACGACTACCACAAGGTCAGCGACGAAGTCCGCCCCGACTGGACCTGCCGCGGCGCCGCGGCCGACGCCAAGTTCCTCCTCGCCCTCGGCCTCAAGGTCGCCAACACCGATGCCATCCCTGAGTGGAAGCCCGGCACGGAATTCAAGGCCGTGCGCGACGCTTCGCTCGCCGCCGCCGCCCAACCCTGAGCGCTCCCTTTCCCACACACCACACCACCATGTCCCTGCACCGCCCCGTGACTTTCGGCCTCGGCCTGCTTCTCGCCTGCGCGAGCGCATCCGCCGCCGAGCCGCAGCTCCATCCAGCCTCCGCCGCGCGCATCCTCGAGCGCACGAAGGTCCTCGCCTCCGACGAATTCGAGGGCCGCTCGCCCGGCACGCCGGGCGAGGACAAGACCGTCGCCTACCTCGTCGGCGAATTCCAGAAAATGGGCCTCGCCCCCGGCAACCCCGAGGGCGGCTTCCTCCAGAACGCCCCGCTCGTCGGCATCACCTCGGCACCCACGCTGTCGTTCACACGCGACGGCGTGACGCTCCCGATGGAGAACATCAACGACTTCGTCGGCCCGTCCTCGCGCCTCGTGCCGCACGTCGAGACGAAGGACAGCGATGTGGTCTTCGTCGGCTACGGCGTCGTCGCCCCGGAATACGGCTGGGACGACTACAAGGGCGTCGACGTCCGCGGCAAGACAGTCGTCATGCTCGTCAACGACCCGCCGGTCACCGACCCGAAGACGGGCGAGCTCGATCCGACGATTTTCGGCGGCAAGGCCATGACCTACTACGGCCGCTGGACCTACAAATACGAGATCGCCGCCGCCAAGGGCGCCGCCGCCTGCCTCATCGTCCACGAGACCGGCCCGGCCGCGTATCCCTTCGCCGTCATCATCGGCAGCCGCTCGCGCGAGAACTTCGAGATCAGCGCGCTCGACAAGAACATGAGCCACGTCGCGATGGAGGGCTGGCTCACGCTCGACGCCGCCCGCCGGCTCTTCGCCTCCTGCGGCAAGGACTACGAGGCCGCCAAGAAGGCCGCCGCCGGACGCGACTTCCACCCGATCGAGCTCGGCACCAAGGCCTCGTTCGTCATCGAGAACCAGCTCCGCAACGTCGCCTCGCGCAACGTCGTCGCGATGCTCCCCGGCTCCGACCCGAAGCTGAAGGACGAGTTCGTCATCTACTCCGCGCACTGGGACCACCTCGGCCGTGAGCCGAAGCTCAAGGGCGACCAGATCTTCAACGGCGCCGCGGACAACGCCGCCGGCTGCGCCGTCCTGCTCGAGATCGCCGAGATCATGGCGCAGCTCCCGCCCGCCCAGCGCCCGAAGCGCAGCATCCTCTTCCTCTCCGTCACCGCGGAGGAAAAGGGCCTGCTCGGCTCGCATTACTACGCGGCCAACCCGCTTTACCCGCTGAACAAGACGCTCGCGAACATCAACATCGACGGCGCGAACCAGTTCGGCCCGACCAGTGACATGACCACCGTCGGCTTCGGCGCGTCGACGATCGACGACGTCGGCATCGCCGTCGCGAAAGACATGGGCCGCTCAATGGGCCCCGAGGCGCACCCGGAGAACGGCGGCTACTACCGCAGCGACCACTTCGAATTCGCGAAGGTCGGCGTGCCCTCCTACTACCCGAAGAACGGCCGCAAATACATCGGCCAACCCGACGACTTCGCCGAGAAGCAGGTGAAGGACTACATCGCCAACCGCTACCACAAGGTCACGGACGAGGTGCAGCCCGACTGGACCTTCGAGGGCGCCGCGCAGGACACCGCCTTCCTCGTCGAGGTCGGCCTGCGCATCGCCAACGGCGACACCTGGCCGCAATGGCGCGCCGGCAACGAATTCAAGGCCAAGCGCGACGCGATGATGCAGACGAAGAAGCACGAGTAAGTGCACACCGAGGTGGTCGCCGACGTCCCGGCGGCGACAGGCGCGGGCCACGCCACACCTCAATTGCCGGCGAACGTCACGACGTTTCCGCACCATGGCCACCGACTCCACCCGCCGCCTGCACCACGCGATTCCGCCGTGGGTCGCAGGCGGTGCCATTATCCACATCCGCATCCGCGTGGACTCGGAGTGGGCGCGGCATCAGTCGCTGGTCGCACGCGAGGTCGCCCGGCGCCTGCTCGATTCCGTCGCGAACTATCACCGCCGGGGTTCGTGGTATTGCCACTTGTTCCTGTTGATGCCCGATCACACCCATGCGCTCATCGCATTCCCATCCGATCGGCCGATGAGTCAGGTCATCAGCGCGTGGAAATCCTGGCACGCGCGCCACACCGCGATCGCCTGGCAAGACAACTACTTCGATCACCGTATCCGCAACGACGCCGAGTTCGAACTGAAAGCCACTTACATCCGGCACAACCCCATCGTGAAAGGCCTTTGCCAACGCGCGGAAGATTGGCCGTGGGTCGTGGACGCGAACTCCCTCGCGGCACCGTCGGGGACGCCGGCGCCCACCTGACGCAAGCGAAAGCTGTATTCACGGTGGCCGCCGACGTCCCGGCGGCGACAGACAACGTTCGCACCACCCTCAGCTTTCCCGCCCGGCCTCGCGCACTCGGATCACCCTGCGCAACAGCACCAGCCCCACCGGCGCGATCGAGGCCGTGAGCGCCACGAACAACCACATGGTTTCCGGTTGGCGCTCGCCGACCGCCGGACAATACCGCGCAAGCAACACGCCGGAGAAAGTGCCGATCAGGAGCTTCGCGAGCAGGAACGGGACGTAGGACAACGAGGCGTAGGAAGCCTCGTGCCCCTTGGGCGCGATGGCCGAAGCGTATTCATAGACGCGCGGCGAGTAGAACGCTTCGCCGACGGACAGAACGATGACGTAGATCGCGATCATCACGTAATACGGGTGGATATCGCCCTGCACCCCGAGGTAGCTGTGCCCCAGCCACTGGCCGAACGGGCCGTCAGCCAGCGGCCGAAACCACGCCGGCGGCAACGCCATCAGGAAGACGGACGCCGCGGAAATGATCCCGCCGACCGTCACCATGCCATAGGCGGGAAACCGCTGCGTGAGCGCACCCACGATCGGCGAAAGAAAGACGATGAGCAGGGCATTGATGGCCCAGAGCCGCCCGACCGGCGCGCCATCCCCGAGCACGCGGATGCCGAACTCGGGGAACACATAATACATCTGCATGAAGATCAGTTTCAGGAACGCGATCAGCAGCAGGAAGGCGATCAACCGGTAGAAACCCGCGTGACGGAAGAGTTCGCGGAAAATACGGACAGTCTCCTGCGCACTCCCGGCGATGGTGGCGAAAAAATCCTTCAGGATGCTGCCCGATGTTTTTCGTGCCGCCACGGGGACGACTTTCACTCCGTCGTCGGTGACTTCGACACCCGGCCGCATCAGCCACACCAACGGCAGCATCAGCACCTCGAGGCCGAGACTCACGAGGAACAAGGTGCGATAAGTCGTCAGCGTGGTGCCGAGGACCGGCAGCGTCATGTGGCCGTGTTCGCCCAGGCCTTGCCGCACCGCGTCGAATAGGAACGACGCGATGAACGAGCCGACGTTGAGCATCATGTAGGCGCCGGAAAACGAAATCGAACGCTGCGCCGTGGTGGAGTATTTCCGCGTGGCGGCGACCAGCACCGGCGTGCCCAGCGCCTCGCCGATGGCGAGGGGAAACAACCCGAAACCGATCGCAAACCACGGCGTCGGCGCAAACGCCATCACGGCCCGCGCGATCACGCAGGTCCAGATGCCGAGGAAGAAAGTCTTTCGCAGGCCGATCGCATCCGTCAGCGCGCCGACCAGGAGCGTGACGCAGGTCATCGAGATCGACCACAGCGCCACGATCCCGAGCGCCTGCTGGTCGGTGTAGCCGAACTCCGTCGAGAGCCAACGCTTGAGCGTCAGGTTGGTGACCGTGTAGGCCGCGAAATTCAGCAGCTTGATGGCGAACGTCAGCCAGAGTTCGCGCGACGCGCCGTTCAACACGGTGAACTTGCCGAGAAAATTGGCTACGGGCGATGGCACGGCGTGGAGGATTGGCTCATCATCAGGGCGGCGATATCAGCGCGGTTCGCGGCCGAAAGAAAGCAGTATCCGCCGCGCAACGGAAAGTTCCAAATCGCGGCGGCAAGGCAAACCGTCTTCCCGCGCATCGCCGCCCATCGCCGGCGCGCCCATTCCGGCTTCTCTCGCGAATGGCGGCCAGCCATGCGGAGCATTGTTTCAGTCGACGCCGTTTCCGTCTGGCCTCCGCCCTCCGTCCTCTGTCCTCTGTCCCCGTCATGCTCCGCTTCGTCCTCCGCCGCCTGCTGCAGACGATTCCCGTGATCTTCTTCATCATCACGGCGACGTTCTTCATGGTGCGCTTCGTGCCCGGCGGGCCGTTCACTGCGGAGAAGGCGATCCCACCGGAGATTCTGAAAAATCTCGAGGCGCACTACGGCCTCGATCAGCCGCTCTGGCGCCAATACCTCACCTACCTCGGCAAGCTCGCGCACGGCGACCTCGGCCCGTCGTTCAAATACACCAACCGCACGGTCAACGAGATCATCGCCGACAAACTCCCCGTCTCGCTCGAACTCGGCGCCTGGGCGCTGCTCATCGCACTGGCGCTCGGTCTGCCGCTCGGGGTCGTCGCGGCGGTGAAGCGCAACACGTTTTTGGACTATCTGTGCAGCGGCGTCGGGATGATTGGGATCTGCGTGCCCACTTTTGTGCTGGGTCCGATCCTGGCACTCTCGCTCGGCATCTACCTTCACTGGTTCAACGTCTCGGGCTGGTATGGTCCGACCGACCGGATCCTGCCGGGCGTGACGCTCGGTTTCGTCTACGCCGCCTACATCATGCGGCTCACGCGTGGCGGCATGCTCGAAGTGCTGCATCAGGACTTCATCCGCACCGCCCGCGCCAAGGGCGCGACCGAGTCGCGCATCATCTTCAAACACGCCCTGCGCGGCGGCCTGTTGCCCGTCGTCTCGTTTCTCGGACCAGCCATTGCCGGCATCCTCACCGGCTCCTTCGTCATTGAGACGATCTTCCAGATCCCCGGCCTCGGTCGCGAATTCGTGAACAGCGCCTTCAACCGCGACTACACCCTCGTGCTCGGCACCGTCATCCTCTACGGCGCGCTGCTGGTCGTGATGAACCTGGTCGTCGACATCGCGCAGGTCTGGCTCAACCCGAAGCTGAAATTCGAATGAGCGCGCATCCGTATTTCGCTTCCTGGAGGGCTCGGCTACTGCCGAGCCGCGGCGCGGCGGTAGCCGCGCCCTCCAACCCGCAGCGGAGGCGCACATGACGTCCGACGCCGCCGCGTCACCGCATCCCGCCGCACCCGACAACACCGGCCACTCGCTCGGCGCGGACGCTTGGCACCGCCTGAAGAAGAACCGGCTCGCGGTCTTCGGCGGCGTGACGCTGCTCGTGCTCACCGTGCTCTGCCTCGCCGGGCCGTTATTCTTCAACCTCTCCTACCAGGACCAGAACCTCGACCTCGGCGCCACCGCGCCCTCCGCGCAGCACTGGCTCGGCACCGACACGCTCGGCCGCGACTTGCTCGTCCGCATGCTCTACGGTGGCCGCATTTCCCTCGGCGTCGGCCTGAGCGCCACGTTCGTCGCGCTGACGATCGGCGTGCTCTACGGCGCGGCGGCGGGCTACCACGGCGGCAAGGTCGACGCCGTGCTCATGCGCATCGTCGACATCCTCTACGCGCTGCCGTTCACGGTTTTTGTCATCCTGCTCATGGTGATCTTCGGCCGGAACATCATCCTGCTCTTCGTCGCGATCGGCGCCGTCGAGTGGCTCACGATGGCCCGCATCGTCCGCGGACAAGTTATGGCGTTGAAGAAAATGGAATTCATCGAAGCCGCCCGCTCGCTCGGCTACAGCAACCGCCGCATCGTCCTCCGCCACCTCATCCCGAACATTCTCGGTCCGATCATCGTCTACACGACGCTGACGATCCCCGCCGTGATGCTGCTCGAGGCGTTCCTCAGCTTCCTCGGTCTCGGTGTGCAACCGCCGATGAGTTCGTGGGGCACGCTGATCAAGGACGGCGCGGAGAAGATGGAGGAATACTGGTGGCTCCTCGTCTTCCCCGGCGGCGTGTTCTCGCTGACGCTCTTCTCGCTCAACTTCCTCGGCGACGGCCTGCGCGACGCGCTCGACGTGCGCGCCGCGAAGGACTGAGCGTCCGCACCCGTGTAGCGCGGGGGGCGCCGAACGCCGCCGCTCCTCGGCCGTCGCGCACCGCGTGGCAGGCAGCGCCAGGAATTTCCCTCTGGCGTCAGTCCTCCGTCCTCTGTCATCTGTGCTTTGCTACGCCGCGCCCGATGACTCTCCGCCGTTTCCGTCCCTACTTTCGCTACCTGCACGCCAACCGGCGGATATTCTATGCCGCCGTCTTCTACGGCCTGATCTTCGGCGCCACCAGCGGTCTCGGCGTCCCCACGCTCGTCAAATACGTCTTCCCGCAGATTTTTGATCAGAGCGGCCCGCCCCTGCCACTGGTGACCGTGCTGCAAATCGCCGCCGCCATCCCGCTCCTGTTCCTGCTCCGCGCCGTCGCCGGCTACCTGAACAGCTACTACATCGCGCTGACCGGCACCCGCATCCTCGAAGGCATCCGCCTCGACTATTTCCGCAAACTTCAGCTTCTGCCGCTCTCGTTCGTCCAGAACCGCCGCACCGGCGACCTCATTTCGCGCGGCCTCGCCGACACCGCGCAGCTCCAGGTCACGCTCACCCAATTGGCCAACGACGGTCTCAAGCAACCGATGACGCTCATCGGCGCCATCGGCTTCCTGGCCTGGCAGGCGTTCGCCACCGATGGCGTGAGCCTCGTGCTCCTCTCGCTCGCCACGGTTCCACTTGTCGTGCTCCCGATCCGTTATGTTGGCCGCAAAGTCGTGAAGCGCGCGGAGCAAATGCAGGCCCAGCTCGGCGGCGTCACTTCGCATTTCACGGAAAACCTCTCCGCGGCCCGCGAGGTGCGCGCCTTCAGCCTCGAGCAGCGCGAAGCGGATCGCTTTTCGCAGGCAACAAACTCGCTCGTCGAGGCGCAGATGCGCATCGTCAAATACGCGCAGGCACTCACGCCGGCGATCGAAGTGCTCTCCGCCGCCGGCATCGCCGCCACGATGGTCTTCGCCTACGGCAGCGGCGTGAAACTCGAGACCTTCGTCGCCGTCATCCTCGCCCTCTACATGGCCTACGAACCGATCAAGAAACTCGGTTCACTGAACAGCGAAATCAAACGCGGCGAAGCCTCTCTCGACCGCCTCGAGGTCGTCCTCCACGAGCCCGTCACCATCGCCGATCCGGCCGCGCCCGTCGCCGTCTCGCGCCTGCGGGGCGACCTCGCATTCGAGGACGTCTCCTTCTCCTACGGCGACAGCCCCGCGCTCGCCGACGTCACCGCGCGCATCCCCGCCGGCACCGTCTGCGCGCTCGTGGGCCCGAGCGGCGCCGGCAAGACCACCTTCGCCAACCTCGTCCCGCGTTTCTACGAAGTCGCCGCCGGCCGCGTCGCCATCGACGGCACCGACGTCCGCGCCATGCGCCTCGCCGACCTGCGCCGCAACATCGCCTTGGTCTCGCAGGAACCGGTGCTCTTCAACGACACCATCTTCAACAACCTCGCGCTCGGCCGTGAAGGAGCCACGCGCGACGAAATCATCTCCGCCGCCAAGGCCGCTCACGCCCACGAGTTCATCGAGAAACAACCGCAAGGTTACGACACTGTCGTCGGCGAACGCGGCACGCTCCTCTCCGGCGGACAGAAGCAGCGCCTGGCCATCGCCCGCGCTTTCCTGCGCAACGCCCCCATCCTCATCCTCGACGAAGCCACCAGCGCGCTCGACTCCGACAGCGAAGCCGCGGTGCAGGACGCACTGCGCCACCTCGTCGTTGGCAAGACCGTGCTCATCATCGCCCACCGCTTCAGCACCATCCGCGACGCCTCGATGATCCTCGTTTTCGATCGCGGTCGCGTCGTCGCACAAGGCGACCACGCGGCGCTCTACGCCGGCAACGCCCTCTACAAATCGCTCTACGACCGCCAAGCCGGCGGCACAAACGGCGGCTGATCGGCGCCCCAAAAAAATCTTCGGATTTTTTCATCCCCGGCGGCCCGCGTTTCGTCGTAACGCAAACCGCCTTGTTCCCCGTCTTGACCGGGTTGGCAATTTCCCGGTGCGCGAAGGCGGGGAAACACCTTTCGCGCCTACGCGTCGTAGTCGGGCGTGAGCCGACACCATCGTTCCACCGCACCGTTGGTCAGCGTCCTTGTTCCGACCTACAACTACGCCCGCTTCCTCCCCCAGGCGCTGCAGTCCGTGCTCGCGCAGGATTATCCCAACCTGGAAATCCTCGTGAGCGACGACTGTTCGACCGACGACACCGCAACCGTGGTCCACGAACTGGCGCAGGCCGACCCGCGCGTGCGTGTCGTGCTCCAGCCACGCAACCTCGGCATGGTCCCGCACTGGAATTGGTGCCTGACCGAGGCGCGCGGCGCCTACGTGAAATTCCTCTTCGGCGACGACGCCTTCAACTCGCGCCACGCCATCTCGCGACTCGTCGGTTTGCTGGAAAACCAGCCGACGGCCGCCATCGCGACCTCCGCGCGCCGCGTGATGGACGAATATTCCCGACCGCTCGACCTCTGGAATCCGCTCCGGCGCGAAGGCCGGCACGAGGGCCGCGCCCTGATCGGTCGCTGCCTGCTCGCCAACCAAAACCTCATCGGCGAACCCAGCGCCGTGCTGCTGCGCCGCTCCGCACTCGACCGCGACTTCTCGCCGGCGTTTCGCCAGTTGGTCGATCTCGAGCTGTGGCTGCACCTGCTCGAATCCGGCGATCTCGCCTACACGCCCGAGCCGCTGGTCGGCTTCCGACGCCACGACGCGCAACAGACCCGCGCGAATCACCACGCCGCGGTAGCCCAGCAGGAAACGTTGCGCCTCATCGCGCAATTCCTCGACCAGCCCGCCAAGCGCACCGCCGCCGGCCTGACCGAGTTCGACTACCGGCTGATCCTCTATCGCGCTTCCCACTACTTGAAGAAAGCGGAACGCCGACTTGGCGGCCCGCCACCTCCGCCGGAACAGACATCCGAACTTTCCCCCGGCTGGCGTCTCGCCTGCCAGCTCCGCCACGCCGTGCAACGACCGATGGAGAACCTGCGCCACTCGCTCGACAAGCGCCGCGACGTCATCGCCGTCCGCCCCGAATGGGCCGCCGCGAACGCCTACATGCTCTGAGCCGGCAAAGTTGGATTGCCGCCCCGCCGCCCCGCGCCGCAACATCCGCGGCGTGCCCGCCGCCCCGCACGTCCTCGTCATCCGCCGCCGCTATCTCGGCGACATCGTGCTGCTCGGCTCGCTCCTGCGAAACGTGAAGCTCCACTGGCCCGCCGCACGCCTCGCCGTGCTCTGCGAGCCCGCCTACGCGCCGATCCTCGAGCTCAACCCCGACGTCGACGAGCGCTGGCTGTTTCCTCAATCCGCCACGGACTGGCCCAGCTTTCTTTGGCGCGTGCGCCGCGCGGGCTTCACGCACGTGCTCGACCTCGACAACCGCGACAAGACCGCCGTCATCGCCCGCGCCACCGGCGCCGCCGTGCGCGCCACGGTCCGCCATGGCGAGCGCCTGCACTTCGCCGCACTCTACACGTCTGCCGCGCAAGTGCCGCGCGAATTCCTCGACACGCGGCACATCACCGATCTCTACCTGCACGTGCTCGAGCAGATCGGCGTGCCGATCGTCACGCACGAAACCCGCCTCGTGCCCCGCCCCGCCGAGATCGCCGCCGGGCGCGAACTCCTCCGCGGCGCGCGCCTGCTCGTCCATCCCGGCTCCCGCAGCGCCTGGCGCATCTGGCCACCGCAAAACTACGCGCAGGTCATCGACACGCTGCATGCCGAACTCGGCGTGACCACCGCAATCATCGCCGGCCCGGGCGAACAGGGCACGGTGGACGAAATTTTCCGCCACCTGCGCGCACCCGCTGTTCGCATCGAACAACGCCTCGGCGTAACGCAGCTCGCCGGCCTCTTCGCCGCCGCGCCCGCGCTGCTCTGCCACGACAGCGGTCCGATGCACGTCGCCGCGGCCGCCGGCACGCGCGTGATCGCGCTCTTCGGCTCGCAGCCGATGAACATCTGGAAGCCCGTCGGCACCGGGCACGTCACGCTCCAGCCACCTCTGCCCTGCGTGCATTGCGTCTCCCCGAGCCAGTGCACGCCGGACGATTCCTATCACAACCACTGCGTGCGCAACATCACGGTCGATCGTGTGCTGGCCGCCGTGCGCTCAGCCTTAAGGTAGGGGCGCTTGCCCTCAAGCGCCCAAGGACGTCCGGCCGAGCGAACCGACTCAGTAATACCGCACCCGCTCGCCATCCCATTTCTCGTGCAACGTGTGGCCGAAGCGCGCGCGCTCCGTCGTCCGCCACCACCAATCGCGCAACCCATCCGCCGCCTTTTCCCAGCGACGCTGCGCCCAGCCGAGTTTCCATTTTTTGCGGAAATGCGCGCGATTCTCCGCCTCGTAGGGTCGCTGCTTTTTCGTATCGCTCAGCGCATCCTGCGTCACTGAGCCGAAGTGGTGGATGAAACACGCGCCGACCACGCCGCTGCGGAATCCCGCCAGCCGCGCGCGCCGAAAAAAGTCCGCGTCCTCGAACTGCCCGATGCGAAACGCCTCGTCGAACCCGCCGATCCGCTCGAACACCGCGCGCCGCACCGCGAAACAAACGCCGTGCGTCCCGCCGCGGCGGACGACGCGGTCGAGCTTCGCCGTGAAATCGCGCGCGTATGCCGCGAAGTCGTAGTTTTGGTCGCGCTCGCGCATCGCGGGACAAACGACGTCGAGCCCATGCCGCCCCGCCGCGTCGAGCAGCGCTGCGAGCCAGCCGGCAGGCAGCAGCACGTCATTATTGAGCACCACGACCCAGTCGGCGCCGGCAGCGGCCTGCACACCTTGGTTCCAAGCCGGCGCGCAGCCGCGGTTTTGCTCGTTGCGGATCACGGTCAGCGCGGACTGCGTCGTCAACCAGTCGCGCGTGCCGTCGGTCGAACCGTTGTCGACGACGATCACCCGCACGCCTGCGGAAATATCCGGTTCCAGGCAGCGCACGCAGCCCTGCGTATAAGCGAGCTGGTTGAGCACCGGGATGACGATCGCGACAGACATCCGGCGCAGCTTCGCCAGCGGGCGAGCCAAGTAAACCCTTTCTTAGCCGGGTAGCCCGCGACCTCCGGGCGCGGGAGCCGGTCCCATATCCTCCGCGTTGCCTTGGCGCGGTGGATGTGTCCTCCTCACGTCGAACGTGTCCCAACCGCTGCCCATCTCCGTCTCCATCATCGCCCGCAACGAGGCGCACTCGCTGCCGCGCTGCTTCGAGAGCGTGCGCGGCTGGGTTGCGGAAATCGTCGTCGTGCTCAACAACACCACCGACCCCAGTGCCGAAGTCGCGCTGCGACACGGCGCGCTGGTGTTCGAAACCGAGTGGCGCGGCTATCGCGACACGAAGAACTTCGCCCTCGACCGCTGCGCGCAACCGTGGGCGCTGTGCCTCGACGCCGACGAGGAAGTTTCGCCCGCGCTGCGCGCGGAAATCGAGGCGTTCTTCGCCCGTGGCGACGACCGGAAGTTCCACGCCGCACGGTTCCCGCGCAAAGTCTGGTTCATCGACCGCTGGATCACGCACGGCGACTGGTATCCCGACCACAACACCCGTCTCGTGAACCGCACGCACTGCCGGTGGGGCGGCGACCAATTCGTGCACGAGCACATGCAGGTCGACGGTCCGCTCGCCACGCTCCGCGGCGACTTGCACCATTACTCGTTCCCAACGCTCAGCCACCACGTGGCGAAGATCAACCCGTTCGCCGACCTGTTCCTCCAGCAACAGATGGCGAAGGGCGGGAGCTTCTCGCTCGGCGCGGCCGTGTTTCGGCCGGCGTGGCGTTTCTTCCGCGCGTATGTGCTGCGGCTGGGTTTTCTCGACGGTTTCCCCGGTTTCTACATCGCGTGGGCCACCGCCTTCGGCGCCTTCGTGCGCTACAGCCGGCTCTACGAGCACGAACACCGCGCCAGCCCAAACCTAGGAACCACGAATGAACACCAATAGACACGAATCACGGACCATTCGTGTTCATTCGTGTCCATTCGTGGTCCAACTTCGCTGATGCCCGACGCGCCGAAAGAGTTCAGCCACGAGGTCGAGAACCTCATCGCGTCGTTCCGCGGCCTGCCGGAGGACGAAAGCCGGTCGCGCAACCGCAAGACCCAAGACGTCGGCAAGCTGATCGACGAGCTGCTGGTCAAATACCGCATCAGCCACGACTCGCTCGAACACTCGATCCGCGAAAAGTGGCCGCAGCTCGTCGGCGTCGCGAACGCCACCTACTCACACCCGGTCGTCGTCGAACGTGCGCAGCTGCTCGTGCTCTGCTCACATGCCGTCGTCCGCAACGAACTCTTCCACCACCGCCTCCAAATCCTCGAAAAGCTCCGGAAGCTCCCCGGCTGCGAAGGGATCAAGGGGCTGACGCTGCGGGCGGGATGAAAGAACTGCGCGAAAAGCTGACGGCCTTGGCCGAGCTTCTCGAAAAGGCCGAGAAAGACCGGTTTTCGCGCTACATACGCACGCAACTTGAAGGATCGGACGAGACCGTCCGAGACTTCCTCCGATCAAACGAACTTTGGGGCGGAGCTGGCTCGATTGCAGACGAAGCCGGAGTCGAATGCGACGATGTCGCGCGTCGGAATTTCTGGGCCGCGATGTCCTCATTGGGTAAAGCACAGATCTCAGCTGGGGTTACGAATCCCCGCACTCCGTTTTGGACGGATGCATTCGCGCAGTGGCTCACCGCTGGGATTTGATGCATTGCGCTCGGAAAATTAGCGCTTGCACGCGCCCGGGGCGGTTTGGTTAATGGCGGCTTGCGTTAGTGAGAGCCTGCTGGTCGCAGGCCCCCACCACGGTCAGTCCGGGCAACCGGACGGATAACGGTGCCGCCGGCCCTCCAAAAGCGGGCGGCACGAGGCGAAAGCCTCCAAAATGACCGCGCCATCAACAACATAAACCATGTCACAACCCGTTAAGTCAGAAGTTATCGCCCAGTTCAAAACCCACGAGAAGGACACCGGCTCCTCCGACGTCCAGATCGCGCTGCTCACCGCTCGCATCAATCACTTGACCGAGCACCTCCGCACGCATCGCAAGGACTTCCACAGCCGCCGCGGCCTCCTCCAGATGGCCAGCCGTCGTCGCAAGCTGCTTGATTACCTCAAGCGCGAGGACCTCGCCAAATACAACGAGCTTCTCCAGAAGCTCAACCTGCGTAAGTAACCCGCTTTCACGAAAGGCGGCCCACCGTCGGGCCGCCTTTTGTTCACCTCGCGACCAGTTTACCGGGACATTTCCGCTTGCCGCCCCAGCCGCTGCTGGGACCGCAATCCGAAATATCTCGGCGACTGATTCAGAGGGGAACGGAAACGGCAATCGTTCGAACCCCGCTCCGCCCGCCGCCCTTTGCGGCCGAGGCGGCGCACTCACATCCGAAGTTAGAAAATGAATCAGAAACACGTAATCGAAGTGCCCGGCTTGGGCATCAAGTTCTCCACTGGCACCTACGGCAATCTCGCCGGCGGCGCCGTCATCGTCACGGTCGGTGAGACCAACGTCATGGTCACCGCCTGCGCCGCGCAAACCATGCGCCCCGGCCAGGACTTCTTCCCGCTCACGGTCGACTACCGCGAAAAATACGCCGCAGCCGGCCGTTTCCCCGGCGGCTACTTCAAGCGCGAAGGCCGTCCGTCCGAAAAGGAAATCCTCACCTCGCGCCTCTGCGACCGTCCCTGCCGCCCGCTCTTCCCGGAAGGCTTCCTCAATGAAGTCCAGATCATCGGCCAGCTCCTCTCGGCCGACCAGGTCAACGACTCCGACATCTCGATGGTCAACGGCGCCAGCGCCGCGCTCGCCATCTCCGACATTCCGTGGGCCGGCCCGATCGGCTGCGTCCGCGTCGCGTTGATCGACGGCGCGTTCGTCGCCAACCCGACGATCGAGCAGATGTTCTCCTCCTCGCTCGACCTCATCTACGTCGGCACGAAGAAGGACATGCTGATGATCGAAGGCTCGGCCGACCAGTTGCCCGAGGAAGAGTTCATCAAGGCCCTCGAGTTCGGCCACCAGGCCATCCAGCCGATCATCGCGGCCATCGAGGAACTCGTCGCCAAGTGCGGCA
Organism: Candidatus Didemnitutus sp.; assembly: GCA_019634575.1. Classification (NCBI taxonomy): domain Bacteria; kingdom Pseudomonadati; phylum Verrucomicrobiota; class Opitutia; order Opitutales; family Opitutaceae; genus Candidatus Didemnitutus; species Candidatus Didemnitutus sp. The sequence continues at coordinate 1,756,110 of JAHCAY010000001.1, forward strand.
AGCCGAAGGCGCAGTTCGCCCTCGTCGGCGCCACGCCCGAGGCCCGCGCGATCATCGAGCGCGTCGTCCCCGCCGAGCGCATCGCCACCGCGATCTTCGGCAAGGAAAAGGCCGCCCGCGGCGCCGCCGTGAAGCTCCTCAAGGAGGAAGCCAAGGCCGCCCTCACCACCGAGCTCGGTGCCGACAAGTTCACCGACGTCGACCTGAACGTCGTGTTCGAAGACCTGCAATACAAGGCCTACCGCCAGACCGTCCTCACCAAGGGCGTCCGCGCCGACGGCCGCGGCCAGAAGGACATCCGTCCGCTCCACGCCGAAGTCGGCGTCCTCCCGCGCGTGCACGGCTCCGCGACCTTCCAGCGCGGCGACACCCAGAACATCGCCATCACCACCCTTGGGCCCACCAAGGAAGCCCAGGAAATGGACGGCCTCACCGGCGGCGCGACCTCCAAGTCGTTCATCCTCCACTACAACTTCCCGCCGTTCTCCGTCGGCGAAACCGGCCGCTTCACCGGCCCGGGCCGCCGCGAAATCGGCCACGGCGCCCTCGCCGAGCGTTCGCTCGTCCCGGTGCTCCCGCCCGAGGACGTGTTCCCCTACTCCATCCGCGTCGTCTCCGAGATCATGGCCTCCAACGGCTCGACCTCGATGGCTTCGATCTGCGGCGGCTGCCTCTCCCTCATGGACGCGGGCGTGCCGATCATCGCTCCCGTCGCCGGCATCTCCTGCGGTCTCATGACCCAGAACAACGCCGAAGGCGGCATCGAGAAGTGGGTCACGATCACCGACATTCTCGGTGAGGAAGACCACTTCGGCGACATGGACTTCAAGCTCGCCGGCACCACCAAGGGCATCACGGGCTTCCAGCTCGACCTCAAGATCAACGGCCTGCCCTTCGAGATCGCCAAGACCGCGATCTTCCAGGCCCGCGACGCGCGCATCGAAATCCTGAAGACCATGCTCGCCGCGCTCCCCGCGCCGCGCAAGGACCTCAGCACCTACGCCCCGCGCATCCAGACGATCCAGATCGATCCGGAAAAGATCGGTCTGCTCATCGGACCCGGCGGCAAGACCATCCGCCGCATCACCGAGACGACCGGCGCGCAGATCGACATCGCCGAGGACGACTCCGGCAAGGTGTTCATCTACTCGAACAATGCCGACGCGATGAACCGCGCCGTGCAGGAGATCGACGCCCTCTGCGGCGGCGGTGCCCAGATCGAGATGAACAAGATCTACACCGGCCGCGTCACCGGCACGAAGGAGTTCGGCGCGTTCGTCGAGTGCCTCCCCGGCAAGGAAGGCCTCGTGCACATCTCCGAGCTCGCGGACTTCCGCGTCCGCCGCACCGAAGACGTCGTCAAGGTCGGCGACTCCATCACCGTGAAGTGCATCGGTATCGACGAGCGTTCCGGCAAGGTCCGCCTCAGCCGCCGCGCCGCGATGAAGGACCTCGAGCAGCAGAAGCCTGCGGCCGACGCCGCCCAGGCTCCCGCCGCTCCGGCCGCCGACGCCCCCGCGCAATCCTGATCGTAGGCAGCGTGCATGCACGCGCCCCTTTCACTCGAAGCCGCGACGCAAGTCGCGGCTTTTGTTTTTCTCGACGCATCCGCAAATCCACGCGTGCAACCCGTCGCCCCACTCCGCTAATAACCCCTGCGATGACCCGCGTTTTCGTCTCCGGCTGCTACGACATTCTGCACGCCGGTCACGTCCAATTCTTCCGCGAAGCCAAGGCGCTCGGCACGCACCTCACCGTGACGTTCGCCGGCGCGGACGTGCTCTGGCAACACAAGCAGCGCCGCGGCTCGCTCCCCGACGACCACAAGCGCGCCCTTCTCGCCGCGCTCGACATGGTCGACGAAGTCATCGTCACCCACGGCACCGAGCACGGCCTCGATTTCAAGGACGACTTTCTCCGTCTTCGCCCCGACATCCTCGCGGTCACCGAGGACGACAAATACCCCGACCTGAAACGCGCCCTCTGCGCCGAGGTCGGCGCGCGCTACGTCGTGCTCCCGAAAACGCCGCCGCAATTCACACCCGTCTCCACCTCCGAGATCGTGCGCTGGATCAAAGCCCCCACCGCGGCGCCCCTGCGCATCGACTTCGCCGGCGGCTGGCTCGATGTGCCGCGCCACGCCCGCGCCGGCGGCTACATCGTCAACTGCGCCATTTCACCGACCGTCTCGCTCCGCGACTGGCCCTACGAACACAAAGCCGGCCTCGGCGGCAGCGGTGCCTGGGCTCTGCTCAACGGCAAGGACGGCGTCTCCGCCGAACTCGATCTCGGTGTCGGCTGGCAGGATCCTGCCATCATTCGCGAAGGCGGCCTCTGCGCCTGGCGCAGCGGTTCCAAACCCATCCTCGAAATCAAAACCGACGGTTCGCTCCTCGCCGGCAAGCTCGCGCTCTACTGGACGGGCAAGGGCCATTGCACACCCGCGATCGCCGACAGTGCGCGCGACTACGACGCGATCCAGCGCGCCGGCCAGACTGCGCGCGACGCGGTCTGGAAAAACGATTTGGCGCTCCTCGCCGACGCTGTGCGTCAATCCTACGCCGCGCAACGCGCCGAAGGCATGGATGCCTTGCCCGCCGACAACGCCGCCCCCGCGCCAGAACTCGCCGCCTGCCGCCCGCTCGCGTGGAAATACTGCGGAGGGGGCTTCGGCGGCTACGCGGCCTATCTTTTCGCCTCGCCCACGGAGCGCGATGCGGCCTGCCGGTTGCCGGGATTCCGTCCCGTGGAGCCCTTCGTGCACGAGTAAGCCTTTGCGTCATGGCTCGGCCCAATTAACTTCCACGTTTCGCGTGTCCGCCCCTTCCCACAAAAAAGGTCTCCGCGTCGTCGCCTCCTTCGAGGCGTTCAAGGGCGTGATCGTGCTCGTCGTCGGCTTCGGGCTTCTCTCGCTCCTCGGCCGCGACCAAGCGGCGTTCGCCGAGCACCTCGTCGCGCGCCTGCACCTGAATCCCGCCCACCACTACCCGCACATTTTCATCGAGGCGATGAGCAACGTGAACAACACGCACCTCGTGCTCCTCGCCGGTCTCGCCGCCGCCTACTCCGCCCTCCGTTTCGCCGAAGCCTACGGTCTGTGGATGCAACGCCGCTGGGCCGAGTGGCTCGCCGCGCTCAGCGGCGCGATCTACGTGCCGGTGGAGGTCTACGAAATCCTCCACCGCGTTTCCTGGTTCAAGGTCACCGCGCTCGTCGTCAATCTCCTCATTGTCGGCTACATGGTCTGGCTCCTCACCGAGTCGCGCCGGTTGGCGCGCGCCGAGGCCAAGGCGTCCGGCACATCGCAACCGTCCTGACCGCACGACCGTCTAGCGGCGGAAAATCGCAGCGACGATCACGACCGCGCCCGCGATCACGCAAACCGCGGCGTAGCGCCCCACGTTGCGCTCCAGATGCGTGGTGCGGATCGCCTTGTCCTGGGCCGCCGCTGGCGCCCCGATCTTTCGCACGTGCAACTCATGCTCCCGGCGCAACGCGAGCGAACGACGGGCCGAACGCGCAAACCCCCGCAGGAAAATACCTGCTACGAGCAGCGTGAAACCGGCGGCGAGCAATATCTCGCGCAGCGACGGAGTTGTGCCGTCGGCACTCATGCTCCGGCCTCGACCACCACGGCGTCGCCGACGCGCAACGTGCCCCGCTTGGACTCGTTGATGAAATTGGCGCCGAAGTAGACCGAGGTCGGTTCGATCGGATCGCGGCGAAACGTCGCCAGCGTGCGCAACGGCTCTTTGCCGCGCTGGCCGGTGTGCTGGTCGGTCGTGGTGACGATGCAACGGTCGCTCTTTCCCGCCGCGCGCAGCACGACGTCGCCGCCGCGCACCCGCGGCCAGTCGTCCTCGGCGAACGGTGCCGCGCCGCTCACGACGACGTTCGGCCGGAAGCGCTCCATCGGCACCGGCTCGCCGCCGCTCTCGACGATGCGATCGTTGAGATCAGCGAGCGAGGCCTCCCCGGTCACGAGCACGGGCGAGCCGTCCGCGAAACTGAACCGATCGCCGGGGCGGCCTGCCTTTTTGAGCACGTTGCGCTCGAAGGCGGGACCGATGCGCACGAGCGCGAGCCGCAATCCAAGAAAATCGCTCAGCCACTGCGCCACTTCCGGCCCGCAGTCCTCCGCTTGCAGTCCGCTGTGCTTCCACACCGTCACGCGGCGCAAGGGCGCCTGCGTGTCCGGCGCGCGCGGCACGGCGACTGCACCGGCGCCCTCGGCCGAGAGCGTGAGGCGGTCCGCATCGAGTGCCGTCGCGATTTGCGCCATGCGCGGGTGCGTGCGCTGTGTCAGGAATTTTCCCGCCTCATCGACCACGAGGAACCGGCGATCGCCGGCGAGGCCGAGCTCGTCCACTTCCGCCGCAGCCAGCGCGAGTCCGCGGCAGGATTTGACCGGGTAGATGAACAGACCGGAAATGCGCGGAGTGCTCACGGGCGGCGATAGGTGACGAGGTAGAGCTGCGCGCCGGGCGCGGTGCGGAAATTTCTCGGGCGCGCGCCGCCGAGGCCGAAGCAGATCATCAGCGTGTCGTCGATGAACTTGAACAGGCACGGAATCGTGCGACCGGCGTTCGGGCCGATGGCGCCGTGCAGCGTGAGGTGATGCGCGGTCTCCGTCTCGACGGTGAACGAACCGGTATCGGACATGACTCCGCCGAAGCGCACGGTGTAGATGCCGGCGGCGAGCTCGAACTCGGTTTGCTGCAGCACCTCCTGCGGCGCCTGCTCGCCATCGAGTTCGGCGTAAAGCGGCTGCCAGCGACCTTCGAGGGACGGGGCGCTCATCGTTTCAGCTCCGGCGCGGTGAGGGCCTTCGGCGTCTCGTCGATCAAGCGCGGTTCGACGACCTTCTTCTCCGAGCCGGCGCCAAGTTTCTCGAGCTTGCGGCCGGTAACGAGCACGCGGCCTTCGACGGATGAGACGGCGCTGTTGTAACTCGTGACGGCCTGCGTGAGCCGCTGGCCGAGCGTGTCGAGATTGTCGGCCACGGTCGCGACGCGTTCATGGAGTTCGACGCCAAGTTTTCGAATTTCGTCGGCGTTCTTGGAAATCGCCTCCTGCTTCCAGCCGTAGGCCGCGGCTTTGAGCAGCGCGATCAGCGTGGCCGGCGAGGCGAGAATGACGTTCTGGCTCGTGCCGCGCTCAAAGAGGTCCGGCTCGTAGCGCAGCGCGGCGCTGTAGAAGGCCTCGCCGGGAATGAAGAGCACGACGAACTCCGGCGCGGGCTGGATGTTTTTCCAGTAAGCTTTGTTGCCGAGCGCGTCGATGTGGCCGCGCACGGCGCGGGCGTGCTCGGTGAACTTCGCCTTGCGGACCGACTCGTCGGCGGCTTCGAGCGCTTCGAGGTAGGCCTGCATCGGCGCCTTGGCGTCGACGGCGATCGATTTGCCGCCGGGCAGGCGCACGACCATGTCGGGACGGAATTCGCCGGCGGCGGTCTGCTGGATGAAGTCGACGTTCTCCACCATGCCGGCGAGTTCGACGACGCGCTGGAGCTGCAACTCGCCCCAGCGGCCCGCGGTCGACGTCGAGCGGAGTGAGCGCGAGAGCTTGGTCGTCTCGGATTGCAGCGTGGCGCTGGTGTTGGCGAGGCCCTTGAGCTGCTCGGAAAGTGAGCCGTAGGCCTCGGTGCGCGCCTTCTCGAGGGCGACGATCTTCGTGTCGACCTTGTCGAGCGATTCGCGGATCGGCTTCACGAGCGTGTCGCCGGCGCGCTTGAGGAACTCGTCGTTGTTGCGGCTGAGCGCGTCGGCCGCGAGGGCCTTGAAGGTGTCGGTGAGCTGCGTCTGGGCGCGCGCGAGGGCGTCGCGTTCGGCGGTGAGCAGCGTGTCGAGGCGGGCGCGGTCGGCTTCGAGCGCGGAGAGCTGCTGGCGCAGCGCCGCGAGCTCGGCTTGGGCGGCGGAGAGCTGTTCACCGGCGAGGCGGGCGCGCTCGGCGACGGCGGCGGAGCGCGAGTGCGCGTAGAACCAACCGAGTCCGCCTGCCAGGGCGGCGGAGAGGAGCGCGATGACGATTTCGATCACGCGCGGAGTGAAGCCATGACGGCGAGCGCCCGCAAGTGTTCAGCCGGGAGCCGGCTCGAAAAGCGATGCCGGGCAGATCAGGTCCCGAACGGATTGGCTGAATTATTCGGTTCCTTGGCGGGCAGATAGATCGTGAAGCGCGTGCCTTCGCCGAGCTTGGTCTTCACCTGGATGAGGCCGCAGTGGTGCTTCACGAGGCGCACGACGATCGCGAGACCGAGGCCGGTGCCGGACTGGGCTTTCGTGGTGAAATACGGTTCGAAGATGCGCGAGAGCACGTCTTGCGGTATGCCGGGGCCCTGATCGATGACGGAGAGGGCGACGAGCGGCGCGTGGTTGGCGAACGATTCGAGGTTGATGAAGCGTTCCTCGGGCGTGTCGCGGAAGGTCTCGATCTTCAGCGGCTCGTCGTAGCGCTCGGCGGCGATCCACACGGTCTGCGGGCGCTCGGCGCTTTGGAAGGCGTTCACCGTGAGGTTGAGCAAAATCTGGATGAGCTCGGTGCCGCCGATCTGGGCGGAGGCGTCGCGCTCGAGGTATTTGGCGGAGAGCTTGCCTCCGCGAAGGCTCGGGTGGCCGCGCATCAGCGTGTGGACGTCGTCGATGACTTGGTTGACGGACACCTCGGGGGCCTGCGCGCTGCGTTTGTTCACGAAGCGCAGGTAGCGGCGCGTGATGGCGGCGCAGGTGTTGACCTGTTTGGCGAGCAGGTTGACGTCTTCGCGCACGGCCTGGAGGTCGGCGCCGTAGAGCGAGCCGACGCTGTCGAGCTTGTGGCGGAGGAGTTCGACGTAGCCGGTGATGACGGTGAGCGGGTTGTTGATGTCGTGCAGCGCGCCGGCGTAGATCTCGGTCGTGGTGCGCGCCATTTCTTCCTTCACGGAGGCGTCGTTGAGTTGCTCGCTGAGGGCCTTGAGGCGCTCGGAGGTGGAGGAAACGGTTTCCGAGATGCGGCGCAGGTGCAGCGCGCGGGTGACGGCTTCGCGAATCGTCGAGAGATCGAAGGGCTTGCTGAGGTAATCGCAGGCGCCGAGCCGCAGCGCCTGACGCGCGGTCTCAATCGTCTCGTAGGCGGTGAGCATGATGACCTCGATGTGCGGATCGATGGCTTTGAGGCCGCGGAGGACGTCGATGCCGGACTTGCCCGCCATGCGGATGTCGAGGATGGCGAGCTGGACCGGGTGCGCCTTGGCGTAATCGAGCGCCTTGTCGCCGTTCTCGACCGCGTGGACATTGAAGTCCTGCCGGAACACCATCCGCAACGAGTGGCGCGGGCCCTCCTCATCGTCGACGATGAGGAGCGTCGGGAGCGTGGAGGGCGCGGGAACGTTGGCGGGAGCGGTGGACACGGGCGCGGGGGCGGCGAGCATGAGTGGCGCGGGGCGGATTAGAACTTGTAGCCGAGGGAAAGCGAGAGGGCGTTGATCGAGTTCTTGTAGGAACCGTCCGCCGTGCCGCCGAGCAGGTTGGCCGGGCTGCCGGTGACGCGGCGCGCGTCGCCGGTCGCGTATTGCCAGGCGAAGTCCGCCGAGAACGCCGGACCGCGGTAGCCGACGCCGAGCGAGTAGAAGGTCTTGTCGCTGTCAGGCACGGCGGGCGTGTAGGTGGCGTCGGGTGTGTTGTTCTCGGTGTAGCAGATGCCGGCGGAGACGTTCCAGCCGCCGCTCAGGTAGCGCGTCGCGCCGAGTTCGTAGAAGGTGCCGGACTCCCAGTTGAACGGGAGCGGCTGGTTGCCCGAGGCTTTGTTGACGGTGACGACGTTGAAGCGATCCCAGTTCGTCCAATCGATGTTCGCCTCGATGTTCCACTGCGGCGTGGGGCGGAACGACCAGCCGACGATGACGACTTCCGGAAAATCGAACGTCGCGTTCGCGGGCTCGCTGGCGACGAGCGGGATCGTCGAGGACGTGCCGTCGAGTTTCACGCGCGTGCGGCTCTGGTAGCTGAGGCCGAACTGGTGACGCTCGTTGATTTTCCAGAGCAGGCCGGCGTTGAAACCGAAAGCGTGGCCGTCGCCCTCGAAGCGGAAGAGATCGTTCGGGGCGAAGACGCCGAGCGCGCGATTGAGGTTCGTCGACACGCGGTTGTAGGTCGCACTCAGACCGAGCGAGACTTCGGGCGAGACTTGCCACGCGCCGGTGAAATTGAAGGTGCGGAACGTCTGCTCGTTCTTGAGCGCGAAGGTGCGCAGCGGAGACGAGTTGGGCCAATCGGTCTTGAGGCCGAAGGGCGCGTAGACGCCGATGCCGTAGGCCCACGGCGCGCCGGCGGGCTTCCACGTGACGTAGACCGCGGGCACGGTGACGTAGTCGTCGTTCATCGACGCCGAACCGGCCGCGCCCGAATAGTCGGACGAGAGCGCGACTTCGTAGATGTTGCCGGCGAACTGCGTGCCCTCGAGCTGGGCGATGCCGGCGGGATTGTAGTAGAGCGCGCTCGGGTTGTCGGCGGTGGCGACGAAGGCGTTGCCGCGCGCGGTGGCGAAGGCGTCCTTGAAGCCGACGCGCGTGCCGGAGGCCAGCGCGGCGGGCGCGGCGGCCAGGAGAGCGAGAGCTCCGACCAGCGGCGCAACGAATACGCGGGCGGTGCGTGGTGAGGTGACCGGAATCATGTTTAGCGTGGGAGAGGCAAACGGATCGTGAGATCCGCATCACCCGGCGTGAGCCGCGGCTGGATGTCGAGGCGGCCCTGATGTGCCTCGATCACCCGGCGGGCGATGGTCAGGCCCAGACCAACGCCAGTGTTGCGAGTAGTGAAAAACGGTTCGGTGGCGCGCGGCGCGGCGTCGGCGGCGAAGCCGTTGCCGCTGTCGCGGAAGCGCATGATGAGCTCGGCGCGGCCGTCGGCGGTGGGCGCGGCGTTCAGCGCCACGCTCACGCGGCGAGCGCCGTCGGCGCTCGATTGCAGGCCGTTGAGAAAGATTTCCTGGAACGCGTGCGCGAGGCTGGCGCGGTTGCAGCGCAGCATCACAGGCGGGATGTCGCTCTGGATGTCGAGCACCGCTTCGCCGCCGGCGTAGGCGCGGGATTTCTCGAAACTGGCGCGCAGGATGTCGTCGAGCGGGACGAGCTCGGCCGGCGCCTGCTCGGAGCGCGCGAGGAGCAGCATCTGGTCGGTGAAGCGCTGGATGCGCTGCGTCTCGCGCGCAAGGGCGGTCTTCAGCGAGTCGCGGAAATCCGCCTGCTCGATCTCGGTGTCGAAGAGCTGCGCGTGCGTCGTGAGCGGCACGAGCGAATTGCGAATCTCGTGCGCGAAGCGGCGCGCGATGAGCGAGATCAGTTTCAGGTTGGACGACTCGATCTCGGCGCGTTGGGCGGCACGGACCTTCGTGAAGTCCTCGAGGAGCAGCAACGCGGTCTGCGGGAGTTTGCTGCCGCTCGAGCGCAGCGGAATGACGGTGGCGCGGAACACGCGTGCGGCCGCGCCCTCGCCCAGCTCGTGGAAGAACGGTTCGACCTCGACGCCGCGCTCGCTGGCTTCGTGGAGTTTCGCGGCGATCGGCGCGGGCAGGTCGTGGACGTCGAGTTGCGTGGCGGCGTCGCCGCGCAGGAAAGTGATGATCGCGCGGTTCGCGTAGACGAGCTGCTGGGCCGGCCCGAGCACGAGCGCGCCGACGGTCAGGCCGTTGAGCACGCTGGCGAAGAGCCGGTGGCTGCCGACGAGCTGGTGGTGCAGCCAGCTGTTCTTCACTGCCAAGCCGAGCTCCTCGAGCAGGTGATAGACGAGCAGCAGTTCCTCGTCGCTGAATTCGCCGCCCGTGATGCGTCCGCCGAGCACCGCGACGCCGAGCGTGCGCTCGCGGTCGTTGACCGGGATGGCGACCTGGCCGCCGAGCACCTCGAACTCGCGCGCGAGCTTCGGGTCGACGAACGGCGCGGACGAGCCCGCGGGTGAGCGGAGGATTTGCGGGTTTTGCGAGAGCTGGCGACCGAGTCCGCTGCGGCGGGTCAGCGCGAAACACTCGACGAGGTCCGCGGACAAGCCGATCGCGGCCGCGCACGGCAGCGCGGAGTTTTCGCCGCGCGCGGCGCCCGGCAGGGCGTCGGCCGCGGGCGCTTCGAGGAAGATGGCGATGCGCGAGACGCCGACGACTTCGCGGAGCTTCAGGATGAAGTGGTGCGTGAGCTGCCGGTAATCGAGCGAGTAGCCCAGCACCTGCGAAAAATCCCGCAGCACCTCGAGCGCGGAGGAGAGCGCCGCGGCCTTCGCGTTGAGCCGGTTCGGCACGAGCGCGGGAGCCGTCTCCCCGCCGGAGCCTGCCCCGGACGCCACGGCCGCCCGGGCGGTCAGGCGCGTGAGATTGGCGGCCAACGCCGCGACGTCGACGGGTTGAAAGAGCACGCTGTCCGCACCGGCGGCGAGCAATCGCGCCTGCGCCTCGGCCGTGGTGCCGGCCGGAGCCACCACCACGATCGCCAGCTGGGAAGCCGCCGCGCGGGCGGCGGCGAGCGATTGGGCGAACTCGGCGTCGACCTGCGGTGGCACGAAGAGGGCCGCTTCAAAGGCGCCCGCCGCGAGCGGTCCGCGCGCGTCGGCCACGGAAGATCGCTGGCGAATTTGGAAGTCGGCGGACGAAGCCAGCGCCGTTTGGAGGAGCAGCGCCGAGGGGGAATCGTCGGTAATGAGGAGAAGCCGGGTCACTTCCTATGAGTGTCCCGAGAAGACGGATGCTCATCCATCGAAGCAAGCGTGAACTCCTGTGAACAAACCCGGAAATCTCCCTAGCAGCGCGACTTGCTCGTTGCATCAGGGAGAAAAATTCTCTCATTTTCCGCCGCGGGCCGATTCAGATGATTGCGGATTCTTCGAGTGTCCACACCGGACAAATTCGGACGGACTACGTCTATTTCCCCAGCCGAACAGGGCTGAAAGTCGCGGCGTGCCTCGATCACACCGGGCAGCTCACCAGCCGCCCGTGGGTCGTCATCGCCCCGAAATACGGCGAGACCAAGAAAAACAACCTTCAGCTCGCCTACTACCTCGCGGCCAACGGCCTGAACGTCCTCCGTTTCGACCAGACTAACCATGTCGGCGAAAGCGAAGGCCGCATGCAGGACTTCAGCCTGCCCGGAGCGGTCGACGACATCATCGCCTGCTACGACTTCCTGGCGGAGAAAGGCTACGCGCGCGACGCCGTGCTGGTTTCAAACAGCCTGTCCGCCCGCTGCGCGTTCCGCGCCGCCGTGACCGAGACACGCATCAAGCGCCTGATCAGCGTCGTCGGCGTCGTGAACATGCAGCACACGCTGCGCGAGGTTTACCGCGAGGACATCTTCGGGACCTTCCTGCAAGGCCGCCACTGGGGCCTGACCGACATCCTCGGCTTCGACATCAACGGCGAAATCTTCCTCGGCACGGCAGTCGACGCCCGCATGCACGACCTCGAAGGCACGGTCGCCGACATCGCGAAGCTCAAGGTGCCGCTGATCTACTTCTTCGCGATGAACGACGCCTGGGTCGCCCACGACGACGTCGTCCGCGCCACCGAAAACCAGCCGCTCGCCAAACTCGTCGCCGTCGAAGGCGCGATGCACGAGGTCCGCGAGAATCCCCGCGCCGCCGAGCAGGTTTTCCGCCGCGTCGTCTGGGCCTGCCTCAGCGAGCGCGATTATCCGGGCGACGACCAAGCCACGCTCCAGATTCCCGACAAGAAACTCGTCATCGCCCAAAACAAGGACGAGCGCGAGCGCCTGCGCCGCTCCGAGGCACCCGCCGAGACCGAAACCAATTTCTGGTCCGGCTACCTCGAGAAATACTCCGTCCTCGAGAAATCGCAGGACTACCGCGACTACATGGAGCTGCTCGGCCGCCTCTGCGCGTTCCGCCCCGGTGCCGCCGTGCTCGATGCCGGCTGCGGCAACGGCATGTTCGGCCGCTGGGTTCTGCATGAGACGATCCGCCAGCGACGCGTGAAGGCCGCCGCCCCCGAGGCACCGTCCCTCTACGTCGGCCTCGAGCTCACCGAGCGCGGCCTCAACGACGCCCTCGGCAACCACCTCACGACGCTCGACCGCGACCGTGCCGAGATCGCGCGCGGCGGCCCGCCAGGCATGGGTTACCTGCGCTTCGACTTCAACGACCTCGGCGACGCCAGCGGCGCCCCTCGCCTGCCCTTCGCCGACGGCACGTTCGACGTCGTCTGCTGCAGCCTCGTGCTCTCCTACCTCAAGCGCCCGCAACTGCTCCTCCGCGAGCTGCATCGTGTCGTCAAACCCGGCGGCGTGCTCGTGGCCTCGAGCATGAAGCCGCACTGCGACATGTCGGCGATCTACCGCGATTTCATGGACCAGCAGGCCTCGCCCGAGGAACTGGAACGCGCCCGCAACCTCCTCCGCGCCGCCGGCAAGATCCGTCTGAAGGAGGAGGTCGGCCACTACGCGTTCTTCAGCGATACCGAGCTTTCCAGTCTGGTCCTCGAAACGGGCTTCCACGTGCGCGAGAGCTTTCACTCGCTCGGCAACCAGGCGGTCGTTATCAAGGCGCAGAAGTGACCGGCTATCTCGCCATCTCGTCGTTTCTGAACTTCCTCGGAGCCGGCATTCTCGCGTTCGCGGTCGTCGCGCGCGGTCGGCAGGACAGCATCAACATCCGGTTCGGCGTCTTCGGCTTCTTCATCGGCTGCTGGTCGGCCGCCTACTTCCTCTGGCAGGTCGCGGACGACGCGACGCGCGCGCTCTTCTTCACGCGCCTGCTGATGCTGTTCGCCTATTTCGTCCCCGTCGCGTTTTTCCACTTCATCTCGGAGCTCTGCGGCGAAGACAACCGCTGGTGGGTGCGCGGCGGCTACGTGACGGCCATCGCACTCGCCCTGGTCAATTTCACCCCGCACATGGTGGCCGGCGTCGGCCCGATGATGTCGATGCCTTACTGGCCGCGCGCCGGCTCGCTCTACTGGGTTTACCTGACGCTCTTCGGCGCGTTCACGCTGCAAGCCGGCTACCTCCTGATCAAGCACCTCCGCGCCGCCACCGGCGGGCGCGCCACGCAGCTCCGCAACATCCTGCTCGCCTCGATTGTCGGCTTCAGCGGCGGCGCGACGAACTTCCCGCTCTGGTATGGCGTGAAGCTGGCCCCCTTCGGCAACCTGCTCATCTTCCTCTACCTCGTGATCATGGCGCACGCGGTGTCGCGCTACCAGCTGCCGCTCGTCACCTACGACTTCGTCCACGCCACCGTGCAACTCGGCATCGCCGTCACGTTGGGCGTCTTCTACCTGCTGCTCATCGCGACCATCGGTCCGCCGCTCGGCTACGAGTTTGGCTCCCTCGAACTGCTCACGCACTTCGTCGTCTGCATCGTCATCTGCCTCTTCTTTCTCTGGGCCGCACCGCGATTGCAGCGCGCCACCGACCGCATCCTCGCCCAAACCTACCTGCGCCGCCGCCAAGGCCAGCAGCAGGCGCTCAAGGAATTCGGCGTCCGCCTCGTCTCCCTCGGCAGCGAGCAGGATATTTTCGAGAACACCGCGCGCGAGATCGCCAAGGCCTTCAACCTCGAGGCCGCCGTCGCCTACGCCCGCACCGAGTTCGACCGCGATTACCAGCTGCGCGCCGTCCACGGCTGGCCGCGCGCCCCGCAGATTCTTCCCATCGACTTCGCTCTCACGCGCGTGTTCCAAGAGCGCCCCGGTCCGCTCTTCTTCGACGGCTCGGAAGTGGAGTTCGCCCCCGATGTCGTGCAGGCCCTGACCGCGTGGCGCGAAAAGCTCCCCGCCGAAGCCGCCTTCCCCATCGCCAGCGACGACTTCATCTCCGGCATCCTGCTCCTCGGCCCGCGCGAACGCGGCGAACGCTACACCGAGGCCGAGATCTCGCTCCTCGAATCGCTCTGCCTCCAGGTCGCCGTCACGCTCCGCGCCCGCCAGCTCGAGCGCCGCGCCAGCCAGACCGAGAAACTCATCGCCCTCGGCACGCTCGCCGCCGGCCTCGCCCACGAGCTGCGCAATCCCCTCACCTCCATCCAGACGTTTTCCGCACTCTTGAAGGAGAGCCGGCCCGATCCGGATTCGCTCCATGAATTCAGCGGCGTCGTGCAACGCGACGTCAACCGCATCGCCAGCATCGTCGAAAACGTCGCTGCTTTCGCCGAGAGCAACAAGGTCGAGATGACCGCCGTCAGCCTCGCCGAAGTCGTCCGCACCGTCGCCGAGATCATCCGCCCCGAGGCCGATCGCGTGCACGTCGTGCTCTCGCTCGAAGCCGTCTCGCAACTGCCGCCGGTGCGCGGCAATCACAGCCAACTGCTCCAGGTTTTTCTCAACCTCTCGCAAAACGCGCTCCAAGCCATGGAGCCGAAGGGTGGCGGCCAGCTGAAGTTCTCGCTCGAGCTTCGCACCGCCGACGTGCCCAGCCCGCAACTCTGCGCCAGCGTGACCGACAACGGCCCCGGCATCGACCCGAAGGTCCAGCCGCGCATCTTCGAGCCGTTCACGACCACGAAGGCCACCGGCGAACGCCGCGGCAAACACGGCATGGGCCTCGGCCTCGCGATCGTGAAACGCATCGTGCAGCACCATCACGGCGAGATCCAGGTCGCCAGCACGCCCGGTCAGGGCACTACTTTCCGCGTCTACCTGCCGCCCGCGTAACCCGATGTCCGCCGCCGCCACTATTCCCGTCAACGGCCCCGCCGCGCTCCGCGCCCTCGCGCGCGCATTCGGGCAATTCGACAACTTCGACCGCTTCGTCGCCGGTCTTCAGGCCGCGCTCGATCGCTCGCCCACCTTCGAGCATTCGCTCATCGCCCTCGACCGCGGCATCGCCGAAGGCGCCTCACGCTTCCCGCCCTCGACGCTCTCCCTGCCGCTCATGGGCGATGGCGGCAGCCACGGCGCATTGCAGGTCGGCGTGGACCAGCGCCGGCCGTTCGCCGCCGAAGACCTGCATCTCCTCGCCGGACTCGCCGACTTCCTCGGTGCCGCGCTCTCGCAGGCGCAGCGCGCACAGGACGCCGCGCGCGGCCGCGAGCTGTTGCGCCTGCTGCTCAATCAAGCCCCCGTCGGTATCGCCGCCTACGGACTCGACCGCCGCCCGATCGTCGCGAACGAATCCGCCGCCCGCTGGCTCGGCTCCGCCACGCTGCCCTTCGCGGATTTCGAGACCGGCACGGAGAATTTCCACCTGCGCGCCGACGGCAAACTCGTCTACGGCGAAGTCCGCCGTGCGCCCGACGCGGGCGGCGTGTGGATTATCGTTTTGCAGGACCTCACGCCGGACCAAAGCCGGCTCATGGACGGCTTGCAGCGCGAAGTATTCCGTGCCCTGGCGAACCATCAGCGCTGCGGCATCGCCCTCGTCGAAAGCGCCGACCCGCAGAACGGCGCCCTGCGCCGCCTGCCCGCGGTGCGAGCCGCGTTGCAAAGCCCCGAGATCGCCGGCCCCTACGACGCCCACCGCATCGGGCTCGTGCTCGCCGGCGGCGGCCTCGCGCTCCGCGCCCGCCTCCGGCAGGTGCGCGGCGCATTCGCCGGCGTGCCGGACCTGCGCCTGAGCTACTCCGAACTCGGGCGCGATGGCCGCACGCCCGACGCGCTCCTCGCCTCCGCGCTGCAGCGCTCCGGCTCTTACGACGAATTGCTCCGCCCCGCCGTGCTCGTGCAGGACGACAATCCCGCCGTGGCCGACACACTCGCCATGGTGCTCGGCCGCGACTTCCACGTCGTGAAAAGCCCGAACGCCGACCGCACGCGCGCGCTGCTCGTCGATGAGACCTTCGAAGGCCTCGTCGCCGAACTCGAGCCTCGCGCCGGTCCGTCCGGCACCGAGCTCGCCCGCGAAGCCCGCCTCCTGCAACCCGGCATCCAGTCTTTCCTCACGACGATCGGCGAAGCCGCCATTCCGCCTGCGACGACCGATGCGACCGTCATCGAGAAACCGTTCAACGTCGCCGCACTCACCGCACTCGTGCGCGAAAAACTCGCGCGCCAATCTTAGCTTGGTGGGCCAGCGCGCTTGCGCGCGCTCCGAAAACGCTCCCGCCCGCCTGCTGTCCGCCAGGGAAAACGGCTCAACGCCCCGCACCGCCGCGCGAGAAGATCTCGCTGATGATGTCCTCGAGCGGCACGTCCTGAATCGTGATGTCGTCCACCGCGCCCTGCTGGAGAATCTGTTGGCAGACCGCCGTCACCTGCTCGCTCGGCACGTGGAGGAGAATTTCGCCGTCTTCGCACGTCTTCGCCACGCCCGCGTTCGGTTTCCAATCCGTCGGGAACGCACCGTCGCGCGGTTTGAATTTGATGATGCGCTGTCGCGCGCCGGCACCGGCGATGCGATCGAGGTCGCCGTCGTAGATCTTCTTGCCGTGGTCGATCACGATCACGCGTTCGCAGAGCTGCGAGATGTCGGCCATGTAGTGGCTCGTGAGCAGGATCGTCGTCTTGTTCTTCCGGTTGTAGGAGCGGAGGAAGTCGCGGACGTTTTTCTGCGAGACGACGTCGAGGCCGATCGTCGGCTCGTCGAGGAAGAGCACGCGCGGACGGTGCAGGAGCGCCGCGATCAGCTCCATCTTCATGCGCTCGCCGAGCGAGAGCTCGCGCACCTGGACGTTCAGCTTGTGACCGACGCCGAGCAGCTCAACCAACTCGTCGAGCGTCTGCTGGTATTCCTTCGGCTCGAGCCCGTAGATCGCGCGCAGCAGGAAAAACGACTCGAGCGCCGGCAGGTCCCACCACAGCTGGTTCTTCTGCCCCAGCACGAGCGCGAAGAGCCGGCGGTAGGCGTTCTCACGCTTCGACGGGTCGAAGCCCGCCACGCGCGCCTGCCCGTTCGTCGGATAGATCAGGCCGGAAAGCATCTTCAGCGTCGTGGTCTTGCCCGCGCCGTTCGGCCCGAGGAAGCCGACGAACTCGCCCTCCTTGATCGAGAAGCTGACGTTGTCCGCCGCACGCGTCTCCTCGAAGTCGCGCTTGAACAAACCCGTCACGCCGCCCCAGAACCCGGGCTTTTTCTTGTAGGTGCGGAAGACGCGCGTGAGATTTTCGACTTCGATCATCGGGCCGGGCAGTGAAAACGGATTGGCGCCAAACGCAATCGCAGCGTGGCGGCACTCCCGCGTTTCATTCCGTCATTTCCACAGCAAAACCAGCCCGGGATCGCGCCGCCAAGCCAGCAGCGTCCGCAGGCTGCGCCCCAGGCTGAGGGCCCACAGCTGGAGCAACCCGCTGCGGCTGTCCGCCCGGTGATAGCCGCGACGGTAAACCAGCCGGTTGAGCTGATGCGGCATCGGCAGCACGAGGTGCCGGCGAAAGCCGATCGCCCGCGCCAACCGAACGACGTGCGCCGGCGGCATGCTCTTCTCGTGCACCTGGAATTGCTCGACCGCATGGATCGAGCTCTCCGCCTGCTCGTGTCCCGAGCCGGGCTCCTGCACGATCACGCAGCCGTCCGGTCGGAGCGCGTCGTAGGCGCACTTCAACGCCAGCCGCTCGGACTCGGCGTGATGCAGCGCATCGTGGAAGATCACGTAATCGAACTTTTCCGTCGGTTGGAACTCCTCGTAGTCTGCCGCCACGAAGCTCGCGCGCGTGAGCCCGCGCCGCTCCGCCTCCGCGTGGGCGACGCGCGTGGCATCCTCCGCGATGTCGACGCCGACCACTTCGTAGCCGCGTTGCGCGAGCGCGAAGCACAGCCAACCCGTGCCGCAACCGAACTCCACCACCCGCCGCGGCGGCGGCTCGAGCAAACCGAAGATCGCCGTCAACGCCGAGAGGTATTGCACGCTGTGTTCGTCGCCGAACGGCTTCGCCAACGTGTGCGCCACGCCCTCGGCTCCGATGCGCTCATAGTAGCGGCGCTCGCCGTCTTTGGGGTCGGGGTTGGAGGGCAGTAAGGACATGATCGCGCCGCCGCGATGTGAGATGCCGACCGCACCGCTGTCAACGGAACGGCAGCGAGCAAAGCGTTGTGCCGCCCGCACGGTTTCTCCAATCTGCGCGGATGTCCGCCCCCCTCCCGCTCCTCGATCTCCACCGCCACCTCGACGGCAGCGTCCGTCTCGCCACGATCCTCGAACTCGGTCGGAAATTTGGCGTGCGCCTCCCAGGCGACTCGATCGAAACGCTGCGCCCGCACGTGCAGATCCACGGCGCCGTGCAGGACCTCATGGCGTTCCTCCAGCGACTCGACTGGATGGTCGGCGTGCTCGGCGACACCGACGCCTGCCGCCGCGTGGCGCGGGAAAACGTCGAGGACGCCCACCGCGAGGGCATCGCCTATCTCGAGCTGCGCTTCAGCCCGTATTTCATGGCGCAGGCCCACAACCTTGACCAGCGCGACGTTATCGCCGCCATCGCGGAAGGCGTGCGCGAAGGCAGCCGCGCGACGGGTGTGAAAGTGAAGCTCATCGGCATTCTCAGCCGCACCTTCGGCCCGGAGAGCTGCACGCGCGAACTCGAGGCGCTTCTCGCACACCGCGAACTGATCACCGCGCTCGATCTCGCGGGCGACGAGAAAAACTGGCCCGCCGAACTCTTCCGCGAACACTTCAAGCGCGGTCGCGACGCCGGCTGGCACATCACCGTCCACGCCGGCGAGGCCGGCGGCGCGCCGAGCGTCTGGGCCGCGTTGCGCGAGCTCGGCGCCACGCGCATCGGCCACTGCGTCCGAGCCGTCGACGATCCCGCGCTCATGGATTACCTCCGCGACCACCGCATCGGCATCGAGGCGAATCTCACGAGCAACATCCAGACGAACACCGTGCGCACCCTTGCCGAGCATCCGTTGAAACAATTCCTCGCCCACGGTCTGCTCGCCACGATCAACACCGACGACCCTGGCGTGAGCGACATCGACCTGCGCCACGAACTCGACGTCGCCGCACCCGCCGCCGGCCTCACGCCGGACGAGATTCTCCAAGCCCGCCGCAACGCCCTCGAGATCGCCTACCTCACGCCGGCCGAAAAGGCCGAGTTGCTAAAATAGCGCCAGCCGCGAATCGGCTACTTCCAGAGGATAATGAACTTCTCCTCCGCCGGGCGGAACAGCCGGCGGATCACCCGCAGGCGACTCATGAACGCCCGATAGCGCAGGTCGAAGTTGCTCGTGGCTTTGCCGTAGCTCGCGCGATAGAGGCTGCGGACGATCTGGTGCGGACGCGGGAGCTTCACCCAGCGGCGGAAGCCCGCCTTCGCTCCGAGCTGGGCGATATAGTCCGGCGTCATGTCCTTCTCGTGCACGCCGAATTCCTGCACCGCGCGCTTCGAGGCCTCGGTCTCGCTGTGTCCCTCGTGCGGTTCGAACGCGATCATCGCCCCACCCGGACGCAGCGCCTCGTAGGCGCGTTGCACGGCGAGTTGTTCGACCTCGGCGTGGTGCAACGAGTCGTAGAACAGCGCGTAGTCGTAGTCGTTCGCCGGCACCGGATCCTCGTAATCGCCGACGCGGAACTCGACGTTCGTCAGCCCGCGGGACTGCGCTTGCTCGCGCGCGACAGCGATCGCGTCGGGCGAAATGTCGATCGAAGTCACGTCGTAGCCGCGTTGAGCGAGGCAAAGCGACAGCCAGCCCACACCGCAGCCGAACTCGATGATCCGCGCCGGCGGCGGCACCAGAAAGTGAAACAGCGCGTCGAGGTTCGCGAGCACGTCCGGGCAATGCTCATCGCTGAACGGTTTGCGGATGGAATGGCGGATTCCTTCCGGGCCGATGCGCGCGAAGTATTCGCGCTCACCTTTTTTCGGATCGGGCTGGCTCGACTGCATCCGCTCTTAACTATGCCCGAGGCGGCGGTAGTCGAGAACGGTGTGGCTGATGCAGCCCTGCTCGAGGCAGCGCACATCCGACAGCGGCTCGGGCGGCGACACGTCGACGATGTTGCCCCACACGAGCCGGTGCGAACCGTCGTCCGCCGCGGGCGAGAACAGGCCCGGCACATGCACCTGCGCGGGCACGGTGCGCTTCACCGGCGTGTCGGCGCGGCACGGGATCGGGAAATTGATGTTCTGCACCGTGAAACTGTTGCGCGGCACGCCCGGCGCGATTTCGCCGACGAGGCGCGCGGCGTGCGTGGCGGAGGTTTTCAGCGTCGTCAGCAACTCGCCCTCGGGCTCGCCACCGCGCTCCTTGAGATGCGCGTAGACTTCCTCCGAAACGTCCTGCGAAAACGAAAACGCAGGCAACCCGTGCAGCGCGCCCTCCCACGCGCCGGCCACCGTGCCGCTGGCGAGGATGAAGCCGAGCGAGCAGTTGAAGCCGACGTTGATACCGCTCACCACCGCATCGAGCTTCACGTCGCCCAGCAGGTGCGCGATCGCGATGTTCACGCAATCGGACGGCGTGCCGTCGAGCATCCACGTCGGGCAGCCGAAGCCGCGATCGACCTGGGCGCATTTCACCGGTCGCGAGCGGGTCTTCGACGCGCCAGTCCAGCTCTGCTCGGAGGCGGGCACCGCGAGGTAAAGTTGATGGCCGGCAGCGCGGAGCGCGTGAACCAATTCATGGAAAAAGGGCGAGCCGATGCCGTCGTCGTTCGTGACGAGGAGATTCATGGGTGTGTCGCGCAACCCAACACCCGCGTCGAAACGAAGGGAAGCGCGAATCCACGGGCCAGTCGGCTAGCGGGCGACCGCACGCGCTCACGCCGCCCGGACGTCACCATCCGTCCGCGCCGCCCCGCCGCGCGCCGCGAATCCGCGCCCGGTGCTTCTTGCCCGCAATCATCCGCGCCTTCTGGCCGCGCGACTTCTGGCGCTTCTGCCGGCGCGACAGCTCGCGCGCCGCCTGAGCGGCCCGGGCGGGCGCGACGCTCAACTGCTCCAGCTTCGCCGTGATTTCCTCCCAAGCGAAACGCCGATTCTGCGCCTGCGAACGCTCGCGCTGGCAGCGCACCTCGGTCCCGCTCGGACGGTGACTCACGCAAACCGTGGAGGAAGTCTTGTTGATCTTCTGCCCCCCGGCTCCGGCGCCCCGCACGAATCGCTCCTCGAAATCGGCCGCGCGCGAACCGATGCGTTCCAGCCGCACCGCCAAGTCTTCCGCTACGCAATCAGGCCACTCGCTCATCGCCGCAGCGTGGGCCCGATGGCCCGGCAGCGCACGAAGAATCTCCTCCACGCCGCCACCGGCGGATCGCCACGACACCCAGGCCGCACAGTCCGCCGGCGAACGCCGCAGTCGCCGGCTCCGGCACCGCCGCCACGCTTATCGCGTCCAGATAACTCGTCGCCCCCGCGCCATCGCTGTTGGCGATCGTCATGTAGTTGCCGTAACTCAGGCTGCTCGTCGCGGTGAGCTCCGTGGTGCCATTGATGGCGAAACTCAGCTGGCTGCCCTGCACCGTGACGGTGAATTGATAGGATGCGCCCGTCGTCAGCGCGTAGCTTTTCTGCGCGAGCGAGTAGTATCCGCCCGACTCGTCCAGGTAGAAAATCCCGAGCGTGTCCCCTCCCCAGCGCGACAGCTCGAACACGATGCCGGCATGATCGCCCCAATGCGTGTTCCCCGCCGCCGCCGCACGGACGACCACCATCAGCTCGTCGCCCGCCGTCCCGATGCGCACGGTGCCAGTCACCACGATGTCCTGCGCCATGGCTTGGGCCGAGCGCAGCACGCCATGCTGGAAAAACACCGCGCTCCCGCCCGATTGCCCGACCGACGAGCCGTCGACCGACGCCCCCACGACCCAACGGTTCGGGTCCAGCGTGCCGCCGGATTCGAAATCGTCGCTCAAAAGCACCTGCGCTCTCGACGTCAGCGCCGAGGCCAGGAGGAAAACCAAAACGATGCGGGTGACCATACTTGCGGGTGAACCCAAGCCCGCCCGCAAGCCTCTCCATCGGCACTTTTCATCCGTTTAGTAGACAAATCAGGGCGTCGGCGCCGCGTAAACGGACCGATGTGGCCCACCGCGTCTTCCTCTTTCGCACATGCAACCGCGCCCGCTTTTGCGAGTCGGAATCGGGAGCCCGCCCCACCGTCTGTCGCACCCGCGCGCGCGTTCATCCGACGCCACGCGCCGCTGGCGGTTCGGCGCTTGTCACTCTCCAACCCCCTCCCTTCACTGCCCACTTATGAGTAACGGCCCCGCTTGGTCCCAGAAACTCCGCGCTGAAATCGGCAAAGCCGTCATCGGCCAGGACGCCGTAGTCGAGCGCCTCCTCGTCGCCCTCCTCGCCAACGGCCACGTGCTCCTCGAGGGCATGCCCGGCCTCGCCAAGACGCTCCTGATCAAGTCGCTCGGCGCCGCCCTCGGCGTGCAATTCGAGCGCATCCAATTCACCCCCGACCTGCTGCCGTCCGACGTCGTCGGCACGATGATCTTCTCGCCGAAAGACGGCGCCTTCGCCACGCACAAGGGCCCCATCTTCGCCAACCTCGTCCTCGCCGACGAAATCAACCGCGCCCCCGCCAAGGTCCAGTCCGCCCTGCTCGAGGCCATGCAAGAGCGCCAGGTCACGATCGGCGGCCACTCGCACCAGCTGCCGAAGCCGTTTTTCGTCATGGCCACGCAAAACCCGGTCGAGCAGGAGGGCACCTATCCCTTGCCCGAGGCGCAGACCGACCGCTTCCTTTTCAAACTGCTCGTCGACTATCCCACCGCCGCCGAGGAAGCCCGCATGATGGAGATGTGGGGCCAGGTCACGAAAGCGCCCGCGCTCCAGCCGGTCTCCAGCGGCGAGGAACTGATCGCGCTCCGCACCTTCGTCGACGCCATCCACGTCTCACCCGGCGTGCAGGCCTACATCCTCGCGCTCGTGCGCGGCACGCGCGACCTCGCCGCCGCTTCCGAGGGCGGCGCGTCGAAACGCCTGCTGAACTTCGGCGCCTCACCGCGCGCCTCGCTCGCGCTCTTCCAGGCCGGCCGCGCGCTCGCCTGGCTGCGCGGCTCCGATTACCTGTCGCCCGCGCTCGTGCAGGAAATCTTCCACGACGCCCTGCGTCACCGCGTCGGCCTCACCTACGAAGCCGAAGCCGAGGAGTTGTCCTCCGACAAGATCCTCACGCAGGTCCTCGAGCGCACTCCCGTCCCGGCGAAAGTCTGATCAGAATCTTTCTCTTTCCTCTTTCTCTTAATCTTTCTCCCGCCGCGCAGCCACTGCCTCGGATGAAAGAGAAAGATTAAGAGAAAGAGGAAAGATTCGTCCCGAATGCCCAACCCGATCACAGCGCACACGTCCGTCGTCACCTCCCAGCTCGCGCTCCTGCGCCAACTGGAGTGGAAGGTGCGCCACGCGGTCGAGAACGTGCTCAGCGGCGAATATCGCTCGGCCTTTCGCGGGCGCGGCATGGAGTTCGACCAAGTCGTCAAATACACCTTCGGCGACGACATCCGCGACATCGACTGGAACGTCACCGCACGACTCGGGGAGCCCTACCGGAAAAAATTCATCGAGGAACGCGAAGTCACGTTGCTGCTCGTCCTCGAGGACAGCGTCAGCCTGCAATTCGGCTCCGGCGAAAAATCCAAGCGCGAGGCCCTGCTCGAACTCGCCGGCCTCGTCATGTTGCTCGGCGCCGTCAACCGCGACCGCGTCGGCTTTCTCCACGCCTCGCCCGAAGGCTACACGCTCAAGGAACCCGTCCGTGGCCGCGGCCAGATTCTCCACCTCGCCGCGCAACTGCTCGGCCGCGACGCGCCCTCGCTCGAGAACGCCGCGCCGGCCGCCGCGCATCCGCACGACTTCATCCCCTGGCGCCTGCTGGCCCACGCCGCCCCGCGCCACTCGATCCTGATCTGGCTCGGCGATTTCGCCCCGCGCGCGCACCCCGAGGGTTGGAGCGTGCTCTCGCGCCGTTACCAGACGATGGGCTTCCGCGTCGACGATCCGTGGGACCGCGAACTGCCGCACGGCCGCGTGCTCACCGCCTACGACCCGACGACCGGCCGCTTGGTGAACCTCAACGGCGGCTCCTCCGCGCAGCGTGCCGCGCATCAGCTCTGGGTCGACCAACGCGAGCAAGCCTTCCGCGACCTCTTCCCCAATCCGCTCAGTCGCCTCGTCGTCGGCACGGCCGAAGACCGCCTCGACGCGCTCGTCCGCTTCTTCCACGCCCGCATGGCCGCGGGCAACCGGCGATGAACCACCCAGCGCACCATTCCGCGTGCCCGGTAGCCCGGCCTCTCCGAGGACGGGTTTCTCCGCGCCTGGAGGTCGCAGGCCGCCTCGCCGCAATGATGTTCGTCCCATGACCACGCTGACGAACTACACCTTCGCCGACCCGTGGTGGCTCGCCGCGCTGCTCGTGCTACCGCTGCTGATCTGGGTCCGCGGCCGCCGCGGCGCACCGGTCCTCGTCGTGCCCTTCGCCGGCGCGTGGCACCGTCCGACCTTCATCCCGACCTCGCGCTGGCCCGCGGCCTTCGCGCTGACCGGACTCGTGTTACTCATCGTCGCCCTCGCCCGCCCGCAAATCGTCGAGGACAAGCGCGAGGTGAAACAGCAAGGCTACGACCTCATGCTCGCGATCGACCTCTCCGGCTCGATGCTCGCCGAGGACTACGAACGCGCGGGCGACCGCATCAACCGCCTCCAGGCGATCAAGCCCGTCATCCAAGCCTTCATCACGCAGCGCACCAGCGACCGCATCGGCCTCGTCGTCTTCTCCGGCCGCGCCTACACGCTCGCGCCGCTCACCTTCGACCACGACTGGCTCGCCCGCCAGATCGAGCGCCTGAAAATCGGCCTGATCGAAGACGGCACCGCCATCGGCGACGGTCTCGGCATCGCGCTCACCCGCCTCGAACAAGCCGGCCGCGAAGAAGGCAACAAACGCAAAGGCGCGTTCGTCGTTCTCCTCACCGACGGCGCCAACAACCGCGGCCTGCTCACGCCCGAGCAGGCGACCGAGATCGCCAAATCCCGCAGCGTGCCCATCTACGCCGTCGGCGCCGGTCGCGACGGCCTCGTGCCGATGCCCGTCTTCGACGACAACGGCAACAAGATCGGCTACCGCCGCGCCATCTCCGACCTCGACGAAGGCCAACTCCGCGCCATGGCCGATGCCACCGGCGGCAAGTTCTTCCGCGCCGCCGATTCCGACACGATCGAGAAGGCGTTCGCCGCCATCGACCGCGCGCAGAAGATCGAATTTCAGGCCAAATCCTACCTGATCACGACGGAGCTGTTCGCGTGGGTCGCCGGACCCGGTGCCGTGCTGCTCTTCCTCGGTGCCCTGATCGCGCTCCCGCCGCAGCTGCCACGTCGGAAGAAGGAGGCCGCCGCATGAGCTTCCACTCGCCTCATCTTCTCTGGCTGCTCGTGCCGCTCGTGCTGCTCTTCTCCTGGGAGCTCGCCCGCCGCGCCACCAACGCCGCCGCCGATCTCCCGAAAGTCGCGCGCGCGTGGGCCGGCGCGTTCGACGTCGCGCTCGGCACGCGGCACACCACCGCCGAAACGCGCCCGCGCCTCTGGCTGTGGTTCGGCCTCGCGCTCTGCATCATCGCGCTCGCCCGCCCGCAATGGGGCGTGATCGAGGAGAAGGTCTTCGACCAGTCGCGCGAAGTGCTCATCGCCGTCGACCTTTCGCGCTCGATGCTCGCGCAGGACGTGAAGCCCTCGCGCCTCGACCGCTCGAAGCTCCTCATCACCTCGCTCCTCGACGGCCTGAAAGGCGAGCGCGTCGGCCTCGTGCTGTTCGCCGGCACCGCGTTTCTCCAAAGCCCGCTCAGCGCGGACTATGAGATTTTGCGCGAGTTCCTGCCGGCGCTGAAACCCGACTTCCTCCCCGAAGGCGGCTCGAACTACAAAGCCATGCTCGAAACCTCGATGCAGGCCTTCGGCACGTCCACGGCGGACCGTTACCTGATCATCCTCTCCGACGGCGAGAGCACCGAGGACGGCTGGAAGGAACTCGGCGAGCAACTCAAGACGAAGGGCATTCGCGTGATCAGCCTCGGTGTCGGCACCACGCAAGGCTCGTTCATTCCCGACGGCAGCGGCGGCTTCGTGAAGGACGACCGCGGCGCCGTCGTCCTCTCGCGCCTCAACAGCTCCACCTTGCAAGACCTCGCGCAGACCACCGGTGGCGCCTACACCGACGCGAGTGCATGGATCGACATGCCCTCGCTGCTCAAGAAGACCGTCGAGGCCGGCAAGAAAGGCGAATTCTCCGAGAAGAACACCGCCCGCAAGATCGAGCGCTTCCAATGGTTCCTCGCGCCCGGCCTGTTGCTGCTCTTCATTAGTTTCTGGGCCGAGTTCCCCGTCCGCCCGCGCGAGCGTGCCCTGCCGCTGGGTGGCAAAGCGCGGAATACGGAACATGGAACGCGGAACGTCCAACGCACCGCTGCCCGCGTTGCGACCTTGGCCGCTATCATCTGGCTCTCAGCTCTCAGCTCTCAACTCTCAGCCCTCGCCGCCGAAGGCGGCGAGACGGACACTCTCTCGAAGCCTCTCACCACCACCGTCGCCCGGCTCGTCGACAAAAGCGCGCTCGCCGCGAAGGACTGCGCCGACCTCGCCCAAACCACCCTCACCTACGGCGAGCGCATGAAGTCCGGCCAGCAACGCCCGCCCGAAGGCGTGGTCAAGGACGCGCTCACCGCCGTCGATCTCGGCGAGAAGGCCGACCCCAAGGCCGCCGACTGGCCGCGCCTGCGCAAGGAACTTGAGCAACTCCTCGAAAAGCCACCCGAGGACAAGAAGCAGGACCAAAAACAAGACCAGCAGCAGAAGCAGGATCAGAAAAACCAGCAGCAAAATCAGCAGAACGAGGACCAACAAAAACAGGACCAGCAGCAACAACAGCAGCAGGACCAACAGAATTCCGACCAGCAAAAACAACAGGAGCAGCAGAAGCAGCAACAGGACGCCTTTGGCGACATGAAGGACCAGAAAGAACCGCCGAAGACCGACGACGAGAAACAACCACCGCAACAGCCCCCGCAGCCGCAAACCCAGAAAGTCGGCGGCCAGAAGGAAAAGAAAATGGAAGTCCCGCTCGACCCCGACCTCGCCATGCCGCTCCAGAAGCTCGAACAGGTCCGCAATCAGGATTCCCCCGCCAAGCTCCAACAACTCATGCAAGGCCAGCCGCAGAAGGCCCCCAAGAAAGGCAAGGACTGGTGATGCCCATGCGTTCGAATCGAAATTTCACTCTCGTCGCAGCTGTAGGGGCGCAGTCTTGCTGCGCCCTCTCCGGTGGATCATCCCGCGGGCGCAGCAAGACTGCGCCTCTGCTCTTCTTCGCCTCGCTCCTCCTCGCCCTCATCGCCGGCACGACCCTCCGCGCGCAGACCGTGCGCTGGGAGCCCGGCGCCGGCCAGCTCGGCTACAACCAGGTCAGCGAACTCTCGCTCGTGTTCGAGGAATGCGAACCCGACGGTGCGCCGCCCGTGCCCCAAGTCGACGGCCTGACCTTCGGCCGCCCCTCCCAGAGCAGTGAGACGCAGATGATCAACTTCAAGGTCTCGCGCCGCTTCACGCTTACCTACCCTGTCCGCCCCTCGAAGCGCTCCACGATCACGATTCCCGCGTTCACCATCCAGACGGACAAGGGCGCACTGCGCGTCGCCACCGCCACTTACTCCGTCGGCGACGCCACCGTCGGCAACAGCGGCCTTTCCGTCGCCGACATCTCCACCGCCAAGCTCAACGTCCCGAAAAACACCTTCTGGGCCGGCGAGGTCTTCCCGATCGCCTACGAACTCAGCGTCATCAAACGCTACTTCCACTCGCCCGCCTCCAACATCGACTGGCAACCCACGCCGCTCGTCGTCGAAGACTGGTCCAAACCCGAGCCGAGCGAGACGATGCTCCGCGGCGAACGCCGTTTCCTCGTCACCCAAACCACCCGCGCCTACGCGAAGCAGCCCGGCTCCTTCACGATCAAGCCCGCCCAACAGCTCGTTAACCTCAACGTCGGCCCCGTCGGCTTCGGCCTCTTCGCCCAGCAATCCGTCGAACAACGCGTCCTCGCCACCGACCCGCTCGAGCTGACGATCAAGCCGCTCCCCGCCGGCCCGGGCGATTTCTCCGGCGCCGTCGGCACCTTCGCCCTCGTCTCCAAAGTCGTGCCCACCGCGCCCGCCGTCGGCGAGCCCGTCACCTGGACGCTCGAACTCACCGGCATCGGCAACTGGCCCGACATCCCCGGCCTGCCGCAGCGCGAAGTCTCCAGCGACTTCTCCGTCGTGCAACCGAAGTCCAAGCGCACGATGAAGGACAACGCGCTCTTCGAAGGCTCACTCAGCGAAGACGTCGTCCTCGTCCCCAACAAACCCGGCTCCTACAAACTCGGCTCCGTCAAATTCACCTACTTCGACACTGCGACGAGTTCCTACAAGACGATCACCACCGAGCCCGTCACGATCACCGTCGGCCCCGCCGCCGCCTCCCCCGTCACGCCGCCAGCGAACGGCCCCGTGCAATTCTCGCTCAACGCGCCCGCCAACACCACCGCCCCGACGCTGAAGCTCCCCGATCCCGTCGCGCCGACCCCGCCCGAAAATCTCCCACGCGACCCGCTCCTCGAATCGCGCCACGGCTTCGCGCCGATGCGCACCGACCGCCTCGTCGCCCTCGGTCTCCTGTCCTCCGTCATCTGCCCGCTGCTCCTCTGGCTCGCCCTCGCCGCCCAGCGTTCCCGCGTGCTCGATCCGCAGCGTCGCCGCCGCGACGCCCGCGCCGCCCTCGCCGGCGTGCTCGAGCGCATGCGCACCGTCGGCCCCGACAGCGCCGCGCGCAACGCCCAGCTCCGCCTCTGGCAACTCCACACCGCCGCGCTCTGGGAAATCCCGCACGCTGCTCCCGGCGCCCCGCTCATCCAGGAAACAATCGCCGCCCGCGCCAAAGACGCCGCCGGCGCTTGGAGCGCGCTCTGGAACGAAGCCGACCGCGCGCAACACAGCCGCGACGGCGCGCTGCCGCAGGATTGGCCGCTCCGCGCCGAAGGCGCGCTCCAGGCCGTGCGCGTCCCCAGCTGGCCCTTGCTCTCGCTCTTCGCGCCGCGTCACCTGCTGCCGTTCCTCTTCGCGCTCGCCGTCGCGTTCGCCCCCGCGGTTGCGCGCGCCGACGCGCCCGCCGACTACAAGGCTGGTCGCTTCGCCGCCGCCGAATCGACGTGGCGCAAAGCTGTCACCACTTCACCGACCGACTGGACTCTCCGCCACAACCTCGGCCTCGCCCTCGCGCAACAAGACCGCTGGGCCGAAGCGACTGCGCACTGGACCGCCGCGTTTCTCCTCGCCCCCTCGGACGAAAATACCCGCTCCGACCTCGCACTCGGCCTGCAGCGCTCCGGCATGGCACCACCCGAACTCGTGGAGTTCTCCCGCGGCGAAGGCCGCTACGCGCTCGCCCGCGCCGCCTCGCCGGGCACATGGCAGCTCGCCAGCATTACCGCGGCGCTGCTCATCGCCGCCGCGCTCTGCCTGCTCCTGCTGAAAGGTTATCACCGCGTCGGCGACTGGGCCCGGCCCACGGCGCTCATCGTCGTGCTCCTCGCCATCCTGCTAGCCGCCGCTGCCACGTTCAGCTTGCGCACCTACGGCCAGCTCGCCCATCGCGATGCCGTCCTCGTCTGGCGTCCATCGACGCTCCGCTCGCTGCCAACCGAAGCCGACACGCAAAAAACCACCGCACTCTCCGCCGGCTCGATCGCGATCGTCGACAAAACCTTCCTCGGCTGGAGCCGCCTGAACTTCGCCGGCGGCCAGACCGGCTGGGCCCGCACCGAAGACCTCGTCGCGCTCTACAGGTAGGGGTCGCTGCCCTCAACGGCCCTTCACCGTGGGCTCAGGGCCGCACGCTTACCGCGTCTTCCGCACCATTCGCGCGATCGACTCCTCGGGATTGAGCCGCACGGCCTCGGCCAACGATACCCAGGCGACGTCGTGCGACTCGTCGCTGACCACCACCGGCTCACTCGCATCCGCCTCGATCAGGAAGCGCACGTCAAAGTGCCAGTGCTCCGGCTCCGTCTTGCGCGCCGGGATGCGGTGGCGGTCCACGTCGAAGATCTCCGCCGACACTGCGCGCACTCGCGTGAGACCCGACTCCTCGCTCACTTCGCGGAGCGCCGCCGTGAGCAAGTCCGCCTCACCGTCCGCGTGCCCGCCGAGCTGCACCCACAGATTGAGTTTCCGGTGATGTGTCAGCAATACGCGCGAGCGCGCCGCATCCACGACCCACGCCGACGCCGTGAGATGCCCCGCGAGGCACGAGCGCCGCAAGCAATCCGGATGCGCCGCGATAAACGGAAAATACTCCGCCAGCATCGCCGCCTCATGTCCGGCCTCGACGCGCGCCTCATGTCGGCGCAACAGCGCCACGGTGTCGTCGAGCGTCATGGGGTCAGCGAGTCTGATACCACTTCGCGTCGCCGGGCTGGTGTTTCCAACCCTCGATCAGCGGAAAAATCCCCTCGATCGTCGTGGCCACGGAAAATTTCCCGCGAATCGTCTCGCGCATGAAATTCTCGCCCACGATCCGGTCGAACATCCGCAGCAAGTCGTCGTAGTAACCGTCCTGGTTGAAGAGCACGACCGGCTTTTGCAGCACCTCGAGGTGCGCGAGCGTCAGGATTTCCAACAGCTCCTCCAGCGTGCCCCAGCCACCCGGCAGCGCGAGAAACGCATCGGCGCGCGTCTCCATGAGCATCTTTCGCTCGCGCATCGTAATCACGGAAATCAGCTCGTCCGCCTCGGTAAACTCGAGCTCCCGCGCCTTCATGAATTCCGGGATCACACCGATTACGCGACCGCCCGCGCTCTTCGTGCCGCGCGCCACCGCACCCATCAGTCCGGTCTTGCCGCCACCGTAGACGAGCGCCCAGCCGCGCCGCGCGATCTCGCGACCGACTTGCTCGGCCGCCGCCGCATACTTCGCCTCGAGTCGATCGCTCGACGAACAGTAGACGCACAGGGACTTCATGGGAGGAACCACGAATGAACACGAATGAACACGAATTCAATCCAAGCCTCCGCAAAACGCGGCTGTGATTTGTCCGGCATTCGTGTCTATTGGTGTCCATTCGTGGTTAACCCGTCCTTCAGTTACCGCGGCCGCCTCGCGCCCTCGCCCACGGGCTTCCTCCACCTCGGCCACGCGCGCACCTTCTGGATTGCCCAGCAGCGCGCGCAGGCCCGCGGCGGCGAGTTGCTCCTGCGCAACGACGACCTCGACACCGCGCGCTGCCGCCCGGAATTCGTCGCCGCGATGCGTGAAGATCTTGCCTGGTTCGGCTTCACTTGGCGCGAACCGATGGTCTCCCAGAGCGCGCGCCTGCCGCTTTACCGCGCCGCGCTCGCCCGGCTTCATGCCGGCGGCTTCATCTACCCGTGTCACCGCTCGCGCAAGGACGTGCTCGCCGCCGCCACCGCGCCGCACGACGGCGACGAATCCGACGAGCCGCTCTACCCGCCCGAATTCCGCCCGCCCGCCGACGCCCCGTTGCCACCGCTCACCGACCCCGTGAACGTGAACTGGCGCTTCCGCGTCCCCGACGGCGAGACGATCGCGTTCGTCGACGGACATTCCGGTCCGCAGCAAGCGATCGCCGGCCGCGACTTCGGCGACTTCCTCGTCTGGCGCAAAGACGACACGCCGAGCTACCAACTCGCCTGCGTGGTCGACGACGACGACCTCGACATCACGGAAGTCGTGCGCGGTGCCGACCTGATCAAATCGACGTTTCGCCAATTCCTGCTCTTCCGCGCGCTCGGCTGCGCGGCACCGGCCTTTTATCACTGTCCTCTCGTCACCGACGACCACGGCGTGCGCCTCGCCAAACGCCACGACGCCCTCTCGCTCCGCGCCCTCCGCTCCGCCGGCCGCACGCCTGACGAGCTCCGCGCCAGCTGGTAATGGCGCGCCACGTTCAGCGGCCGTGCACGTGATTGTGCCACGCCGCCGGCAGGATCGCCTCCGTGCCGATCAGGTAATTGCGGTAATACAGCCAGAAAATGGCCGCGCCCAACACGACCAGGAAAGCCAGCTCACCCACGCCACCGCCCGCCGAGCGGCTGGTGCGCCGTAGCGATTGCACGCACCACACGACCGCCGGCGCCACCGCGAACGCGACCACCGACGCCCCGAACAGCACCAGGCCCATGATGAACAGCGTGCGCAGCAGGCCGTCCTCGATGAGCTTCGCCTTGTAGGCGATGATCTCGTTCGCGAGGTTCAGCAGCAGCAGACAGCACGGCAGCACGTAGTATTTTTCGAGGGCAGCGGAGGCCTTCATCGGCAAAACCACTGCCCCGCGCACCCGGCCGCGTCGAGACCGAAGCCGCACGCTTGCATCGCGGGCGTTTCGGAGTTCAACCAAAGGCATCCCATGGCCACCTACGTCTACGAAACGATTCCCGAGCAGCCCGGCGAAACGGCGCGGCGTTTCGAAGTCGTCCAGAGCATGAAAGACGCCCCGCTCACGCGCGACCCGGCGTCCGGCCAGCGCGTGCGCCGCGTCATCTCCGGCGGCTTCGGCCTCATGGCCGTGGGCGAAAAATCTTCCAGCGCTCCCGCCGCCGCGCCCTGCGCGCCCGGCTGCGCCTGTCACGCCGGCCCGCGCATCCCGCCTGTTTCCTGATCATGTCGAATATCCAAAACGCCTATACCGCACCCGCCGGCGCCGCCGCTAACGCCATTTCCTTCGCCGCGCCCGATCTCCGGCGGCATCCGCCGCGCAGCCCGCGCACGCGCCTCGGCGGCTACGTGCACCTGCCGCGCCTGATCGACAAGGCCCGCGCGCAGATCGCCGGCACGAACGGCGACTACCATTTCGATTGCCCGATGGACAAACGCTTCTGGGCCTTCACCGGTCTCGCACCCGAGGCGATGTTCGCCGAAATCAAGTCCGGCAAGAGCGACAGCGAACTGCTCGCCTTCGTGCAAGCCACGGCGAAAAAGCACCCAAGCGAAGTCGCCGAATGGTCGCGCTGGTTCGAGCAACTCACGCCGACGAGCCCCGACGGCCGTGAATTCTTCAACGACATCCACCGCAAGAACGCGCCGCAGCGCGAAGACATCGCCACGTGGTTCGACTGGCTCGAACTCGACGACTTCGTGACGTTCGGCGGCCGGCCGTGACGCGATACCGGATCGGGGAATCCGGAGAGCGGAGAGGCACGTCAATCGCAGCTCCAATCAGGCACCGCACATCGCTCACGCCGTAAGGCGCGCCCCTTGCGCGCAACCCCACCCTTCCGGTCTCCGCTATCCGCGATCCGGTCTCGTCACAGCTCAGTGTATTTCTCCGTGCGTCCACGCGCCTTCTCGACCGGATACTTCGCCGCATTCTGCGCGAGCTTCGCTTCGATCGCCGCGGCGACGTCGAGCCCGCTGATGTTGGCGAACTCCAGCGCGTAGATCACCACGTCCGCGACTTCGTCGGCGATTTTCTGGCGCTTTTTCGGATCCTGCACCACGCCTTGCGACGCAGCGGACTCTGCCCAGAGGAAATGCTCCATCAATTCACCCGCTTCGGCCGCAAGCGCCATGCTCAGGTTCTTCGGCGAGTGGAACTGCACCCAGTCCCGCTCGCGCGCGAACGCCAGCACGCGCTCCCGCAGCTCCGCCACCGTGGTTTGGTCGTCGCGCATCGGTTTGCTCATGCCTGCGACCCTGTCGCGCGCCTTTCGGCAGGGCAAGAGAGCTGTGCCTTTGAGTCATAGGCGCGGCTGGCACGGTTCCGGCTTAAGAAACCACTTGTTTATCCGATGCGTCTGAGCATCGTCCAAACCACTTACCTAATGGCTCACGCCGCTCCAGTCCATCGTCACGTCCGCCGTGCTGCGCTCTCGCAGACGGTCACGTGCCGTGGCATGCAGCAAATGCTGCAGCAGCGCCAATGCGTCGCCATTTGGTCCAAACTTACCGACGCGGGCTGCCTGGCCTGACGTAGACCAAGACCAAGGTCATCGTCCTCAACCCAGGAGACCCGCCGGTGAAAACCGACGAGCCCCGCTCTTCATTACCTTTTTCCAACCTTTTCCAGTCAATGCATACGATCATCCCAGCCCTCAGCCACTCCGAGACCGACAGCAACGTCGCCGTCGCGGAGTTCCGTCAACCTCGCTACGAGATCACGGACCTCGCGCAGGCGCTGAAACTCGCCGTGTTCATCCCCGGCGTGGATCCCAGCCACGTGGACATCACCACGCGCGGACCGGACCTCGTGATCGTCGCACGCAAGAACCATCCGGTGCGGATCAATTTCTCCGCGCTCCACCTCGAAGCCGCCCAGCGCGACTACGAGCTGAAGCTCCGCCTCGGCCTCGGTTTCGATTTCGATACGCTCCGTGCCGAGATGCGCGACGGCGTCCTAATGATCGTCGTGCCGAAACGTAATGTTTCTGTGACACGCAGCTTGGCACGCCGCGTGGCATGAAACCGGCTATAAGATTTGTCGCATAGCTTCCCCCGCCTAGCGGGGGTTTGGGGTAGATAACAGCAATGGCGGGCCGCCCAGGGGTGGGCGGCCCGCTTCCCATTTAGGGGTCCGAGATACGCCCGATCGCGAGTTATTCACAAAACACCCGCGCTCCCTCCACGCTGGCAGCGAAATTCTCCCGCCCGACGCGCCGCATCACCGAACACCGCATGCGCGCCGCCGCGTCGTCACGCCGCATCGCATGGCCGGCGCAGGCAGCGCTGCGCAAAATTTTTCCCGTTCCGGCATTTTCTAAGAAACAAAATGCCGTCCCCGCGTTTCCTAAGAGCAGCAAGCCTCTCCCATCATGACGCACTTCACCCAACGCCTCAGCCGCGCCGCTTCGGCCGGTTTCGCCCCTCGCTCGGGCGCGATGCGCGATGTGCTGTGGGGGCGTCCGGTTTTCCGTGCACCGCAACTCAACCCGCGCGTGCCCTTCGAGCCGCTGCCCTTCACGGCCAATCGCATCACCCGCCGTGTCGCTGACGCCGCCGATTCCGCGGCCTCGCTGATCAACGTTCCGGCACCGGCCAACTGACGCGCGCCTCGCCGCCCGCGTCCTGCCGCAACCGTTCCGCCAGCGCCGGCAACACGCGCCGAAACTCGTCGTCGATCTGCCACGGCGGATTCAGCACGAGCAGCCCGCAGCCTTTCATGCGCACCTGCGCGGAATCCGCCGCGATCTGCAACTCCGCGCACAACGCCGGCGGCGCGAACGGTGACTCCGCCACCTCGCGCAGGAACCGGTCGCTCTTCGCCCGCTCCGTGATCGGATACCAGATCGCATAGGTCCCGCTCGGAAAACGCGCCAGCGCCTCGCGCAGCGCCAGCCGGATGTCGGCGAACTCGCTCGCGTTCTCGAACGGCGGATCAATCAGCACCAGCGCGCGCTTCTCCGGCGGCGGCAGCATCGCCTTCAACGCCGTGTAGCCGTCCATGCGCTGCACCGACACACGCCGGTGCGCGCGGAAATCCTGCGCCAACGCCTCCGCATCGTCCTCGCGCAACTCGCACAGCACCGCACGATCCTGCGCGCGCAGCTGCGCCGCCACGATCCACGGCGAACCGGGATAAAGCTGCGGCTCGCCCGCCGCCACGGCGCCACTCGCGCGCGCCTGGAATTCCCGCACCGCCGCCACGTAGCGCGACACTTCCTCCGGCAAACCCGCCGCCCCCCACACGCGCCCGATGCCCGCCGGCCATTCCGGCGCGCGCTCGCGCCCGTCCGGCAACACATTGGTCGTGCTCAGGTCGTAGCCGCCGCGCCCGGCGTGAGTGTCGAGGTAGAGAAAACCCTTCTCCTTCCGTTGCATCGCGCGCACGAGCTGCTGCAACAGCACATGCTTGAACACGTCGGCATAGTTCCCGGCGTGGTAATGATGACGGTAATTCACGGGCTCAGAACACCGGCACCTTCACCACCGCCTTGTGCACGACCTGCGCGACGCCGCTCGCCAGTTGCAGCGAAGGCATGTGGCCGTCCGCCGGGAAAAAGAGCGCTGCGTCATCCGCACGCATCACGAGACGCGAAGCGTGCGCCGTGTCGGCGTATTTGATCAGGTCGCGCTCGGCATTGAATTCCATAGTGGTCGTCAACCGGCTGATATCGTCGACTTCCATCGCCTCCTCGCCCGCGACGATGACCTGCACATCGATGTATTTCCGGTGCGACTCGAAAAATCCCTCCGGCCGCGGCTTGGCCTGATAAACCTGCTCGATGACGAACGCTCCGCCGCCGAGATCCAATTTCTGGCTGGTGCCGACCGCCGTCGCGAGGATGCGACGATTGACTGCCGATCCGGGTCGCAGCGCCTCTTCCACGTAGGCGAATGCCTCCGCGAACTGCGGAGCCGATTGTTGCGCGCGAACGACGGCGAAAGGTCCGAAAATTGCCATGCCTCGAGGATTTGCCCGCACCACGCGTCCGGCAAGAGCGTTCCACCGCCGCCACCCCACCCCGTCGAGCTCGGTCCGCCGCGGCGAAAAAAAGTTCGAGGGGAAAGCGCCGATATGTCGTATTACACCTCCAGCGCCGATTCATTCCGAACGGCGGCTCTCCCAACCAACCTCCCTCCCCAGACTACATGAAAAACCTGACTCGCCTCGTCGTCACCCTCTTCGCGCTCACCCTCGGCTCGCTCGCCTTCGCCGGCGACGACGCCAAGAAGGAAACCTGCAAGGACAAGGACTGCAAGGAGTGCAACTGCTCCAAGGACGGCAAGACCTGCGCCTGCAAGAAGGACGAAAAGGCGCCCGAGAAGAAATAACCCACCGCGACCACCGTCGCTCCTTTCCCGAGCCCGCTCCGACCGAGCGGGCTTTTTGTTTTGGCCAGTCGGACGTGACCGCCCCGAATGTGCTGCCGACGCCTGACGCGCCCAGCGTTCGCGCCCTCTCCCGCGCGAACGAACGACACCAGACGGTCGTTCTTCGCGCGACCTCCGCGGCTCAATTCTCCGCCAGCGACGACGCCTCGTCCACAAGCTCGACGAACTCGGCGCGGTAGCCGCCGGTGTCGTCGCCGGTGCCCTCGCGCGCCCACTCGGAGATCGCCGCGAAACTGGCTTCGCCGTGGTGCGGCGAATTCTTCAGGCGCATGCCGAAAGCCGCCACGGCCGCCGCAAACTTGAAGTCCGCGCTCGCGTCCGCGAAAGCCTTGCCGGTATCGCGCAACGGGAACTCGAGCTTCGTGCTCACGTCGCCCGCCGGCTCCTTGTAGCGCACCTTCAGCGTGAGCAACTCGCCACTCGCCCTTGCCATGTTCCCCGCTCCCCGCTCCCCGCTCCCCGCTTTCTGGTATTTCAGCGCATCGACCGAGCCAGCCTCCGGCATCGGCACGCCGACCGGGATCACTTCGTAGAGCGCCGTCACGGTGTGGCCCGCACCGATTTCACCGGCGTCGACGTTGTCGTTGTTGAAATCTTCCTTCCGCAACAGGCGGTTCTCATAGCCGATGAGCCGATAGGCCTGCGCGACTGCCGGATTGAACTCCACTTGGAGCTTCACGTCCTTCGCGATCGTCACGAGCGTGCCGCCGGCCTGTTCGACGAGCGTCTTCTTCGCCTCGGCGAGCGAGTCGATGTAGGCGTAGTTGCCATTACCCTTGTCGGCCAGCTGCTCGAGCGTGCTGTCCTTGTAGTTGCCCATGCCAAAGCCGAGCACGCTGAGGAACACCCCGCTCTTCGCCTTCTCCTGGATCAAGTCGGTCAACTGACTCTCGTCCGACACGCCGAGGTTGAAGTCGCCGTCCGTCGCCAGCACCACGCGGTTGACGCCGCCGGTGACGAAGTTCGCCTTCGCGATGTCGTAGGCGAGCTGGATGCCCGCCGCGCCGTTGGTCGAGCCCTCTGCCTGCAACTGATCGATCGCGGAAATGATCTTCGCCTTCTCGCGCACCGGCGTCGACGGCAGCGCCATGCCCGACGCACCCGCGTAGACGACGATCGCCACGCGATCGTCGGTCCGGAGCTTTTCGAGCATCATCCGCAGCGACTGCTTCACGAGCGGGAGCTTGTTCGCCGCATTCATCGAGCCGGACACATCCAACAGGAACACGAGGTTCGCCTTCGGCCGCGCCGCATCGCTGACCTCACGCCCCTTCAACCCGATGCGCACGAGCCGGTGCTCTGGCGCCCACGGCGCGCTCGCCACCTCCAAATGCGCGGCAAACGGCGCGCGATCGCTCGGCGGCGCGTAGCGATATGGGAAATAATTCACCAGCTCCTCGATGCGCACCGCGCCCTTCGGCGGCAGGTGCTTCTGTTGGAGGAAGCGCCGGACGTTCGCGTAGGACGCCGTGTCGACATCGACCGAGAAGGTCGACAGCGGATTCTGCGCGACCGTGAGAAACGGATTTTCTTCCGTGTGTGCGTAGCTTTCGGTGTTCGACGGTTCGGTCTGTGGCAGCACCAAACCGCCCGTGAGGAGCGCTGGCGCGCGCTTGGCGCTCAAAGGCGAACTCATCCGCGCCGCCGCTGGGCGAGCGCCGACCGGCCCGCTATACCCGAACGTCATCGGTTCCTGCGCGGCACCTGCGGTGGTCTGTGCCGCACTGGTCACGGCGAATTGCTCGAGTTTGACCATCTCGTTTCCTTGGTTCGCGCGCAACTCGAGCGGCGTCGAGAAGGCCACATCCCCGCTCGCAACTTGATTGGAGCTCGCACCCGCCAGCGCGACTTGCGCGGCATCGGTCGGAGGAGGCGGCGGCGGAGTCGACGGCAAAGCGAACGTCACGGCCGGACGCGGCGTCTGCTCCTGCGATTGGATCTGTGCCGCGAGCGCACGCTCTTCGGACTCGAGCATGCGCTTCCCCTTTTCTTTTGCGCGCATCGCATCCGCCATCGTCTCGTTCATCTCGATGTAGCGCTTCTGCTCCTTCGCCGAATATTCGGCGGAGGTGAAAAACATCACCGCGAAGCACGCCGCCGCGAGGCTGGCGGTCATGTAATAGAGCGCGGGGAACTGCAGCAGCTTGCTGCGCTTCCGACGATATTCGTCGACCGGCTCAGCCTTCGGCTGCGCCGCGAGGACTGCAGCCGCATCGATCAAGTTGTCCGCTCCCGCCGGCTCCTCCGCCAGCGCCTCGCCGAGCATCGCCGCCGCGGCGCGGATTTCCTCCACCGCTTTCTGCGCCTCCGGGTGCTGCTGCAGCCACCGTTCAAACTCGGCGCGTTCCGCCGGCTCCATCTCGTCGAGCGCGTAAGCCGTCAGGCGAGGATCGTCTTGGTTGAATTCCGAAATTTTCATGGTCGTTCCTTTTCCGGGGCGCGCCTCACTCGGCCTGCGCCGCCATCTCCTTTCGCAGCCGCGCCACGGCGGTGTGCAGAATGAAGCCGACATTCGTCACCGACAGCGACGTGATGCGGCTGATTTCCTTGTAGCTGAAACCGTTTTGAAACTTGAGGCGCACCACTTCCTGCTGGTTGCGCGGCAGCCTCTCGATGAGCTTCAACACCGCAGCTTGCGCCTCGGCCCGCTCCGCGCCCGCGCCGGGCAACGGCTCGGCGGCCGTCAAGCGCTCGGCCTGGCCTTCCTCGAAGAACTTCATGCGCCCCTCCTTCCGCAGCACGTCGAGCGTGCGATGGCGGCAGACCGTGAACAGCCACTCCGCGAGGTGTCCCTCGACGTCGGCCGGTTTCTGCGCGAGCAATTTGACGAAGGTATCCTGCACGACGTCACGCGCGCGATCGGCGTCCCCGTGCAAGAGTCGGGTGGCATAGCGCAGCAACGGCGCTTGATGGCGGGCGACCGCCGTCTCCACGAAGGCATGGCTTTCATTGATTGTTCCTGGGGTGTTCACGTCACCTGCCATGCTCGACGCGCGAGCCTGCGCCTTCTTAGGCCCGAAACCAGAAAAATTGCGCCGCGGATCTCAACGCCCCGCGGGCACGCCCGCCGCCGCCGTCTCCGGCCGCGCACCGAACACGACCTCGACCACGTTGCGCACGAACTGCTCGTCCGAAATGCCTTCGTCCACCTCGGACGGCAACGTCGTCAGTGAACGGAAATGCCGCGCCAGTTCCGCGAACAGCGTCACGCGCGCCGCATCCTCCAACTCCTCCCGCCGCCACAACGCTTGCAACGCCGCATACGCCAGCGCCGGGCTGATCTGCGCCCGCAAGCGCGCCGCCACGTGCTGGTGGCCGCGCAGCGAATTGTATTTTCCCAACACGATGCCGCCGAGATCCACGCGCACCGGCGGCGCCTCGTGCACGACGATCGTCGCCGCCGCGAAATCGCCGAGCCGCTGGCTCTTCCGCCCCATCAACGCCGCCACGCCGCCGACGAGATACGCGACTGGCAGCACATCCACCGCGCGCAGCAGGTTGCGGATCACGACCTGCGAAAACCGCAGCGGCAGCCCGCGCTCGTCCATCACCCGCAGCCGCAACATCCGTTTCCCGAGCGTCTGCCCGTTCCACAGCCACTCCAGCGCGATGCCGTAACCGGTCACCCAAATGAAGAACCCGATCCGCACCGCCCCGCGCGCGATGTCCGCGCTCAGCAACCCCAGCAGCAAAATCGCCGTCGAGATCGCCGTCCACGCCGCCATGATCGTCAGCGCGTCGACGAACCACGCCGCCAGCCGCGTCACCGGACTCGCCAGATGAAACGTGAAGCTCACGCCCTCCGGCGTGCGCACCCGCAAGCGATCCACGCGCTCGTCCGTCACGACGCCGCCTCCTGCGCCTTCCCGCGCCCGACCCAGCCGAGATACGCGACCAACAAACCGAATTCCACCACGCCGAACGCGATCTTCAACGCATAGGGGATCGCCGGCTCGTGATACTGCGACAAATACGACTCCACCACGCCCGCCCACACCAGCATCAGCGCCGTGCCGGCCGCCAGCGTCGCGACGTCATCCGCCACCGCGCGCAAGCGCACCGCCAGCGGACGCCCGTCGTCGCGCCCGATCACCGCGCGCGCCAGCACGAAGCCGCCCGTCGCTCCGACGAGAATCGCCGGAATCTCGATCACCCCGTGCGGCAGCAGCCACCCCGCGAGAAACACGCCCTGCCCCGCCAGCAGATAATCCGCGATCACCGCCCCGAGAATCACGCCGTTGTAGAACAGCAGCACGAGCGTCCCCGCGCCCCACGCGAAGCCCAGCGCCAGCGCGAACAGCGACACGCGCGTGTTGTGCGTCATCAGCTCGCCGGCGAACGTCGCCTTGTGTCCGGCCAGCCGGTCCTTCATCGCCGCCTCTTCTTCGGCGACGCGGTCCGCCGGACTCCCCTGCAAATGCGAGAACGGCATCAGCGCTTCCTTCGCCTCCGGGTCCACCGCCACCGCCACGCCGCCGAAAATCGCGCCGGCCAAGGTCACCACCACCGTCAGCAACAGCGCTCGCGCATGCCGCCGCAGCGTCTGCGGAAACGTCGCGCTCAGCCACTGCCACGGCCGCAACCGCGCCGCGCCCGCCCGCCGC
Organism: Candidatus Didemnitutus sp.; assembly: GCA_019634575.1. NCBI lineage: Bacteria > Pseudomonadati > Verrucomicrobiota > Opitutia > Opitutales > Opitutaceae > Candidatus Didemnitutus > Candidatus Didemnitutus sp. The sequence continues at coordinate 1,797,383 of JAHCAY010000001.1, forward strand.
GTGCCGTGGATCTCCGCGTAAGCCCGCGCCACGAGCAACTCCAGCCGCCGCCGCATCTCCGGCTCCGCCGAAAACGACGCCACCCGCGCCAAGTCCGCCCCCGCGCGCCGATACAGATAATCCAGCTCCTTCGCCTCCGCGAGCGACAGCGGCGCCCAGGCATCGCCCTGCCGGCGTTCGAGCAGCTTCTCCAATCGCTGCCAATGCGGCTCCTCCGCCGCGACGAATCTCGCGAGGTCGACGATCACAGCAATCCGCCTCCCTTCACGCGCAGGTATTGCCCGACCATTTCCGCCGCGAGCCGTTCGTGCTCGAGCAACGCGCAGGTCACGCCGTGCGGCCGCAGCAACCGCGCGATCTCGTGCGCCTCGCGCCATTGATAGTGTCCCGCGAGCCGCTCCACCATCTCCACCTCGCTCGCCACCGGTCGCGAAAACACCGGCTCCGCGCCGGGCGCGCGCACCTGATTCACCAGCACGAGATGCTGCCGCGAGAGCACCGGGATGTGCTTCACGAATTCCTCCGCCAGCACCGGATCGCTCAAGTCCGTCAGAAAAACCAGCAGCGAGCGCCGTTGCAGCCGCGTGCGCAGCAGCGCGAACAGCTCCGCAAAATCCGGCGTCGTCTCGCTCGATTCCAGCGCGTGCACCGCTTCGCGACACGCGCCGTAGTGCGTCGCGCCGCTCCCGGCGCGCACGAACGTCCGCACGCGCGCGTCGTGCGCCACGAGTCCGAACCGGTCGCCCTGCCGTCCCGCCGCGAGCAGCAGCACGAGCGTCGCAGTGATTTGCCGCTCGAGCGTCGTCACGCTGCGCCCGTCGATCGTCACCGGCCGCGCCGACAACCGCGACGCATCGATCACGACGTAGATTTCCTGCGTGCGCTCGACCTGAAAAATCTTCGTCACCGGACGCCCGCGCTTCGCCGTGCCTTTCCAATGCACCTCGTCGAAGCTGTCGCCCGGCTGATACTCGCGCAACCGCTCGAATTCACGTCCGCGTCCCACCGTTCGCCGCAGCTGCACGCCCGCCAAGCCGCGATTCAGGAACAGCGCCGCGAGCTGCCTCCGCTCGGAGAACAAATTCGGATACACGCGCAACTCGCCCGCGAGCGCCTGCTGCGCGCGCAGCTGCCAGAAGCCGAACCGCGAGTCCGCCTCGAGGCACACCGGGCCCGGCGCAAAGCGTCCGCGCCGCCCCGCTGTGCATTCCCAGGACACGAGCACGCGCTTGCCGCCCGCCGGCAGCGCAACGCGGAGGACCCGCTCCTTGCTCGCAAACACCGCCGGCAACGCCAGTCCCAGCCGCACCTCGGCCGGCGCGTCCACGTCGTAGCTGAGCATGAGTGGCAGCTTCGCCGCGCGGTCCTTCGTCAGCCGACCGACCGCCTCGCCCGTCACGACCGGCAAACGTCCCGCCCGCAGCGTCAGCAACAGGTCGACGCCCGTCGCCAACGCCAGCGCCGCCAGTGCGATCACGCACAACGGCCAGAGCTCCGGCAACGGCCCCGCCAGCGCCGCCGCCGGCACGAGCGCCGCGACGCACCACAACAGACGTTGGGACGGAACCGGGATCATGCGCGCCTCACCGCGGCACCGCGACCTGCTCGAGCAGGCGATTCAGCACTTCGTTGACCGACAACCCTTCGATCTCGAATTCCGGCCGCAGCACGATGCGATGCGCGAGCACCGCCGGCGCGAGTTGCCGGATGTCGTCGGGCGTCACGTAGTCGCGCCCCTCGATCGCCGCCTTCGCCCGGCCGCCGAGCAACAGCGACTGCGTCGCGCGCGGCCCCGCACCCACCAGCACACTTTCATCGGTGCGCGTGGCACGCACGAGATCGACGATGTAGGCCATCAGCTCGTCCCGCACCGCGATTGCATCGAGGCTGGCGCGGAGCGTCGCGAGCTGACCGCGCTCGAGCACCGCCTGCACGTCGCCGCGCGCCAGCGCCGCCTCGGGCGCGTCGGCCGTGAGCATGCGCCGTGCGAGCGAGATTTCGTCGTCGCGCGCCGGACACGCCATCTGGATGCGGAACATGAAGCGATCCTTCTGCGCCTCGGGCAGCGGATAAGTGCCCTCCGACTCCGCCGGGTTCTGCGTCGCGAACACGGTGAAGTCCGGATCGAGCGCGTGCGTCTCGCGGTCGATCGTCACGCAGCGTTCCTGCATCGCCTGGAGCAGCGCCGCCTGCGTCTTCGCCGGCGCGCGGTTGATTTCGTCGGCCAGCATGAACGTCGTGAACACCGGCCCGCGCACGAGCGTGAACTGGTTCGTCTGCAGGTTGAAGATGTTCGTGCCGGTGATGTCCGCCGGCATCAGGTCGGGCGTGAACTGCACGCGGCCGCTCTCCGCGCCGAGCACATGGGCGAGCGTGCGCACGAGCAGCGTCTTCGCCACGCCAGGCACGCCCTCGAGCAGCGCGTGCTGCCGCGTGAGGATCGTGATGAGCGCCAGCTCCACCGCCGCCGACTGGCCGATGATGACCTTGGCGACTTCGCGTCGGGCCGCCGCGAGCGCGGCGAGAGTGGGTTCGAGTTTCTCGTTCATAAATTCAGCGCGGCTTCAGCTCCCGCACGAGCGTGTTGTAGGTCCCAACCGGTGCCGCCTTCGGATCGCGCGCCGCCCACGCGGCGTCGAAACGCGCGGTCGCCGCCGCATTGCCGCCAGCCCGCCGCACCGCGCGCCATTCCTCGACACACGCCGGCAACACCGCGCCCGCACCGAGCGCGCGCCGCAGCAGCGCCGTGAGCCCGGCCGCCGGCTCGTAACCGAGCGCAATCTCGCCGCCCGCCTCCAGCGGATCGCGCACCGGATAAAACGCCACCGCCCGCCGCCACAGATACAACGCCGCGAGCAGCGCCAGCAACGCCATCGCGCCACCGAGCCCGTAGCGCCGGGCCAGAAATCCCACTCCGTTCTCCTCGCCGAGGCCGAGTGCACTTTCGACGAACACGGCGCGGCGATGCGCACCGACGAGCCACGCCACCAGCCCGGTCGCGCGCTTGTTCTGCATCGCCTCGTTGCTCAACGCGAACGCGTCGGCGAGCAACACGATCCGACCCGCGCCGAACGGCCGCTCCACCGCCACCTTCGAGGGCCCGCGCGTGTAGAGCGTCCGCCACGGCGCACCGTCGGACGGCTGGAAATAAAGTTCGCTGTGCCACCCGAGCTCGGGCGTGAGCGCCATCGGCGCGGTCGCCGCGCGTTGCGCCGTGGGTGGCGCGAGGAGCGTGCGCACGCCGAGCGCGACCTGCCAGGCGGCGGCGATCGTCTTTTTCTCCGGCTCGCGCCGGGCGCGCGCGCCGGGTCCGTGCGCCGGTTTCTTCGCTTTCTTGTCCTTTTCGTTCTCCTCTTCGCCGGCGTGTTTCTTCGCCTCGGCTTCGCGCTTCTCCCGGGCCTTCTCCGCGGCGACCCACGCCTCCTCCTCGTCCTTGCTCACGCTCTGGAAGGCGAGCACCACCGTGCTGCCGGCGTTCGCCGCCGCGTTCAGCGCCGCGAGTTCGTCCTCGGGAATCTTCTCCCAGTCGTGCCACAGCAATCCCGGCAGCACGACGAGCCGCGACCCCGCGCCGAGCCGCGCGAGCGGCTTCAGCTGACGCTCAACGCGAAAATCCGGCAGCGTCTCGAGCGCCTCGTAAAGTGCGCGCGTGCCGAGCGCGTCCGCACGGAACGACGAATAGGCCGGATAGGCGTCGCCGCCGCCGAGCCGGACCGAGAACACCCAGCCGAGCGCGAGCGCGGCCAGCGCCAGCGCCGTCACGGGAAGCAGCCAGCGGAGCATGCGGCGGCTCATCGCGGAGCCTCCAATTCCCGCAGCCACTCGCGCGCCCCCTCGGCGCTCGCCTGCTCGTGGCCATACCACACGGCCTCGAAGGCCTGTCGGCGCGCGCGGAATTCCTCCGCCACCGCCGCGCGGCCGAGCGCCCGCCGCCGCAGTTCGCGTTCGTAGTCGAGGTTCGTCTTGAACTTCGCGAGCGAGAGCAAGCCGTCGTGCGCGTGCGTCGCGATCGTCGCGAGGAAGAGCGCGCGCCACGCCAGCCGCCACTCGCCGGCGGCGAGCTTGGCGCGCGCGAGCGCGAGCCACTCGTGCGCGGGCAGGCGCGACGCTTCGACATTCTCGTCCTGCAAATCCGGCGTCGCCGTCGGCCACGCGCCCGCTGCGCCGGCCGCGAACGGCCGGGTCCGGTTGTGTTCGAAAACCTTCCACACCACCCACAGCAGCAGTCCGGCCACGATCGCGAGGAGCGCGTAGGCGCCGAATTGCAGCACGTCCATCCAGCGCAGCGACGCTGTGCCGTCCCGACCGCGAGTCGGCGTCTTGTCGTCCTTGCCGCCGGGCAACAGGTCCGCGAGCCAGCGCTTGGCGGAATCGAACCAGCGCCCGACCGCCCGGGCCGCCTCCCGCGCGGTCTCGAACGTCGTGCGCAGGAAACCCATGATGATGCCCTCTTTCTTTTTCTGCCCCGCACCGGCCTCCGATGCCTGCCGCAAGCGCCAGCGGAAATCCGGCCGCGCGAGCACTTCGTCGAGCGCGCGATCGAGCTGCCGCGACTCCAACGCGACCGCCGGCCCCGGAGTCGCCTCCGCGGCGCGCGTCGTTGACACGCCGCCGCCCAGCGCGCCGGCGAGCACGAGCGCCGCCAGGCCCGCGCGCAGCGCGCTGCGCCGGGCCTGCTCACGACGCAGCACGAGCAACAAATCCGCTCCGCTCCGCCGCGCCTCGCCGCGAAACACGCGCACGACGTAGAACGCCTTGATCAACGGACCGACCGCGAGGTGCGTCAGCGCGGCGATCACCGCGAGAAAAGTCGTGTTGAGATACGACCAGCCCGACAGCGCGAAAACCGTGTGCAGCCCGAGCCAGCGCGTCGCGAGCATCGGCACGACCACGAAGGCAACCGCCACATTCAGAAAAACCATCGCCCAAAGCACCGACAGAATCGCCAGCGCCCGGTGGTTTTGCCCCGGCCAGAGCAGGGCCTGCTCCCAAGCCGCGCGCCGCCGCTCCGCCGCGCTCGCGCCGTCGCCCGCCGGCAGCACGACGGCGTTCTGGAAATACGCGTAGGCCCACCCGAACGGCACGCCGAACACCGCCGCGAGCGGCAGGACCACCACGCCCGGCGCCTGCAACCGGAATTGCACCGCGCACTCGCGCCGCCAATCGCGCGCCTGCCAGCGCGGCGGCGCATCGCCGGTCAGGTGCGCGCGCAACCGCTGCGCGTAGCGGTGCTGCGCCACGCGCATCGCGCCGAAGGCCAGTGCCAGTCCCAGCGCGCCGAACGCGACCGCGCCGTCGGCCGGCACGAACCAGCTCACATACGCCCAGAAAAACACCACTCCGCACGCGAACGGCGCCGCGCCCGCATAATAGAGACCGAGCGCGCCGGGGTGCGCGCGCAGCAGATGCACGGCCTCCTCGATGAGGTCGATCGCACGCGGGGCTCGATTGCGCTCAGCGGTCTTCGCCATTGCCGGCACCCTCGACTGCTTTGCGCCACACCGTGCCTTCGTGGAGGTCCGGCGGCAGCGCCTTCAGAAACTGCCCGAAACCGTAGAACGCGATCCAGAGCAACAGC